>CACXJZ010000001.1 GCA_902768105.1 uncultured Prevotellaceae bacterium
CTTACCGCAATCTTGTCTTTTGCCATAGTCGTAATTTGTTTTTTAATGGTTAAGGCTGCTTGAGCAGTCTCGACCGAAGGTTAATGTTTAGTGTTTCAATTCTCTAACCGCGGCGGTTTGGCGTTGAAAGGTGGCAGGTTTGTGCCTGCAGACCGGCACCCTGAAAGGGGATAGCCGGCACCCTGATGCCCGTAGGCCGGCAGGTTTGTCATCCGATGTGCATCGGAGAGTTGCAAAGTGAGTTTCGGTTTTGACTTCGCTTGGCCTTCGCTTTGCCGCAGCCTTCACTCGCACTTTTAATCCTCCTGATTACATTGACAAGGGAAGTGCAAGGCGAATGCAGAGCCGAGCTCGCTCGAGCTATGCTGAGCCGCAGCCTTCACTCGTACTCGCAACTTCCTAATTGCGAGTACAAAGGTACGAAAAGTTCGTGAGGTCTGCAAATTATATGGCAAAAAAGACACGCAAAAAAGCACGCTCCTTTCTTAATGGATTCAGAATTCAGAATTCAGTTTTCTCATGAGCACTAAAAATCGGCGTGAAATATTTATTTGTATCTTTGCCACAACAAAAGCCAAATGAATGATGAAAACAATCGTGAAAATCCTATTGGCAGCAATTGTGCTGTCGCTCGCCCCCACCACATACGTTTGTGCACAGGGAAACATCGAGACGCCTGCGGAGCGCAAGGCACGTGAGGCCCGTGAAGCCGAGGCAAAGCGAAAGAAGCAACAGCAGGAGGCTGCTGCCCGTCGCCAGCGCGAAGAGGAGGCCCGCAAGAAGCGTGAGGCTGAGGAAGCCCGCAAGAAGCAAGAAGCTGAAGAAGAAGCCGCTTGCAAAGAACGCCTTGCCTCTTGTGGTAAGTTCTATGAAGGACTAGCCAACTTTAAAGACGAGAATTATCTATATGGCTTCATTGATGAGACGGGTAAGATTGTCATTCCCTGTAAGTGGAAATGGGCAGATCGTTTTTATGATGGCATAGCACGTGTTGCTGATGCCAATGGCAAATTTGGATATATTAATAAGGCAGGAACACTTGTAGTTCCCTGTCAGTGGAAATATGCTAATTATTATTTTACCGAAGGTTTGACTTACGTTAAAGATGATAATGACAAGTATGGTTTTATCAATGAATCCGGCACATTAGTTATTCCTTGTATATGGAAAGATACATGGTGTTTTAAAGAGGGTTTGGCATATGTTAAGGACCAGAACGGAAAGTGTGGTTTCATTGACAAGACGGGCCAGTTGGTCATTCCCTGTAAGTGGGATGCTGCATTGGCATTTAGTGAGGGGCTGGCCAAAGTAAAGGACAACACCGGGAAATGGGGGTTTATCGATAAAACAGGTACTGTGATAATTCCTTGTAAGTGGTATGATGCGTGGACGTTCAACGAAGGTCTTGCCAATGTCAAGGATGCTAATGAAAAGTGGGGCTTTATTGACAAGACTGGCAAGATAATCCTTCCCTGTAAGTGGAGTGATACATATGGCTTCGGTTCTGCGGGGGAAGGTCTTGCTTCTGTTCAGGACGACAACGGAGTTTGGCACAAAATTGACAAAACAGGTAAGGTTGTAAAATGATAAGTCTATAATGAAGAACATTGTAAAAATCCTATTGGCAGTATTGACCGGCAGTCGAGCCTGCTCACGTTCGGAAAAACGAACAAGTTTGTTTTTCTCTTTCTTAATCGTGTGGAAAGTTCTATGAAGGTTTAGCATATTACAAAGATGCCAATAAAATGTATGGTTTTATTGACAAGACTGGTAAGATGGTCATACCCTGTCAATGGAGGTCTGTAGGAAATTTTAGTGAGGGCCTTGCTTTGGCCCGCGGCGTCAACGGAAAGTGGGGCTTTATCGACAAGACGGGCAAGGTAGTCATTTCTTATCAATGGGAAGACGCATGGTCTTTTAACGAGGGCATGGCTGCGGTCCAGGATTCAAACGACAAGTGGGGATTCGTCAATAAGACGGGTAGGGTAGTTGTCACCTGCCAATGGAAATTTACTGAGCTTTTCTGTAAGGGGTTGGCTGTTGTTGAAGACGCTAACGGTAAGCATGGGTATATTGACAAGACAGGCAAGGTAGTCATACCCTGTCAATGGAAAAGAGCCTGGCCTTTTAGAGAAGAGGTTGCTTGGGTTCAGAATTTCAAGGAAAAGTGGGGGCTTATTGACATGACGGGCAAGTTGATTACCCCCTGCAGGTGGAAATCGATATCGCCTTTCCGAGATGGCCAGGCTGGGGTCATGGATACCAAGGGTAAAACCTATATCGTTGACAAAACAGGAAAGATTATTGAATAATTGATAATGATGTTACTACTCATAGCCCTATTGATTTGCCACTATTTGGCGGACTTCTGCCTGACGTGGCCGGCGCTGATTCGTTCGAAGGCTGACGGACGGAACGTGTGGCCGATAGTGTTGCATGCAGCGGTTCATGCGGTGCTGATGGGAGTATGCTTGCTGGTGTTTGGAGTCACTACGGAACAGCTCTTTTTGTTGATGTCGTTGGAACTGGTGACTCATTTTGTTATTGATGTATGTAAGGCTGCTGTATCCGTAAAGATTCCCTTGCTTGCAGACATCAAACAGAAACCCTACTGGGTGCTCTTTGGCTTAGACCAACTCTTGCATCAATTGGTTGTGGTCGTAATATGGTATGCAGTAAGTATAGTAGTAGAATAAAGTAGTAAATAGAACGTTTGAAAATATATGGAACCGCAAATAACACTTCAACTTGGAACGGAGTTGCGTAATGGCTCATACCGTGTGGAAAGAATACTTGGGTCGGGTGGTTTTGGCAATACCTATGTGATAACCAATCTGAACCTTGACGTGGTATGTGCCATGAAGGAGTTTTTTATGCGTGGCATCAACCTGCGTGAGGGTAATACTGTGACTGTCAGTGTGCCAGAAAATCGTCCGTCGTTCGATGCTCAGCGTGAGAAATTTAAGAAAGAGGCACAGCGTCTTTGGAAACTGAAGAATGACCATATCGTCAAGGTACATGACTTGTTCGAAGAGAATGGTACCGTGTATTACGTCATGGACTTCATTGACGGCGAGTCGCTGAGCGAACGTCTGAAGCGTCTGGGTCGTCCATTCACCGATGCCGAAGTGGAACCCCTGTTGCGTCAGGCTCTCGATGCACTGGAGTCGGTACACCGCCAGAAGATTTGGCACCTCGACATCAAGCCTGCTAACATGATGGTTGACAAGCAAGGGCACTTGTACCTCATTGATTTTGGCGCTTCCAAGCAGTTACGTAACAACGAAGGTGTTACAGTGCCTACATCAACGGCCTTGGCATATACACCTGGCTATGCACCCTTTGAGCAAATAGATCAGGATATGCGTTCTTTTGGTCCTTGGACAGACCTCTATGCCTTGGGTGCTACGCTCTATAAACTGCTGACTGACGACACACCGCCCTCGTCCAGTAATATATTGGCAATGGGAGGTAATCTCCAGTTTCCACCGCAGGTCAGCTACCGCATGCAGAAGCTTATTGCATGGATGATGAATCCTGCCTACACGCAGCGTCCGCAGTCGGCAGCTGATGTTCGCAAGTTCCTTGACGAGTCAGTCGTGACGGAAGAAGAGACGATTATTGACGAGCCAGTCTTCGTTCCTAGCGAGGAAACAGAGCGACTGGCCAACCCAAAAGATTACCAATCTGAGCCGGATACTGTCGAGCCTAAGCCTTATAGAGCCCCCTCTTCAGGTGACGGTGTGACCATTTATCCTGATACAGAGATGATAGAATTCCAATACACGGGTGCAAGTATTCCACCGCCTTATCATCGTAGTTACGAGGTATCCATCACACGACAGTTGCTTCGGCTAAGAATATATTGCTATGATGATTTGCTGTATGAAGGTAATTTACCGTTTGACAGCGCTAGATTCAATATGCTTATAGACACAATTTCTTCTCTGAATATTCATATTACACCACTTCAGAAAAGCTATGCTACAGGAGGGGAGACATTGTCGTTGAATCTCCACCGCAAAGGTGATACTTATCTGTCTGTCTATTCTTACGGAAATGAATACAGCTATTTTGAGGGTACAACCGATGCAAACCTATATTTGTTGAAACAGGATATTGAGAAATGTATTCCAGGCTTCTCTTCTTTGATTGCGCAAGAGAGTGGAACTTCTAGAGAAGAGAACAGTTCCGATGAAGTTGCCGATACCTCAGGGAGTGGTTTAAAGGTTGAGTGGTGGTTGAGTATGCTTCTCATCGCAGCACTTCTCTTGTTGGGTTATTTTGGTATAGAGATATTTAAATAATGATTGGCAAGGTAATGATAACTAACAACTGAAATGATGAAAAAAATAATGCTTTTGGTAGCAATGGGGCTTTACTGTCTATGCGGACAGGCTCAGTTTTCCCACCTCTCATTTATGGGATTTCCTATGAACGAGCGTCTTGAAACCTTTATGGAGAAACTGAGAAGCGTGGGGTTTGTTGGCGAATACAAGGAGGACTCATACGAAGGTGAATTCATAGAAATGAAAGGCTCATACAGAGGCAAGTATGTAACATTGCACTTCAACATGACACGTAAGAGCAAGTTGGTATATAGTGTAAACATGGCACTCGACAAACCTTGCGCTACCGAGGCAGAGGCACGCGAGATATTCAAATTGTGGAAAACATTTCTTGTGCCTAACCCGGGACCCTTAATGATACTTGATGAGAGACGCTCCCGCAACAGCTACTCAGAATGGCTGATGGCGGGCATCAATTCAGATGTGGGTACCATAAGCCTCTATTTTGGATATACGCAGAAAGGCAATGTTAAAAAGGATTTCTATGTAAATTTATATTTCACTGACACACAGAACTTTAATCTGGAAGTGTCAGAAGGCTTGGTGGAGATATATGACGGAGAACCTGCCACGACAACACCCGAGACAGGCGACGGGAATCCGACAGAAATAGCAGCTACAATAGACGAACCCCAAGACAAACCTAATGAAAACGAGCAACTGACGGGGAACGGACAACCCAACTGGAACTTCATCTTGTATGTAGCACCCCCAGCAGGTCATATTACCAGAGAAGAAGCGGGTGGTAGAGACCCCTACATAGAAGAGCCTATGCCGAAAAAGAAAGGGAAAAGAACTGACGAACCCCACCAAATCATCCAATGGCCCATAGGCCCCAGTTCTGGTAATGTCTATCTTGGAAATGAAGAAGAGCAACCTGACAGTTTAAATGAACTATACTGTGGAGTCAATGCCATAGAATTTGTCTTTGCCCTGTTTCTCAGGGACGATTTCAGTTATGCACATGACTTTGTCCTAGAGACCGAGGAACTGTGTTTCAACACCTCAAACGACAAGAAAACCTATTTCTCTGCAAACCGAACCCTCGGAGACAAGGAAAATGTATGGATAGAAAGGACGGACAAAAAAAGCAATTCCATCAGCAAGGCTCAAATTACTGTTCATAAGTGGGAGGATGACGAAATCATAGATTTTATTAAGAATCTGGGATTTGAACAGACAAACCTAAAAGATGATACAAATGATATTGTTCCATCTATAACTCGAACATATACGAGTGAAAAGTATCCGTTTACTATTAATTTTGTCACATTCTATAGCTCTAATGGAACACTAAAAACTATTGAGTTCAAGCGATAGAGAGCACAGGAACATTTTACCAAAAGAAACTTATAATTATCAGTTGATGAAAAGGATTATCAATGTATTATTAGTCGCCCTTGTGCTGACGTTCGTGCCTGCATCGTATGCCTGTGCGCAGCGGAAAGTGCGAGGTGAGTCCCGCGAGGATCTGGCTGCTGTCTTGGATGACAACTGGAAGTGTGGCTTTATCGACAAAACTGGAAAGTTGGTCATCCCCTGCCAGTGGAAAGGTGCAAAATATTTCCGCAATGGAATGGCTGAGGTAAAGGATGCCGACGGGAAAACATATTTTATTGATAAGACAGGTAAGGTTGTACAATAAGTTGAATGATTTGCCTGGAAACAAAAAAGCAACGGAGAACGTCATAGCGATGTTCTCCGTTATTATTTATGTGTCGATTGATTCCTTGTTTATTGTCCCAATTCATCCAACGTTCTTTGGGCTTTTCCGTGTCCTTGTGCTGCCGCTTTTCTCAACCAATAGACTGCTTGATTAGTGTCCTTTAAAACGCCCTTACCTTCATAGTAGAGAATTCCCAAGTTGTATTGAGCATCGGCATATCCCTGCTCTGCTGCTTTAGTAAACAAGGAGGCGGCCTGTCTGAAGTCCAAATCTACTCCATCACCATTGCGATAGCAAAGGCCTAAGTTGCATTGAGCATTGGCAAATCCCTGCTCTGCCGCTTTACTCCACCAAAAGACTGCTTGATTGGCGTCCTTTTGCACTCCTGTACCTGTGATATAGCAAAAACCTAAGTTGTTTTGAGCATCGGCATATCCCTGCTCCGCCGCTTTCCGATACCAAAAGATGGCCTGATTTATGTCCATTTGCACTCCTTTACCTTTACGATAGCAAACACCTAAATTGTTTTGAGCATTGGCATATCCCTGCTCTGCTGCTTTCCGAAACCAAGAGACTGCCTGTTGGTAGTCTATTGCCACTCCTATACCTTCATCATAGCAAAGACCTAATAAATACTGGCCTCTGGCATGTCCTTTTTCAGCCGCTTTTCTAAACCAAGAGACTGCCTGCTTGTAGTCTTTTGTCACGCCAAAACCTTGAATATAGTAGCTTCCTAAAGTGACTTGGGCTTCAGCATTTCCTGCTTCTGCCTTTGTTTTAACTTCTTTATAGCTCTCCTGTGCACAACACATGAGAGGGAACAACACGGATAATAAAATGATGATAAGCTTTTTCATATTAGTATTTTTTATAGTTTGTTTTGCAAATATACGGAATATTTTTCAAACAAACGAATTAATCAGCGAAAAAGTTTGGACGTCTCACCATTTTTCTTTATCTTTGCCCACGATAAACAAACAATTGTGCTTATGAAGAACATTGTGAAAATCCTATTGGCAGTATTTGTGCTGTCGCTGACTCCCAACACTTACGTTTGTGCACAAGGGAGGATAGAGACGCCTGCGGAACGCAAGGCTCGTGAGGCGAGGGAAGCTGGTGCGAAGAAGAGACGTCAACAGCAGGATGCGGCTGCCAAGCGTCAGCGTGAAGAGGCGGAACGCAAAAGACGTGAGGCTGAAGAACTTAATAAGCTAGATTGTATAAAACCATTTTCTAATGGTTTTATTGTAGTATGGAATAAACTGGGAAAACATGGTTTTATGGATAAGACTGGGAAACTTGTTATTCCCTGTCAGTGGAGTCGCGCCTGGGATTTTAAAGATGGTCTTGCTTTAGTAGAAACCAAAAATGAGAGTGAGGGAATTCGTTATGGGTTTGTTAATACAGCAGGTGAAGTAGTTGTTCCTTGTGTTTGGAATAGTGCATTGTCTTTTAGCGAAGGCATGGCATATGTCAAGAATAACGACCATAAGTGTGGATTCATTGACAAGACAGGTAAGGTGGTCATTCCCTGTAAGTGGATAAATGCATATTCTTTCAGCGAGGGTCTTGCTGCTGTTCAGGACGCCAGCGGAAAGTATGGCTTTATCGATAAGACAGGCACGTTGGTTATTCCCTGCAAGTGGAAGTGGGCAGGATGGTTCAAAGAAGGATTAGCTAGAGTAAAGGATGATAATGAGAACTCTGGCTATATCGACAAGACAGGCAAGGAGGTCATTCCCTGCCAGTGGGATATCCTCGGGTCTTTCAGCGATGGGTTGGCCTCTGTTAAGGGAAGTGGCGGCAAGTATGGCTTTATTGACAAGACGGGTAAGGTGGTCATTCCCTGCCAGTGGGAAAATGTAGGGGATTTCAGTGAGGGTTTGGCATGGGTTAGAGACGAAAACTGGAAATATGGATGTATTGATAAAACAGGGAAATTGATTATTCCTTGTCAGTGGAGTGGCTGGGGAATTAATTTTCATGGAGGAGTAGCTCGTGTTGAGGATAAGGACAGAAATATTGGCTATATTGACAAAACTGGTAAAATGATTATACCTCGTCAATGGAGAATTGCTGGTAATTTCCGTGAGGGATTAGCCTATGTGTGGGATAATAATCATAAATATGGCTATGTTGACAAAACAGGTTGTGTTGTTATACCATGCCATTGGGAAAAAGCTTTAGATTTTAGTGAAGGAGTAGCACCTGTCATGGACGATAATGGCGTTTGGCATGTTATTGACAAGACAGGAAAGATAATAGAGTAACTAATCTAAAACGAATACATGATGGACAAGAAGACGAGAAACATTCTGATTATTGTGATTTGCATTGTGGCGCTGCTGCCATTGTTGTTGATTCTCTTAGGTGTGGGTGCCTTCATTTTTGGCGACATCATGCGCTCTGGTGACGGAGAAGGTGTTGGCAATTTGCTGAAGTATATCGGTATTGCCATTATCGTTATCGGCGTTCCCCTTACGCTGTTCCTGACCAGAAAGAAAGAGTAACTATGTTTATTATTGAATGAAAGGACAAGATTGATGTGACAGTAACAGTACCTGTCATCACCTGCAACGCTGATGACAGGGACCAGCCGCTGGTGTTACAAGCCAATTCTGCTTAGTATTTCTTTCGCAGAAGTATGCCCCTGTGCGGCAGCTTTGCGCCACAATTCCACAGCCAGCACATTGTTCTTGGTCACACCCGTTCCATTGTAATAGCATACGCCCAGATTAAACTGACCATCAGCATTCCCCTGGTCGGCCGACTTGCGATACCATTCCACGGCCTTGGAATAGTCTTTACTTACCCCAATCCCATGTTCATAGCATACGCCCAGATTATATTGTGCCTGAGCGTGTCCTTGCAAAGCAGCCATGCGAAACCATTTCTCAGCCTGTGTCACATCCTGTGCCACACCAATACTGTTATAATAGCATACGGCTAAACTATATTGTGCTTCAACATATCCTTGCTCGGCCGACTTACGATACCATTCCACTCCAAGAGGCTTATTAGCGGTTATCCCAATTCCCTTTTCAAGGCATACGCCTAGATTAAATTGTGCCATAGCGTATCCTCGCTCAGCCGACTTGCTCCACCACTCCACGGCCTTGGAATAGTCCTGAGCTATACCAATACCATTATAATAGCACAAACCCAGATTAAATTGTGCCTGGACAAGTCCCTGTACGGCAGCCTTCTGCCACCACACTACTGCCATTGTTTCATTCTTCACTACACCATTACCATCATAATAGCATATACCCAACTGATACTGGGCATTAGCATCGCCAGCGTCAGCTGCAGCCTTATATTTACTAGCCTGCGACCAGGCAGATATTGGACATAACATCACCAAAACCAGCATCGTAGCAAGCATGATAATTTTCATTTGGAAGGAGTTTTTTTTCATAGTTACGAAAAATCTACAGCACTTTAGTTAAACTTTCTTTATAAGTACCTGAGTAAAAATGGTGCTCAGGATTTGGTCATGTCAGATTTTTTCACTTACCCTAGTGCTGCATATAAAGACAAGTAAAAATCATCTGTGACATGGCAAAGGTAAGCATAAAAAATGAGAAAACACTGCTTTTGGCAGAATATTTTTCGCCTTGGACAAATTTGACCGTTTTCTGTCTCCTTTAATAGACTCCTACACGGGGCTTCAAGACATGACATATCAAGTACATCTTCCATCAGACATCATTAAAAAATATTTCGACATTTGTTTTGCTGTTTGACAGAAATGTGCTATATTTGCACAAGTAACTTAAAACTATCATATTATGAAAAGAATTATCAAAATCCTATTATCAGCATTTGTGCTATCGTTCGTGCCTGCATCGTATGCTTGTGCACAGTGGAAATATCAAGGTAGTTACTGCGATGGTCTTGCTTTGGTTGAGGACGATAACGAAATGTTTGGCTTTATTGATAAGACTGGCAAAGTGGTCATTCCCTGTAAGTGGGAATATGCAGAGTCTTTCAGCGAGGGGCTTGCTTTGGTTAAGAACTCCAACGGCAAATATGGCTTTGTCAACAAGACGGGCAAGATGATTAGTCCCTGCAAGTGGAAATCTGCATATCCTTTCGGCGAGGGTCTTGCTTCGGTTGAGGATGCTAATGGCAAATATGGCTTTATCAACAAGACTGGCAAAGTGGTCATCCCCTGTAAGTGGGATTATGCATATCCTTTCAGCGAGGGGCTTGCTGCTGTTCAAGACGCTAACGGCAAGTATGGCTATATCAACAAGACCGGCAAAGTGGTCATTCCTTGCAAGTTGATAGATAAGTTGAGAGGTTCATGGGCTTTCAGCGAAGGGCTCGTTTCGATCCAGGACTCCAACTTCAAATGGGGCTATATTGACAAGACGGGTAAGATGGTTATCCCATGCCAGTGGAAATATGCAGATTCATTCAGCGAGGGTCTAGCTGCAGTTCAGGACGCCAACGGCAAGTATGGCTTTATTGACAAAACAGGTAAGGTGGTCATTCCCTGCCAGTGGAAAGATGCGTGGCCTTTCAGCGAAGGCCTGGCTGCAGTTCAAGATTCCGATAAGAAATGGGGCTATATTGACAAGACGGGCAAGGTTGTTATTCCTTGTAAATGGTTAGAAGCAGAGTGCTTCGAGAACGGTCGCGCCTATGTCAGGGACGAAAAGTGGTATTATATTGATATAACAGGAAAGATTGTAGAATAATATGGTATTATTACTCATAGCCCTATTGATATGCCACTACTTGGCGGACTTCTGCCTGACGTGGCCGGCGCTGATTCGTTCGAAGGCAGACGAACGGAACGTGTGGCCGATACTGCTGCATGCAGCGGTTCATGCGGTGCTGATGGGGGTATGCCTGCTGGTGTTTGGAGTCAATACGGAACAGCTCTTTTTGTTGATGTCGTTGGAACTGGTGACTCACTTTGTTATTGATGTCGGTAAGGCAACAGTTTCCGTAAAGCTTCCCTTGCTTGCAGACATCAAACAGAAACACTACTGGGTGCTCTTTGGCTTAGACCAACTCTTGCATCAATTGGTTGTGGTCGCAATATGGTATGCAGTAAGTATAGTAGTAGAATAACGTAGTAACTCATCTAAAACTGATACATTATGGAAAAGAAAACGAGAAACATTCTGATTATTGTGATTTGCATTGTGGCGCTGCTGCCGTTGCTCCTGATCATATTGGGTCTGGGCGGTTTCATTCTGACTGATCTCTTCCGCTCCCTGTCCTATGATGGCGCAGAGAGTTTTGGCAATATGCTGAAGTATCTCGGCAGGAAGAAGTGAGATGGAAGATGTATGATGTCTGAAGGCTAAAGGCTGAAGACCCCTCCAGACCTCCCCTGTTTTGGGGAGGCTATTTGTTCCCATTAAGCGATTCTTGACAAAATATTTGGCGATTTCAGGAATATAACTTATCTTTGCAGCGATGTTCGAGAAGATGATTGAAGAATACGAGAGCATCCGCCTGGAGTATCAGCAGAAAATTGCTGACAGGATGGGGGAGAAGCAGTGGATGGAATATAATGAGATTCTGTTCTCTGCCCATTCCTGTGCTATTGAAGGTAATTCATTCACAGTAGATGACACGAGGGTTCTGCGTGAGCAGGGAATGGCCATGATTCCTGTGGGACGTTCGCTGTTGGAATGTACGGAGATGGCTGATCATTTCCGCGCATTCGACTTCATGGTAACTCACTTGGAACATCCTTTCGATGAATCATTGCTGAAAGAGGTGAACCGTCTGGTGACGGAAAACACGTTGAGCTATCGTGCTACTGGTGCTGTTGCTGGCGAATATACTACAGTGGATATGGCGGCTGGTGATACGGTGTTTGGTGACCATCAGGAATTGATAGCCCGTGTACCCAGACTGATGGAGTCAACACAAAGGGCTATTAATGACGGACAGCATCCGATGGTAGTGGCTGCGAAATGGCATGGATATTATGAATATCTGCATCCCTTCCGTGATGGTAATGGCAGGACTGGCCGCTTGCTCTCGAACTTCATACTGCTTCGTGCCGGTCATCCGCTGCTGATTATCAAACTGGAAGACCGCGCAGAATATATCTCGGCCTTGAAACTGATTCGCGCGGAGGGCACGGATGAGCATTTGATTGCTTTCTTCCTGAAAACGGCTATTAACCGCATGAAGGACGAACTTTCGCAGAAACGGAAGAACACTTTGCCCATGATGTTTTTCTGATAAATGGATGATGGATGATGAATCCGCACCATGACAAACGAGAAGGGAGAAACCTTCTTTGTAGGTAAGGACGTGGCAGAGGCACTGGGGTACAAGAAACCAGAAAACGCATTAGCAACTCCCGTGCTCCGCACACAGGACGGCGTACGCGTCACCATCCAGTTTCGACCGAAGCCGCAGCTGGTCCACAGACTGGAGGACACGCGCCAGTACGTCGAGCGGCACGTGAAGACGAGCGACGGCACGTACACCAAGTACGACGGCAGGATTGTGGAACGGTATAGATGGAAGAAGGAAGATGTAAGATGTAAGAGGGCTGAAGGCTGATGGCTGATGTGAATGATAACAAAAAAGGCAGGTTAACCTGCCTTTTTTGTTACTTCTCTCACTTAATCGCAATCTTGACCTTCGGTCGAGATTGCTCACGTTCGAAGATGAAAGCGAGCTTTCATCTTGCTCACTTAATCGCAATCTTATCTACGCGCTTCTGGTGGCGGCCACCTTCGAAGGTTGCGGTGAAGAACTCATCCATGATTTTCTCGGCTGTCTTGTTGTCGATGAAGCGGCCGGGCATGACGAGCACGTTGGCATCGTTGTGCTGACGGATGAGGTGTGCAATCTCGGGAATCCAGCACAGGCCGGCGCGCACCTGCTGGTGCTTGTTGAGCGTCATGCTGATACCCTCGCCAGAGCCGCAGATGGCAATGCCGGGATAGACCTCTCCGCTCTCGATGCCCTCGGCCAGTGCGTGACCGAAGTCGGGATAATCGACGGAGGCATCGCTCCACGTGCCGTAGTCCTTGTAGGGATAGCCTTTCTTCTCGAGATACTCAAGTACGAATTTCTTGAGAGCGTAGCCTGCGTGGTCGCAGGCTACACCAACTGTCTTTACTTCCATAGTCTTCAAGTTTTTTTATCCGATGTACTGCATGATGAGGTCAACAATCTCGTCCTCGGTCTTGCCGTCGGCAGAGATGACGAGGTCGTAGTTGCGGGTGTCGTAACGTGACGTGCCCGTGTACTTGTTGACGTAGTTCTCACGCATCTTATCCACCTTTTCAATCGTCTTGCGGGCTTCCTCCTCAGTCATGTTCTGCTTGCGCATCACACGCTCTATGCGGTGGGGCATGGAGGCCTGGATGAGGATGCTCAGGTGGTTGGGGTGGTTGCGGAACACGTAGAAGCCGCTACGTCCAGCCACGATGCACGACTCATTGGCAAGGTGATTGAAGATCTCGGTCTCGACCGTGAACATCTCGTTGGTAGTCACTATGTGGTACTCTTCTTCGGGAGCATGAGGCACACAGCCCATCTCGCCCATGTTATGGCCCATATAGACGGCTGCATTCAGCAGCTCGCGCCACCAGGAGTTGTTGCTTCCCTTCACTTCCTCCACCTCTTCGGTGGTGAGGTTGAACTTAGCCTTCAGCTCGTTGATGAGCCACTTGTCGTAGAAGGTCACACCCAGCTTCTCTGCCAGCTTGCGTCCGACGGTACGACCACCACTACCCAACTCACGATTGATGGTAATGATAAATTTCTCGTTTTTGTTCATAAATGTGTAGTTTTAAATTGTTGGAGGACTATGCCAGCAACTTCTTCACCTGCTCATAGACGTTCTGTCCGGTGAAGCCGAGCTTCTCGTCGAGCACCTTGTAGGGAGCAGAGAAGCCGAAGCTCTCGAGACCCCATACGGTACCGTCGGCACCTACCAGGCCTTCGAGGTTGACGGGCAGACCGGCGGTCAGACCGAACTTCTTCTTGCCTGCGGGCAGCACGCTCTGCTGGTACTCCTTCGGCTGGCTGCGGAACAGACCCTCAGAAGGAACGCTGACGACGCGCGTCTTGATGCCGTCTGCAGCAAGCAGCTTGGCACCTGCCTCGAGGGTAGAAACCTCTGAACCGGAGGCGAGCAGGATGACGTCGTAGTCGGCATCAGAGCCGGCAACGATGTAAGCACCCTTCGTTGCCTGTGTGTAGTCGTTGCCCTCGGGCAGCATGTCGATGTTCTGACGTGAGAAGATGAGTGCGGTAGGCGTGTCAACGTTCTCCATAGCCATACGCCAGCAGACGGTGGTCTCCTCGGCATCGGCAGGACGAACAACGAGCACGCTGTTCTTGCCGTGATGGTTCTTCAGCTTCTCCATGAGGCGGATCTGTGCCTCCTGCTCAACGGGCTCATGCGTAGGACCGTCCTCACCAACGCGGAAGGCGTCGTGGGTCCAGATGAACTTCACGGGCAGTTCCATGAGGGCAGCCATACGGACGGCGGGCTTCATGTAGTCAGAGAATACGAAGAAGGTACCGCAAGCGGGGATGACACCACCGTGCAGCGCCATACCGATGCAGCAGCAAGCCATTGTCAGCTCAGCCACACCAGCCTCGAAGAAGGCACCAGAGAAGTCGCCCTTCACGATGTCCTTGGTCTTCTTCAGGAAGCCGTTGGTATTGTCAGAGTTCGAGAGGTCGGCCGATGCGCAGATCATGTTGGGCACCTGCTCAGCCAGCTGACCCAAAACGGCAGCCGAAGCACTGCGAGTAGCGCTGCCAGCCTTCTGCTCAACCTTTGTCCAGTCAATCTTGGGAGCCTTGCCGCTGAACCACTCCTCGAGCTGCTTGGCCTGCTCGGGATGACCCTTGGCCCACTCAGCCTTCTGGGCGTAACGCTCAGCCACAATCTTCTTCAGCTCCTCACGACGCTTAGCATACAGCTCCTGTACCTCGGGGAAGATCTGGAACGGATTCTCAGGATCAGCACCCAAGTTCTTCATGGTCTGAATGAAGTTGTCGCCACCGAGGGGAGCACCATGCGTAGCGCAGTTAGACTCGTAAGAAGAGCCGTCAGCCTTACGGGCACCCTTACCCATGATGCAATGACCGATGATGAGACTCGGACGCTCCTTCTCAGCCTGAGCTTTCTTGATGGCCTCACGGATCTGGTCAACGTCGTTACCGTCAATCTTCTGCACGAACCATCCCCAAGCCTCGTACTTCTTGGCAGTATCCTCGCAGGTAACCACCTCGGTACGGGTAGAGAGCTGGATGTCGTTGGCATCGTAGAACATGATGAGGTTGTCGAGTCCCAGGTTACCGGCAATACGGCCTGCGCCCTGCGAAATCTCCTCCTGTACGCCACCGTCAGAGATGTAGGCGTAGATGGTCTGACCCATCACGTTGCCCAGACGAGCCTTCAGGAACTTGGCTGCGATGGCAGCACCTACGGCGAAGGTGTGACCCTGTCCGAGAGGACCAGAGGTGTTCTCAATGCCGCGCTCAATTTCACGCTCGGGGTGACCGGGAGTGACAGAGCCCCACTGGCGCAGGTTCTTCAGGTCCTCCAGCGTGTATTTGCCGATGAGAGCCAGCTGGCTGTAGAGCATCGGAGCCATGTGACCGGGGTCGAGGAAGAAACGGTCGCGACCTTCCCATGCGGGATTCTCGGGGTCATACACTAAAAACTCGCTGTAGAGTGTGTTGATGAAGTCTGCACCACCCATAGCACCACCGGGGTGTCCTGACTTAGCTTTTTCAACCATTGCTGCAGCAAGGATACGGATGTTATCCGCTGCGCGATTCATAACTTTGTTGTCGTTCATAATAAGTTTAATTATTTGAATAAATAAATTTCTGCAAATATACACATTTTCTTTGAAACGGCTGTCATTTCTTTCAGATAATTTGTGTATTTGAGATTTTTTAGCGATATTTGCACCCAAATTAGAAACCAAAACTAACATTTCCGAGATGAAAAAGCATTTTTTGTTGCTGATGACACTCTTCGTGAGTGCGACTTCCATTTATGCCCAACAGCGTGAGACCATCCGACTGAACGACGGCTGGCGTTTTGCCATTGGACATGTTGACATGGCCCGTGACTACACACACGGAACGGAGTATTTCACCTACCTGACGAAGACGGGCGACGGCCACAACCAGGGACCTGCCAATCCGCAGTTTGACGACAGCCGGTGGCGACAGGTGACACTGCCCTTCGACTGGGTGGTGGACTTGCCGTTCAGCGGAGAGGCCAGTCACAGCCACGGATACAAGACGGTAGGGTGGAAGTACCCTGAGACCAGCGCGGGCTGGTATAGGCGCCACCTGACGGTGCCGGAAAGCGACCTTGGACGGCGTATCAGCGTGCAGTTTGACGGCATCTTCCGCAACTCGCAGGTGTTTGTCAATGGACACTATGTGGGCGGGGAGCCCAGCGGCTATGCTACGCAGGTGTATAACCTGACGGAGTACCTGAACTACGGCGGCGACAATGTGCTGACGGTAAGGGCTGACGCCTCCATTGAGGAAGGTTGGTACTACGAGGGTGCGGGCATCTATCGTGACGTGTGGCTCGTGAAGACGCAGCCGCTGCACGTGGTGCCCTTCGGCACGTTTATCAGCTTCAGCGTGACAGATGCTGCCACCGACCATTCCGGCGCAACGGCAAAGATAGAGACAACGGTGAGGAACGAGCAGCCGAAAGCCCTGCAGCTGACCATTCGCCAGACGCTGAGAGACGCTCAGGGAAAGACCGTTGCCTGGACGGAGAGTGCCGCGCAGACGCTGGCGGCAATGGATGTGGCAAAGGTGGAACAGGAACTCAGGGTGTTCCAGCCCCAACTGTGGTCGTTGGAGCGTCCTGTGCTCTACACGCTGACAACGGAGGTGCTGGCCGACGGACAGCTGCAGGATGTATATGAGACGAAGACGGGCATCAGAGAACTGCGCTTCGACACGGAGAAAGGCATCCTGCTCAACGGACAGCCCATCATGGTGAAAGGCTGTGACCTGCACCAGGATCATGCCGGCGTGGGAGCGGGCATTCCTGACGGGCTGTGGCTCTACCGCGTGAAGCAGTTGAAGAAATACGGCTTCAACACCATTCGCAGCTCGCATAACCCTGCTACGCCTGCGTTGCTCGACATCTGTGACTCGCTGGGTATGCTCATGATTGACGAGACGCGCCTGCTGGGAACGGCTGACCACCAGCTGAGCCTGATGCGCCGCATGATGGAGCGCGACCGTAACCACCCGTCAGTCATGCTCTGGAGCATCGGTAACGAAGAGTGGGGGTGTGAGGGTAGCATTACGGGTGAGCGTATAGCCCAGAAAATGGTGGAGGAAGCCCACTACATTGACCCCACACGCCTGACCACCTATGGCAACTCGGGCGGCTATGGTATTGTGAAGATGACCGACATTCACGGTTACAACTATATTGTGCAGAACGACGTGGAGAACCGCCACAGGGCGCATCCCGACTGGTTCGTTATCGGTACGGAAGAGACCAGCGGCTGTGGCACGCGCGGCGTCTATTTCACGGACTCCATCAAGGGCTGGATGCGCTCCATCAACTATGAGGGTGAGGAGCGTACGAACGGAGCGAAGAACGTCATTGAGCGCGGATGGAAGTTCTATGCCGAGAACTCATGGGCAGGCGGCCCTTGTTACTGGACGGGCTTCGACTACAGGGGCGAGCCCAACCCGATGGTGTGGCCTGCAACGGGTTCGCAGTTCGGCATCCTGGACTACTGCGGATTTCCCAAGGACGAGGCCTTCTACCTGAAGTCGTGGTGGACGGACGAGCCGGTGCTGCACCTGTTGCCGCACTGGAACCTGCGCGGACACGAGGGAGAAAGCATCGAGGTATGGGCCTATACCAACTGTGACCGTGTGGAACTGACGCAGGACGGCCGTTCGTTGGGCACGCAGACTGTTGAGCCGAACGGACATGCTGTGTGGCAGACGGTCTATAAGCCGGGAAAGCTGGTGGCCAAGGGCTATCGTAACGGACGGCTGTTGAAGAAAACCATTGTGGAGACGACGGGCGAGGCCGTACAGCTGACGGCTGAAGTCAACACGACGACACTACGCAGGAACGGCGAGGACGTTGTCGTGGTTGACGTGACGCTGCTGGATAAGAAAGGGCGCTTCGTGCCTGATGCCGCAGACGAAATAGCAGTAAAAGTTAACGGCCCCGCTATCGTGCTGGGCTGGGGTAATGGTGATCCTGGATTCAAGGACGTTGAGCGTCCGGTGAGCGATGACTGGAAGCATGCAAGGCTGCGCGCATTCAGTGGTCGTGCCCAGGTCATCATCCGCAGCGAGCAGGGTGACGGAGCCGTTAACATAGAGGTTTGCCTCACGAAAGGAGGCAAACCGGTCTTATTGAATCTTTAATACAACAACGCTCTTGGCAGGGAGCTTCACGGTGAGCACGCCTTTCTTCAGTTTGGCGTCCTTGAACTCACGTGGAGCAACCTTGTCAGGATGAGCGAAGTCGTTGAAGTCAGCAACATTCTTTGCGGTGAGAATTTCGCCGCTGACGGTCTTTGCCGTGTAGCCGTCGAGGGTAATCTCGAGCGTCTGGTCCTTGTCGAGGCTGACATTCGTCAGGGCGAGGACAATGTCGCCGGCAACGGTCTTGGCAGCAGAGACAGAGAGAAGCGGACAGGGACGGTAGCCAGCGTCGCGTGCACCTTCCTTCTCCTTGAAGTAAGCCTTGCTCACCTGCATAATCTCGCTGTCGTAGTCGGCAGGCAGGAAGGTGGCTTCCTGGAACGGGGTGTACATCTTGAAGATGTGATAGGTGGGCGTGAGCACCATGTGGCCTGTGCCCTCCTGGTCGGTGAGAATCATCGACTGCAGCACGTTGACCACCTGTGCGATGTTGGCCATCTTCACGCGGTCGGTGTACTTATGGAATACGTTGAGCGAGAGGGCTGCGACGAAGGCATCGCGCAGGGCGTTCTGCTGGTAGAGATGGCCGGCAATGGTGCCAGGCTCCTCGTCCCACCACGTGCCCCACTCATCGACGAGCAGGCCGATGGTGTTCTGCGGGTCTTTCTCGTCCATGATGGCCTTGTGCTTCTTGATGACCTCCTCAATCTCCAGACACTTGCCGAGAGCCCAGTAGTACTGGTCAGTATCGAACTGCGTGGCAGAGCCCTTCGAGCCCTCCCAGCCAGAGCAGGTGTAGTAGTGGAGGCTGATGCCCTGCATGCGGTTGCCGATGTTGTCCATGAGCACCGTCGTCCAGTCGTAGTCGTAGTCGCTGGCACCCGAGGCGATGCGATAGAGCTTGTTGCCCGTATAGTCGCGCAGGTAGGTGTTGAACTTACGGAACTCGTCGGAGTAGTACTCTGGCTTCATGTTGCCACCACAGCCCCAGGCCTCGTTGCCAATGCCGAAATACTTCACTTTCCAGGCCTTTTCACGTCCGTTCTGACGACGCAGACGAGCCATTGGCGTATCACCGTCGCTGGTCATGTACTCCACCCATTGTGCCATTTCCTTCACGGTGCCGGAGCCTACGTTACCGCTGATGTACGGTTCGCAGCCCAGCATCTCGCAGAGGTTCAGGAACTCGTGGGTACCGAAGGAGTTGTCCTCGATGGTGCCGCCCCAGTTGTTGTTACGCAGGGAGGGACGCTGGTTCTTCGGACCGATGCCGTCCATCCAGTGGTAGTCGTCGGCGAAGCAGCCGCCCGGCCAGCGGAGCACGGGAACCTGCAAAGCCTTCAGCGCCTCGAAGACGTCCTTACGATAGCCGTTGATGTTGGGGATAGGGGAGTTCTCGCCCACCCAGAGTCCGCCATAGATGCAGCTTCCCAGGTGCTCAGAGAACTGTCCGTAAATCTCGCGGTTAATCTTGGCACCAGCCTGATTCGCATGAATCGTCACCTTGGTCGTCTGTGCCGTAGCCGACACGGCGGTTGCCAATGCAATAACTGTTGTCAGGAGTATCTTCTTCATACGCTTAGTTCTTATGCTCGACGGCAGCCTGCTCGATGGCCAGTCCGCGCTTGTAGTTCTCAATATACTTCTCGAATCCTGCCACGTCGTCGGCAGTAGGAGCGATAGAGACACCTGTGTTGCCTGCGAAGACAACATCTTCCAGATAGTCGGCAAGGTTCTTTCCCTGATTATTGATCAGGTAGCCTGCCAGCAGGGCAATACCCCAGGCACCACCTTCACCTGCTGTCTCCATGACAGAGATGGGCGAGTTGAGGGCAGCTGCCAGCATGCGCTGACCTACGCCGGGCGTCTTGAAGTAGCCGCCGTGACCGGTGATGCGGTCCACGCGAATCATCTCTTCCTTGAACAGGATGTCGTTACCAATCTTCAGCACACCGATGGCACCATAGAGGTGGGCACGCATGAAGTTGGCGAGGTTGAACTTGTCGTTGGCAGAGCGAACGAACATGGGACGTCCCTCGGCCAGACCTGTGACGGGCTCACCAGAGACATAGTTGTAGGCCATCAGTCCGCCGCAGTCGGCATCACCCTCGAGGGCCTTGTTGAAGAGTTTTCCGTAGAGCTCGTTCATGTCAACGGGAACGCCCAGCAGCTGCTGATACTCCTTGAACAGACCCACCCAGGCGTTGATGTCTGAGGTGCAGTTGTTGCAATGTACCATTGCCACGAGGCTTCCGTCAGGTGTGGTCACCATATCAATCATCTCGTAGGGCTTCGACAGCGGCTTCTCCAGCACGATCATCGAGAAGCTGCTGGTGCCGGCAGAGACGTTACCCGTGCGCTGCTTGACGGCATTGGTAGCCACCATGCCTGTGCCTGCGTCGCCCTCAGGAGGACATACGGGGATGCCTGCCTTCAGGTGGCCGCTGACGTCGAGTTTCTTGGCACCCTCGGGAGTCAGGAAACCTGCATTCTCGCCAGCATTGAGTGACTTGGGCAGGATGTCGAGCAGCTTCCAGGAGAAGCCCTTGGGGGCTATCAGTTCGTCGAACTTACGAACCATCTCGGCATCGTAGGTCTTCGTGGCAGGGTCAACGGGAATCATACCTGATGCGTCGCCTACGCCCAGCACGAACTGACCTGTCACCTGCCAGTGTACGTAACCGGCGAGGGTGGTCAGGTACTTGATGTCTCTGACGTGCTCCTCGTTGTCGAGGATGGCTTCATACAGGTGGCTGATGCTCCAGCGCAGGGGGATGTTGTAATTGAAGAGCTTGGAGAGCTCGGCAGCAGCCTTACCCGTATTGGTGTTACGCCAGGTACGGAAAGGCACCAGAATCTCCTGCTGCTCGTTGAAGGCCATGTAGCCGTGCATCATGGCAGAGAAGCCGATGGCGGCGAGACTCTCAATTTCGCAGTCGTACTGTTTCTGCACGTCCTTGCGCAGGTCTGCATAGCAGTCCTGCAGACCGTACCATACGGCCTCGGTGCTGTAGGTCCAGAGACCGTCAACCAACTGATTCTCCCATTCGTGGGAACCTTGTGCTATAGGCTTGTTCTCCTCGTCGATGAGAACGGCCTTGATGCGGGTTGAACCAAACTCAATACCGAGGATGGCCTTACCTGCTTCGATTGTCTGTTTTGCGTTCATAGTTTTTATTTAAGTGCTTTGTTCAACATGAAGTAAATCTCGTTGTTACGGAGCTGCTGCTTGAAGTCGGCGATGTTGGTCTGCTTGTTGATGCGGACATACTCAATGCCCAGCATCTCGGCAAAGTCCTCCCAATACTCCTCGTTGATGTCGTAGGAGAAAGCTGAGTGGTGAGTGCCGCCGGCAAGAATCCAGGCAGCGGCGCCAATCTCGAACGTAGGCTGCGGAATCCACAGGGCACTGGCCACGGGGAGCTTCGGCATGGGCTTCGGCTCAATGCACTCCACCTCCTGCGAGATGAGACGGAAGCGGTTGCCCAGGTCAACAACGGTGGCCTTGATGCCAGCACCAGTTTTCGAGGTGAAAACAAGGCGGGCGGTCTGCTGCTTGCGGATGCCGATGCCGAGGAAGTGTACCTCGAGCTTGGGTTTGTCGCTGGCAATCAGCGGACAAATCTCGAGCATGTGGCTCTGTAGGCATGAGCTGCGGTCGCCAGCGAAATTCAGCGTGTAGTCCTCCAGGAACGAGCAGCCGGTGGGCATACCCTGCTGGATAACCCAGAGCGTGCGGTAGAGGCATGCGGTCTTCCAGTCGCCCTCAGCGCCGAAGCCGTAGCCTTCTTCCATCAGACGCTGTGATGCCAGACCGGGAATCTGGTCGAAGCCCACGAAGTTCGGGTCGTTGATGTCAGCATCGCCCAGGTCGTCGAAGTTGGTGGTGAAGGCAGTAGCGCCCTCGTCTTTCAAGACACGGCGCAGGGCAATCTCAGCCTTGGCGGAGTTCTTCACCTTCTCCCAATAGACGGCCTCGCCGCTTTCATCAATCTTGATGGTATAGAGCTTCTTGTACTCCTCAACCAGCTCATCAGCCTCTGCGTCAGTCACCTTCTTGAAGTAGTCCATGAGCGAGCTGACGGGGTAGTAATCGACATGATAGCCGAGGCGCTGCTCGAACTCCACGCGGTCGCCGTCAGTCACGGCAACGTTGTTCATGTTCATGCCGAACATCAGGCAGCGCACGTTCTTGGCATCAGCCACACCGGCAGCAACACGTGCCCAAACGGCAATCTGCTTCTGAGCCTTCTCGTCCTTCCAGTAGCCACAGACCACCTTGCGGGCCACGCGCATACGGGTGCAGATGTGTCCGAACTCGATGTCGCCGTGAGCGCTCTGGTTCAGGTTCATGAAGTCCATGTCGATGCTGTCCCAGGGTATCTCGGCGTTATACTGTGTGTGGAAGTGGAGTAGGGGCTTCTGCAACTGCTGCAGACCCTTGATCCACATCTTTGCAGGCGAGAATGTGTGCATCCATGTGATGATACCTATGCACTTCTCGTCGTTGTTGGCTGCGAGCATGATTTGCTCCACTTCCTTCGAGCTGTTGGCTGTACCTTTATATATGATTTTCACGGGGATGTTGCCGCTCTTGTTCAGACCGTCAACCATCTCCTTGGAGTGTCCGTCAACAGCAACAACGGCGTCACCTCCATAGAGCAACTGTGCACCAGTCACCCACCAAACTTCTAAATTTTCAAACATTGTTTTAAATTTTTACTTTTTCTTTTGTCCGTAATAAGCGTTAGGCCCGTGCTTACGCATGTAGTGCTTCTCAATGAGCAGCGGGTTCATCGAGAGGTTAGGATTAACGCTGAGGGCCACGAAAGCCATCATGGCACATTGCTCCATCACCTTGGCGTTATACACGGCATTGTCGGGAGAGGTGCCCCACGAGAACGGGCCGTGGTTCTTTACCAGCACGGCAGGCGTGTGGTCAGGATTGATTTTGCGGATGTTCAGGATCTCGTCCACGATGACGTTACCCGTTTCCATTTCATACAGTCCCTTCACCTCGTCGTCGTTCATGTCGCGGGTGCAGGGGATGTCCTTATAGAAATAGTCGGCGTGTGTGGTGCCGATGTTGGGGATGTCACGTCCTGCCTGAGCGAAAGCCGTAGCATAGGTGGAGTGGGTGTGTACCACGCCCTGAATGTTGGGGAATGCCTTATATAACACGAGGTGTGTGGGGGTGTCGCTTGAGGGGTTCAGGTCGCCTTCAACAACCTCGCCTGTCTCCAGGTCAACCACTACCATATCGTCGGCTTTCATCTCGTCGTAGCTGACGCCAGAGGGTTTGATGACTACGAGGCCCTTCTCGCGGTCAATGCCGCTGACGTTGCCCCATGTGAAGATGACCAGTCCCTGCTTGACCAAATCCAGATTGGCCTTGAATACTTTTTGTTTCAGTTCTTCTAACATAATTCTTAATTTTGATGCTTCACAGCTTGAAGTTCGGGTCTTCATTATAGGCGGCCTTGTTGAACCTGTAGAGGTAGGCACCACGTTTTGACCCGGTCTTGTCAATCAGTTCTGTTTTCTCAATAAATTCCATTTCCTTGATGCGCTTGCGGAAGTTTCGCTTATCGACCGCCTCACCGTTCACAGCCTCATACAGACGCTGCAGTTGTGTGAGCGTGAAGAGCGACGGCAGGAGACGGAAACTGATGGGCTCCGTCCTGATCTTATCCTGCATCAGCTTACGAGCCTTGCGTATCATGTCGCGGTGGTCAGAGTACATCGTAGGCAACTCCTTGATGTTCACCCATTCCACACCGTGCTCCTGACGCAGCTGGTCGTCGTAGTCCTTCACGTTGATGAGTGCATAGTAGGAAATGGACACCACGCGCTCGCCCGGGTCACGGTCAATGTTACCGAAGGCTCCCACTTGGCGCATGTAGAGGTTACGAAGTCCGGTCAGTTCGAACACCGTACGACTTGCTGCATCATCGACGCTCTCGTCGGGACCTACGAAGCCACCGTACAGCGACCATTCTCCACGGCCAGGGTCCAGCTGGCGCTTGCCAATGAGCACGCGCAGCTGTCCCTCGTCGAAACCAAAGATAATGCAATCGACGGAGAGCAATATCTTTTGGTGTTCAATATAGAAATCGGTCATTACTTATATATATTATAAGATGAATGAACTTACCACAAAGCAATGTAGAGTACGGTCAGGATTACAATTACACCAATAGCACCCAAGTTGAAGACGCGGTCGGTCTTGAAGATGTTCAAGTCGATAGCCACCAGCTTCGGATCCTGAACCTTGTCCAGAGCGTTAGAGCGCAGATAGATACCGATGGTGCCTGTGATGGCAGCGAAGAAGATCATTGCTCCCTCGAAGCCGTGGATGTGCATGGTCTCGTTGAAGAAACCGCCGATGCTGAGCACGAACGAGATAGCTGCAACGATGAACATGATGCGGCTCCAGAACAGCTGAGTCTTGATGGTGTGCTCGTCAAGCTCGTCGGCAGGAACGGCCTTCTTGCTCTTCAGCGAGATCCAGACGAACAGGATGACCAGCGTGATGAATACAACGCCGGAACGTACCAGGAACGGCATCTCGGGGAAGGCAAACTTGTAGATGATAGAGAAGGCGAAGGTGCCGATGGCGCAGACGACAGCAGCCGTGCCGCTTGCACGCTTCCACAGCAGACCTAGACCGAAGATGACGACAACGCCGGGATAGACGAAGGCTGAGTACTCCTGAATGAACTGGAAGGCCTGATCAATACCACCCATCAGCGGGTAAACGGCAATCAGGGCGATAATCAGGGCGCAGACAGAGGTCATACGACCTACGGTCACCAGTTTCTTCTCTGAAGCGTTCTTGTTGATGAACTGCTTGTAGATATCCATCGTGAAGAGGGTAGAGGTGGAGTTGAACATAGATGCCAGCGACGAGATGACGGCGGCAGCCAGAGCAGCAAACGACAGACCCTTGACGACGGTCGGCGTGAAGTTACGGATGAGGAACGGATAGGCGTCGTCAGAGCGGCTGATAGAACCAGCCAGCGTCTCACGCAGGCCATCGCACTCAGGAGAGTTCATGATGTAGAAGGCGCAAACACCGGGGATACATACAATGAAGGGAATCAGAATCTTCAGGAAGGCAGCGAACACCATACCCTTCTTGGCCTCGTCAAGAGACTTGGCAGCCAGACCCTTCTGGATGATGTACTGGTTGAAGCCCCAGTAGCCGAGGTTGGTCAGCCACAGAGCACCGAAGATCAGCACGATACCAGGATTGGTGAAGAACGGATCTTCCTTCTGAACGATTTCGCCAGCATTGTTGACGACACCGTTGATGACAGGATAGAGTTCCTCGTTACGTGTAACAACGAGGTTGAAGTGCTTGTCGCCATCAATCGATGCCAGATAATCCTTAATGTGTACGAGAGCGTCCCATGCCCCACCGATACCCATCTCGGCACCGATGACAGAGAGTGCAGCATAGGCTGTAATCAGACCACCACCAACGAGGAAGGTCACCTGCATCACGTCAGTCCAAGCCACAGAGGCCAGACCGCCGTAGATAGAGTAGATACCTGCGATGATGAAGAGTGACAGGATGATGCACATACGAACTTGGTCGATTTCCATGCCGGCGACGTTGATGACCATGTCGGTAGGCAGACCCAGAATCTGCTGGATAGCCAGTGCACCGAGCCATGCTACAGAGGTCAGGTTGACGAAGACATAGAGGAAGAGCCACAGCAGAGAGAAAGCGAAGCCTACACCCCAGTTGTAGCGCTCACGCAGGAACTGAGGAATAGTGAAAATCTTCTTCTCAATCATCAGCGGCAGCAGGAACTTTCCTACTACCAGCAGTGTGGCGGCGGCCATCAGCTCGTAGGCAGCCTGGGCAATACCTGATGCGAAGGCAGAACCCGACATGCCGATGAACTGCTCGGCTGAGATGTTGGCAGCAATGAGTGATGCACCCACGGCCCACCACGTCAGGGTGTTACCAGCCAGGAAATAGTCTGTTGATGATTTCTCTTCACCCTTCTTGGTGCGCGACAGGAACAGTCCCATGCCCACAAGAATGATGATGTACACGATAAAGACCATATAGTCGGCCATAGCGAAGCCATTGTTGCTTAACGCTTCTAAAATTTTGTCCATATCTTAACTTTTATATTAATTTTGTTTGAATAATCGAAGTCGTAAGCCTTTTTACTTCACTGAGAATTTGTAAGCCACGTGGCTGTAGTAGTTCTGACCCGGCTTCACGATGGGGCTCGGCCATTCGGGCTTGTTGGGGCTGTCAGGATACTTCTGGCTCTCAAGGCAGACGCTCACGTGCTTCGGATACTTCAGGCCACCCTTGCGGATGATGTCGGCATCCTTGCCCACGCCCTGGAAGTTTCCGCTATACACCTGTACGCCGGGTTCGTTGGTGAACATCTCGAGGAAGATGCCTGTTACGGGAGAGTAGAGCGAAGCGCAGACGGTCTTGTCGTCGCCCTTGCCGTCCTTGTACGTGTTCAGGCACCAGTTGTGGTCGAAGCCCGTAGCGTTCTTGATCTGGTCAAACTCCTGGTTGTTGATGTTCAGGCTCAGCGGGGTGGGGGCGCGGAAGTCGAACGGCGTGTCGTCCACCGGCTTGATCTCGCCCGTCGTCATATACGTAGCATCGCTGGGCGTGTAGTTGTCAGCATTCACGTAGAGCACCATGTTGTCGCCCTCCTTCGAGGGGTCACCGTTCAGGTTGAAGTACGAGTGGTTCGTCATGTTGATGATGGTCTCTTTGTCTGTCGTAGCCTCCATCACGATGTCGAGCGTGTTGTCGGGCAGCACGGTAAAGGTGGTCTTTGACTTCACCTCGCCGGGGAAGCCGTTGTCACCGTCGGGGCTGACGAGCGTCAGGATGAGCGTGGTGTCGTTCGGCTGCTCAGCGTCATACACCTTGTGCATCCAACCCGAGTTGCCGCCGCCGTGCAGACAGTGCTTCGCACCGTTGCCCGTGTCGTTCTGCGTCAGCTGGATGGTGTCGCCGTTCAGCACAAACTTACCATCGTTGATGCGGTTGGCATAGCGGCCCACCGTCGAACCGTAGTCAGAGGGCGAGTTCAGCGTGTCGGCATACTGCTTGATGTTGTCGAAGCCCAGCACCACGTCAGTCGGCTTGCCGTCCTTGTCGGGCACTACGATGCTGACCACGCGGCCGCCGTAGTTGGTGATGCACACCTCCATGCCGTTCTGGTTTCTAAGGGTGAATAACGCGGTCTTCTTGCCGTTGATCGTTGAGTCGAAAGCGGCGGGGTTCAGACCAGAAATGGTTGTCGTCTGCTTGTCAGCAGTCGAGCAGGCTGTCAGCATTGCAGCTGCAACGCCGATACCCATCAGAATTCCTTTCAGATTTTTCATTGAACAGAATTGTTTTTAGTTGTTGTTTTATAGGTTCTCTTAATTTGGGTGTAAATGTACAACTTATTTTTCATTCCGCAATGAAAAAGACAAAGAAAAAAGAGTGTTTAGTGTTATTTTTACACTCCACACTCATTATTTAACTTCTGTTAAGAATTTATTGCTGTTTTTTTTACCGTTTGTCAAAGTGTTGGTAGTCCTTGCTCCTCACCCATGAGCCGCCCCAACGGAAGCCATGTTTTTTGAAAAGTCGGTAGGCCAGGTCGCTCGTCGTAATCTTGTAGCGGAAGTCCGCCTTGCGGTCGCAGTAGGGTGTGCCGTTGGCGGGTTGCACGTTCATTTTGCCGTTCTTGCGATACGTGATGTAGGGGTTGTACCTCGGGTTCAGATCCACAGCCAAGCCCAGCGCGTGGTTCGAGAGCGACCTCGTGTTGGGGACGTTCCGGTAGCAGAAACACGACGTGTTGTTGGCCTGCATCTGACGCTCGTCGTCAGCGTCGTACTCGTCGGGAAGCACCATTCGTTCAATGGGATATCGGGCTTCATATAATTCTTTAAAGATACTCAGCAAGTCATTGGCAATCTTCTTGTTACAAATCATCTCGCCGATGTGCGGGCGGTTGTCGTAGTCCCAGTGGAGCAGGCGCAGATGTCTCAGGTCTGAGCGCTTCACGTGGGGGTTCTCCACGTAGGTCTTTCCCTGCATCCTCGCCCATACCTTGTCGGGAATCTCCTCGACTACGAAACACCGTTCCTGCCCGTAGGCGCTGACCGCCTCCAGACTCACCGTCGTGCCTGCCTGCCACTCCCTGAGTGCCTGCAGGTCTCTCTCGCTTGCCTGTGCCGCAGCCGTCATCGCCATGCACAACAGGCATAAAAACAATACACTTCTTTTCATCAACGTGCAAAGTTAACGCAATTCATTTTAACTACCAAATTTTTTCTGCCAATCATAACTTTATTTCATAAAAAATGTTTATCCGTTTCCCCCAAAAATCGCTATGTGTCTTTTGCCATAAGCCGGTATGTTTCGTCATGAAAGTCGGTATGTTTCGTCATGAAAGTCGGTATGTTTCGGGGCTTCTCAATCGCGATACAAAGTTACAACATTTTTTTTGAGTTTGCAAGTATTATGGCGTTTGGGGACCGAAATGAGGCGTTATAAGCTGTTTTTTTGAGGGCTGTTTTGCAAAATCTGAAAATGCGGTGTTTGGAGCCTGTATGGTGACAGTTGACAGTTTGACAGTTTTTTTTGAGAAAAAAAGTTGACATTGTTGTTATTCTATATATTATATTATAATATAATATTAGAATACCACATTTTTATACTCTCTTTAGAAACTGTCAACTGTCAACTGAAGAATCCGATAAGACACAGGGAGCTGGTACACCTTGACACACCTCTTTCGTACACGAATCGGCACTTTTCGTCAATTAACGTCGTTTTTTACCTCTAAAAGCGCCCGTATAAGCTTTTTCCCCCGAAAAGTTTGAAAGTCTCAATTTTTTTTCGTATCTTTGTAGCGTGAATCAATAACTAAAAACTACTACAACTATGAAGAAGAATATCAGACTACTAATGACGGCCGTGCTGCTGACGGTGGCGATGGCGGTATGGGCGCAGAGCCCTATCTCCTTCACGCTGGAAAACGACGGGCACAAGATGAAGTTCAGCGCTACGGGCATCAATATCACCAAGAAGGGGAAGCCAAAGAAGAAGGACAACCTCACCAGCCCGGGACATGAGCTCAAGCTGGACATGGGGGGCACAGTCACCGCTGGCACCACCATCAAGGCTTCGCTCCAGAAGGTTTCCGGAAAAAGGGTTCCAAGGATGATCATCCAATACCAGTATCGCAAAAAGGGAAGCACTGACTATCAGGGCGTCCAGTTCGTGAAACTGGACAGCGTCACTTCCACGTCCAAGGACTTCAAGGTGCATGACGACTATGAAGAAGTGTTTATCATCTATACTTACTGGGCACCCAATCCCGACCCCAAGGCAAGTTGGAGCTGGCTGGGCGAGACGCAGGTCACCATCAAGCTCGACGTGGGGAAGAAGCCCGAGGTGACGACGCCCACTCCCGCACGCCCCCGCGACATCTGCGACTGCGATGACAGCTGGCAGAAAGCCCTCTATGCCGACTGGTCGCCAAAGTACAGGGACTGCGGCGTACGCTTCCGTGACATCACGGGCGACGTGCAGGTGAGACCAGACGATGAGGATGACGATGCCTACGAGAGAGCCGGATTTGAAACCATCCTCCACTATAGGGACCGAATCAAGACGGAGGAAGACTCTGAGGCCGTGCTTGGACTGGTGAACAAGACGTCATTCATCATCAAGGAGAAGTCTATCCTCGTGTTGCCCGAATATGAAGGTGAAGTCAGCAATGTCAAGATGATTGCGGGCGTCATCTGGGTCAACCTGAAGAAGATGTGGAAGAATGGAGAGATAAATTGTGACGGTACGCAGGCCGTTGCCGGCATCCGCGGCACCATCATGGCAATGGAGGAGACAGGCAGCGAGACGAGGATCTGGCTCTTTGCTGGCAAGGCGGAGATGTGTGCGAAGAAGACGCGCAAGAAGGCGACGCTGCTGGCCGGCCAGATGTCCATCACCAATGCCAAGGGCGAGGTAACGGTGAAGAAGTTCGACATTGAGCAGGGCGCCAAGAAGTTCGGCATCCCCATGAGCGAGATCACCAACCACGCGAGCCCGGGACAGGAGTTTAACGAGGGGAACCTGAACTACAGGATTGTCTCTAACAAGACCGTCGAGGTGATTGGCGTCAGGATACCCGGCAAGACCATGCAGATACCCACCCAAGTGAAGTACGACTACAAGCCCTACAGCGTGGTGGGCATCGCGAAGAATGCCTTTGCCAACCAGACGCAGCTGACCACTATTAATATCCCCAAGACGGTGAGGGCGATTGCTGAGGATGCGTTCCTGAACACAGGACTGACGCAGGTCACCATCTCGGGCGACAAGGTGAGCATCGTGAAAAACGCCTTCCGCGACTGCAAGAAGCTGACACTCGCCACCGTGAACGGCAAGGAGCCGCAATGCTCACCGGACGCCTTCAACGGCTGCTCCGCGATGAAGGAGCTGCGCATCAAGGGCATCAGCGAGAGCAACAACGGCAAGAAACTGAACGGCACGAATGCCGTGATTAAGGTGATCAAGTAACAATAACCAGGTTAGTGGTCCAGGAGGTCAGGGCGTAGGCGGCGGGTGCGTTCAAGTGCCTGCTCGAGTTCCCACTCACGTACCTTCGCTTCGTTGCCGCTGAGCAGGATGTCAGGAACCTTCCAGCCTTTGTAGTCGGCGGGACGGGTGTAGATGGGTGCTGCGAGGATGTCGTCCTGGAAGCAGTCGGAGAGGGCCGACTGTTCGTCGCCGATGACGCCCGGCACGACGCGCACGACGGCATCGGCAATCATAGCCGCTACGAGTTCTCCGCCCGTGAGCACGAAGTCGCCGATGGAGATCTCGCGTGTGATGAGATGGTCGCGTACGCGCTGGTCGATGCCCTTGTAGTGACCTGCCAGGATGATGAGATTGCCCTTCATGGAGAGCTCGTTGGCAATGTGCTGGTCGAAGCGCTCGCCATCGGGTGACGTGAAGATAACCTCGTCGTAGTCACGCTCGGCTTTCAGGGCTGTGATGCAGCGGTCAATGGGTTCGCATTGCATAACCATACCAGCCGAGCCGCCATAGGGGTAATCATCCACGCGACGCCACTTGTCGAGGGTGTAGTCGCGCAGGTTATGCAGTCGTATCTCGGCCAGTCCTTTCTTCTCGGCGCGTGCCAGTATGGACTCGTGTACGAAGCCTTCGAGCATCTCGGGCAGTACGGTTATAATGTCTATTCTCATCTTTTTTGCTGCAAAAGTACGAAAAAATGCAGAACTTTTTTACTTTTCTGCCATTTTTTTATATCTTTGCACCATAAAACCGAAACATGTCATGACACTGATTATTGTATTACTGCTACTGCTGAGCTACTTGCTCATTGCCACAGGACACCTGACGAACGTGAACAAGGCGGCCATCGCCATGTTTATTGCTGCGGCAGGGTGGGTGGTGTATATCTGCTACGGAACCGACTACGTGATGGATCGCCATGCGGCGGAATACACGTCGTTCCTGAACGGCGCGGAGGCGTCGAGCGACGCGGTGAAGCACTATATATATAATAATGTGTTCCTGAACTATGTGGGTAAGGCGGCAGCCATCGTGCTGTTCCTGCTGGCTACGATGTCGATTGTGGAGCTGCTGAACAACAACGGCTGCTTTGACTTCATACAAGACTGGATCAAGACGCGCAACTCGAAGCGCGTGCTGTGGACGCTCTCGCTGGCCACGTTCCTGATTTCAGCCAACCTGGACAACCTGACGACGACGACGATGATGCTGGTCATCATGCACAAGATAGTGCAGAACTCGCGACAGCGCATGGTGGTGGGAGCAAGCGTCGTGCTGGCTGCCAACTGCGGCGGCTGCATGACGGTCATCGGCGACCCGGCAGGCGTGGCCCTGTGGGGCAACGGCGCGGTGACGGCATCGAACTTCTCGGCCTACCTGGCGCTGCCGGCTCTGCTGGCGTGGGTGGTGCCCACATGGTGGATGAGCCGCGAGCTGCCCGAACGGCTTGACGTGGCGTGGCCTGCCGCTCCTTATCGTGGCGACGACACGAACCTGAACCGCTGGCAGCGCGTGCTGATGCTCGTGGTGGGCATTGGCGGTCTGTGGTTCATTCCGACGTTCCATAACATTACGAAGCTATCGCCGTTCCTCGGAGCACTCTGTGTGCTGAGCGTGCTGTGGGTGGTCAACGAAATCGTGAACCGCAAGCTGAACAACTCCGGACAGATGGCGCGACGGCTCATTCCCGTAGCCCTACAGTATGACACGCTGCAGCAGATACTCTTCGTCATGGGCATCATGCTCGGACTGGGCGTGGTGACTGAGACGGGCGTCTTCGAGAGCGTGGCCACATGGATTGACAGCTACGTGCACGACATCTGGATGGTTGGTTTGGTGTCGGGTCTGCTCAGCTCGCTGGTGGATACGTTCACCATTGCCATGTCGAACTTCTCGCTTTATCCTGTGCTGGAGACGGCTGGAGACGGCTATGCCGCCAGCTTTCTGCAGAACGGCGCCTTCTGGAAGGTCATCGCTTTCTCGACGGCTGTAGGCGGCTGTCTGCTGTGTGTGGGCAACGTGAGCGGTCTGGCGCTGATGAAGATGGAGCATGTGCGTCTGGGCTGGTACCTGAAGCATTGCACACTGAAGGTGGCCCTTGGCTGGCTGTTGGGAATGTTCGCTTTGGCGGGAGAAATATATTTCTTCTGACTTTTTTTGCAAAATAGTTTTTTCGTTCGGAAAAATTTACTATCTTTGCACCAACTAATGTCTAAACAAAAACAACTTTAAATATAAATACTAAGCTTATGTCACAGATTAACGGACGCATTTCACAGATTATCGGTCCTGTGGTCGATGTGTATTTCGACACCAAGGGACTGGATGCTGAGAAGGTGCTGCCAAAGATTCACGAGGCATTGCGCATTGACCGTGGCGACGGTACGGAACTCATCGTTGAGGTGCAGCAGCACATCGGCGAGGACACCGTACGCTGTGTGGCTATGGACAATACCGACGGACTGCAGCGTGGACTGGAGGCTATCCCTGTGGGCTCACCAATACTGATGCCCTCAGGTGACCAGATTAAAGGTCGTATGCTGAACGTGATCGGTCAGCCTATCGACGGTATGAATCAGCTGGACATGGAGGGCGCATACCCCATTCATCGCGAAGCTCCTGCCTTCGAGGAACTCTCCACGAAGAAGGAAATCCTGGCTACGGGTATCAAGGTCATCGACCTGCTGGAGCCGTACATGAAGGGTGGTAAGATTGGACTCTTCGGCGGTGCCGGTGTAGGTAAGACGGTGCTCATCATGGAGCTGATTAACAACATTGCCAAGGGACACAACGGCTTCTCGGTCTTTGCAGGAGTGGGAGAGCGTACCCGTGAGGGTAACGACCTTATCCGCGAGATGATTGAGTCGGGCGTTATCCGTTACGGCGAGAAGTTCAAGGAGGCTATGGCCGAAGGTAAGTGGGACCTCTCGCTGGTGGATCCTGAGGAGCTGAAGAAGAGCCAGGCTACGCTGGTCTATGGCCAGATGAACGAGCCGCCCGGAGCACGTGCCTCTGTGGCCCTTTCGGGTCTGACCGTTGCCGAGGGCTTCCGCGACAGCGGTGGCAAGGACGGCGGCGCTGCCGACATCCTGTTCTTCATTGACAACATCTTCCGTTTCACGCAGGCCGGCTCTGAGGTGTCAGCCCTGCTGGGACGTATGCCGTCAGCCGTAGGTTACCAGCCCACGCTGGCCAGCGAGATGGGTACCATGCAGGAGCGCATCACCTCGACGAAGAAAGGCTCTATCACATCGGTACAGGCCGTGTATGTGCCTGCCGACGACTTGACCGACCCTGCACCTGCCACGACGTTCACCCACCTGGATGCCACGACGGTGCTCGACCGTAAGATTGCCGAGCTGGGTATCTATCCCGCCGTTGACCCACTGGGAAGTACCTCACGTATTCTCGACCCGCTGATTGTAGGCAAGGCACACTATGACTGTGCACAGCGCGTGAAGGAGATTCTGCAGCGCTTCAAGGAACTTCAGGACATCATCGCCATCCTCGGTATGGACGAGCTCTCTGACGAGGACAAGCTGACCGTGAACCGCGCACGCCGTGTGCAGCGATTCCTGAGCCAGCCGTTCGCCGTGGCCAGCCAGTTCACAGGACTGCCTGGCATCATGGTGCCCATCGAGGAGACCATCAAGGGCTTCAACGCCATTCTAGACGGTGAGGTTGACGACTTGCCCGAGCAGGCTTTCCTGAACGTTGGTACCATTGAGGATGCCAAGGAGAAGGGCAAGAAGCTGCTGGAAGCTGCGAATGGATAAAAGCCCCGAAAGATTATGTTGACATTAAAGATTGTATCACCACAGAAAATCGAGTTCGAAGGCGACGTGGAGAACGTAAAGGTTCCCGGCGCCATGGGACAATTCGAGATACTGACGGGACATGCCCCAATTATTTCGCTGCTGACCAATGGTAACGTGGTCTATACCATAGCTGGCGCGCAGCAGACGATAGCCATTGCGGGCGGTTTCGTGGAGGTTCAGAAGAACCAGGTGAGTCTTTGTGTGGAACTGAACGAGAATGAAGCATAACGTTGTGAACACCTACCTGAGACAGAGCATCTGCCTGATTGTCGGACTGACGCTGCTCTTCCTGCTCTATATGAATGTGTGGGGTAGCGCTGACATGATGACCGTACCCATCTGCATCTCAGCCGTATTCCAACTGGTGGCATGCGTAGCCTACGCTTTCGTGTGGAAACACGTTGCCGCATCGTCGCCCGACAGTCTGCCGACGCTCTACATGACTGCTTCTGGCTGCCGTATGTTTGCAGGCATCGTGACGGTGCTGGCCTACTGCTTCTCCATCGAGGACAAGGCCTCCATCCGCTTTTTCGTCATCACGTTCCTGATCTACTACTTCATCATGCTCATCTATGACACCATCTACTTCATGCGAGTGGAGAAAGGCAGGAAGGTGAGCAGCTAAGAAGTTAAGAAATTAAAGAAGTTAAGAAGTAAAACAAGTGAAACAAATGAGATATCTGCTGCTATGCCTTGCTTTCCTGTTGGGCGCACAGGCTCCGGCACTGGCTGCCGAGGGCGAGGGCGTCGATGTGAAGGAGATAGTTCTCGGACACATGGCCGATGCCTACGAATGGCACATTACCAGCTACGAGGGCAAGCATCTGAGTATCCCCCTGCCAGTCATCGTGCGCAGCGAACAGACAGGCGAGTGGCATTGCTTCCTCAGCTCAACCATGGAGGAAGCCGTTGAGGAAGGGCACGACTACATGGGCTTCTTCTTCAACGAGGAGAAGAACGGCAAGATCTATGAGCGTCTGGCTGACGGCAGAGTGGTGCGTCCTTGGGACCTGAGCTTCACAAAGAGCGTATGCCAGATATGGATAGTCGTCTTCATCATGCTCGCCATCTTCCTGTATTGTGCACACTGGTACAAGAAGCACGACCCGAAGAAGGATGCGCCCAAGGGTTTCGTGGGTGCGGTGGAGATGCTCGTCATGGCCATTAACGACGACCTTATCAAGGACTCGATAGGAGAGAAGCACTACCGTCCGTACGCCCCGTACCTGCTGACGGCGTTCTTCTTCATCCTCATCACCAACCTGCTGGGTCTGCTGCCCATCTTCCCGGGCGGTGCCAACGTGACGGGCAACATCAACATCACCTTCTTCCTGGCGCTATGCACCATGCTCGCCATCAACCTCTTTGGCAACAAGGAGTATTGGAAGGAGATATTCTGGCCCGACGTGCCCGCATTCCTGAAGGCATACCCCGTGGCCATCATGCCGATTATCGAGCTCTTCGGTGTCTTCACCAAGCCCTTCGCGCTGATGGTCCGTCTGTTTGCCAACATGATGGCAGGCCACGCCATTATCCTCTCGTTCACCGCCATCATCTTCATAGGATGGTCGCTGAATGCTGCCCTCGGTTCAGGCCTCACGCTACTCAGCTTTATCATGATGCTCTTCATGAACTGTCTGGAGTTCCTGGTGGCTTTCATCCAGGCCTACGTGTTCACCATGCTCTCGGCTGTATTCATCGGCCTGGCGCATCCGGAGCACCACAAAGAATAAGGATTAAACATTAAAGATTAAATATTAACAACTAAAACATTTAAGATTATGATCACAACATTGATTTTAGAGGCAGCTGCAGCTGCTGGTCTTGCTAAGTTTGGTGCCGGTCTCGGCGCAGGTATTGCAGCAATTGGTGCCGGTCTGGGTATTGGCCGTATCGGTGGTAACGCCATGGACGCTATCGCACGTCAGCCCGAGGCTGCTGGTACTATCCGTACCAACATGATTCTGACAGCAGCATTCGTTGAGGGTGTGGCCCTGTTCGCTGTTGTAGTGTGCGCACTTTGCGTGTTTATGTAAAACGTCTTAATCATCTGTGCAAATGGAGTCAATTAACTTGCCATCAATACTAACACCCGACTTCGGACTATTCTTCTGGATGTTCGTGGCGTTTCTGGTGGTCTTTGTCCTTCTTGCAAAATACGGATTCCCCGTCATCACCGGTATGGTGGAGGAGCGTAAGAACTATATTGACGACAGCCTAAAGAAAGCCCACGAGGCTCAGGAGCGTCTGGCCAATATAGCGCAGGAAGGTGAATCCATCTTGCAGGAGGCTCGTGCAAAGCAGGCCCAGATATTGAAGGAGGCAGCCGAGACCCGCGACGCCATCGTAGAGAAGGCGCAGGAAAAGGCCCGTCAGGAAAGTGCCCGCCTCATATCTGATGCCAAAGACGAGATAGAGCAGCAGAAGAAAGCTGCCATTGCCGACATCCGAAAGCAAGTAGCCGCGCTCAGTGTTGAAGTTGCCGAGAAGGTTCTCAGGCAGAATCTGCAGGGCGACAAGGCTCAGATGGAACTCATAGACCGTATGCTGGATGATGTCTCTGCTAATTAATTCTTTCAATCACAATTGAACGAAGTATGGATATAGGAGTAATATCAGTCCGATATGCCAGGGCACTTCTGAAGAGTGCGCTCGAAGCCAAGCTGGAGGACACCGTCTATGGTGAGATGCAACTGCTGGCAAAGAGCTACGTGGAGGTTCCCCAGCTGCGTCAGACCATCGACAATCCCATGCTCTCGAAGGAAACCAAGCAGTCGCTGCTCACTACCGCCATCAGTGGTGCGAAGACTGCGTCAAAGCTCAGTCAGTCGTTTGTGGCGCTGGTGCTGAAGGAAGACCGCGAGAACATCATTCAGTTCATGGCCAATTCGTACGTCACTCTCTATCGTAAGCAGAAGAACGTCATCAGTGGAAAACTCATCACCGCCGTGGCTGTATCGCCTGACATGGAGCAGAAGATGCGCCGCATGGTGGAGAGTCATGCTCAGGGAACAGTGGAGTTTGAGTCAGAGGTGAACCCCGACATCATCGGTGGCTTCATCCTCGAGTACGACACGTATCGCATGGATGCGAGCGTCAAGAGCAAGCTCAACAACATTCTACAAACACTAAAGAAATAGCGTATATTGTAAATTGTAAATTAAAAACAAATGTCAGATAAGATTAAACCAAGCGAAGTGTCCCAGGTGCTCATTGACCAGTTGAACGGCATTTCGAATCAGGAGAAGTTCGACGAGGTAGGTACCGTACTTACCGTAGGTGACGGTGCTGCCCGCATCTATGGCTTGCGCAATGCCGAGGCCAGTGAACTTCTGGAGTTCGAAAACGGAACACAGGCCATCGTGATGAACCTTGAGGAGGACAACGTCGGCTGCGTGCTTCTTGGTCCTACCGCAGGCATCAAGGAGGGACAGGTGGTGAAGCGTACCAAGCGTATCGCCTCTATCCGTGTCAACGACAACATGCTCGGACGTGTAATCAATCCGCTGGGACAGGCTATCGACGGTAAGGGCGACATCGACCTTTCCGACTCATTTGAGATGCCCCTTGACCGTAAGGCACCGGGCGTTATCTACCGCCAGCCCGTGAAGGAGCCGCTGCAGACTGGTCTGAAGGCCATCGACTCGATGATTCCCATTGGACGTGGACAGCGTGAGCTCATCATTGGTGACCGCCAGACCGGTAAAACAGCCATTGCCGTAGATACCATCATCAATCAGAAGAGTTTCTACGAGGCAGGCAAACCCGTATATTGTATCTATGTGGCTATCGGTCAGAAGGCCAGTACCGTTGCCTCGCTCGTCTCTACGTTGCAGGAGCATGGGGCCATGCCATACACCATCGTCGTAGCTGCTACGGCTGCAGACCCTGCCGCCATGCAGTATTATGCTCCGTTCGCAGGAGCTGCTATCGGTGAGTATTTCCGCGACCGTGGTCTGCCCGCACTCGTGGTCTATGACGACCTGTCGAAGCAGGCTGTGGCCTACCGTGAGGTGTCGCTGATTCTTCGTCGTCCGTCAGGACGTGAGGCTTATCCCGGTGACGTGTTCTACCTGCACAGTCGTCTGTTGGAGCGTGCAGCCAAGATGAACGAGCAGCAGGAGGTAGCCGAGCAGATGAACGACCTGCCTGAGTGCATGAAGGGTCACGTGAAGGGTGGCGGCTCGCTGACCGCCCTGCCTATCATCGAGACGCAGGCTGGTGACGTGTCGGCTTATATTCCCACGAACGTTATCTCCATTACCGACGGTCAGATATTCTTGGAGTCAGACCTCTTCAACCAGGGACAGCGCCCTGCCATCAACGTAGGTATCTCGGTATCTCGTGTGGGTGGTTCAGCACAGATTAAGTCCATGAAGAAGGTGGCTGGTACCTTGAAGATTGACCAGGCACAGTACCGCGAGCTTGAGTCCTTCTCGAAGTTTTCAAGCGATATGGATGCTGTGACGGCAATGACCATTGACCGTGGACGTAAGAACCAGCAGTTACTCATTCAGCCGCAGTATAGCCCGATGCCCGTTGGCGAGCAGATTGCCATCCTCTATTGCGGCGTACACGGTCTGATGCGTCAGGTGCCCATCGACAAGGTGCGTGAGTGCCAGGACCAGTTCCTTGACAAACTGCGCTCTGCGGCTCCCGAGGTCATCGAGACACTCGCTGCCGGAAAGCTTGACGACGAGATTACGCAGAAGATTGAGGCTATCATGGCTGATATCGCTGGAACGTACAAATCGTAAATTGTAAATTTGTAAATCGTAGATTATCATATGGCAAGCCTGAAAGAAATTAAAGGCCGCATTGCCTCGGTCAACAGCACACGAAAGATAACGTCTGCTATGAAGATGGTAGCTTCGTCGAAGCTAAACCATGCGCAGAAAGCTATCCAGAATATGCTGCCCTACGAGACTATGCTTGAGCATATACTCAAGGCGTTCCTCGCTGCCGAGACAGAAGCCCAGACCGTCTTCGGTCAGGAGCGTCCCGTCAAGCGTGTCGCGCTGGTGGTATTCTCCGGTAACTCGTCGCTCTGCGGTGGCTTCAATGCCAACGTCATCAAGTTGATGCAGCGTACGGTGGAAGCCTACACCCAGGAACTGGGGCAGGGTAGCGTAGAGGTGTATGCCATAGGCCGTAAAGTCAACGAAAAGGCACGTAAGCTGGGTTACGATGTACGAGGTGACTACGACGCACTTATTGATCATCCCAACGTGCAGCCATGCATCGATATGGCTATGGAGCTGGGTAGCAAGTTCTTGAAAGGTGAGATTGACCGTGTAGAGCTGATTTATCATCATTTCAAGAGTGCCGGTTCACAGATTCTCACCAACAAGACTTTCCTGCCGATCGACATTGAAAGCGAGTTGGATCGTGACCATGAGCGTGACCTCACCACGAACATCGTGACAAAGCAGGCGCAGGACTACCTGAAGAAGAACCGTCGCAAGAAGGAGGCAGAGAACGAAGAAGTGAAGCCTCTGAACGACAACTTCATCGTGGAGCCCGACATGCACACCCTGCTGTCTCAGCTTATTCCCAAGCTGGCACACCTCATGCTCTATACGGCGCTGCTCGATAGCGTAGCCTCTGAGCATGCCGCGCGCATGGTAGCCATGCAGACTGCCACCGACAATGCCGATGAACTGTTAAGGCAGTTGAATCTGCAGTACAACAAGCTACGTCAGCAATCCATTACTTCTGAACTGCTTGACATCGTGGGTGGCTCAATAAACAACTAAAAGAAAAGTGGAACTCATTAACGGGTTCCACTTTTTTTATTGTTATAATTTCCTATCGTTATTGTTTTTCTTGTTACCATTGCGTTTGTTCCTTCCGCGTCCTCGGCGATGACAATAACGTGAGGCACGTTTGGTACGCCCCTTCGGCTCATACACAGGACCTTCGCCTACGGTGTCGGGCAGGGGTGTCTTGTCAACTTCCTTGCCCAGGAATTTCTCTATCTGGCGGAAGGCGAACTGGTCGTTCTCGCTCACGAAGGTGACGGCAGCACCATCACGGTCGGCACGTGCCGTACGGCCTATACGGTGCACGTAATCCTCGGCATCGTGGGGCACGTCGTAGTTGATGACCATACGGATATCGTCAATGTCAATGCCTCGGCTGACAATGTCAGTAGCTACGAGTACATCGACCTGTCCTGCCTTGAATGCCAGCATCACCTCATCGCGTTCGGCTTGTGAAAGGTCGCTATGCATTTGTGCACAGTTTATCTTCATTCGCTTCAACTCGCGGGTGATGTCTTTTACCTTGTCCTTCTTGCCTGAGAAGATAATGACGCGCTGCAGCTGGTTGTTGGCAAACATGTGCTTGATGATGCCCAGCTTTTGGGGTTCGTAACAAATGTAAGCAGACTGCTGTATCTTGTCAGCTGGACGACTGACGGCAATTTTAATCATTACCGGGTCATAGAGCATAGACTTTGCCAGCTGTTGTATCTTGTCGGGCATGGTGGCAGAGAACATCACCGTCTGCCGGTTCTTCGGCAGGTGAGAGGCTATCTGCATGATGTCGTCCGAGAAACCCATGTCAAGCATACGGTCAGCTTCATCCAATACGAAGAAACTGACACGGCTCAGGTCCACGTTACCCACCTTAATGTGACTGAGCAGACGACCGGGTGTGGCAATCACCACATCGGCTCCCATACGGAGGGAGCGCTGCTCCTGATCATAACGGTTTCCGTCGTTTCCACCATAAACAGCCACACTACTGACGTTGTCAAGGTAGTAGCCAAATCCCTGCATAGCCTGGTCTATTTGCTGTGCCAACTCACGTGTAGGAGCCATAATCAGGCAGTTGATGGCATCATCAGGAAAGCCTCCGTCATCGAGCATAGAAAGGATGGGTAATAAGTAGGCAGCAGTCTTTCCGGTACCGGTCTGCGCTACACCCATCACGTCGTGTTGGTCGAGAATCTCAGAAATACACTTCTCCTGAATAGGTGTCATCTGCTCGAAGTGCATGTCATAGAGTGCATCGAGTATGTTGTCGTTCAGATATGTTTCTTCAAATGTCATTTAATTCGGGGCTTGTCTGTAGCAATAATATGCTATGAATGAATATAGAATGTTAGGAATCCATGCAGCGAGAAGCGGTGGAGTGTCTGCCTGAATGGCAAACGTGGCGCTGATGGTCTGCAGCAGGATATAAGAGAAAGAGAGTGCCAGTCCGATACCGAGATACATACCCATGCCTCCCTTGCGTTTACGCGAGGAGAGTGACGCACCGATGATGGTAAGTATAAACGAGGCGAAAGACGTTGCAATACGCTTGTGGTACTCTACCTCATATTGAACCACGTTCTGCGAACCGCGTTCCTGCTGCTTGGTGATATATCGTCGCAGCTCGGGCGATGTCAGTGTTTCCTGTTGTCCTTTAGAGAACACCAAATCCATGGGTTCCATCATTATCAGCGTGTCGAGTGTCATTCCTGACGTGATCTTCTCACGCATACCTGTTAAGGTACGAATCTTGTAGTTCTTAACCTTCCAATGGTAACGTGAATCGCTGATGGTATCGTATTGTACTATATTTGCTGACAGGGTGCTGACCAGTTTTTTGTTTTCAAACTTGTCGAGCGTGAAGCCGTAGCCGGTCTTGGTAATGTCGTCGTATTGCGACATAAAGGCAATAACGCCCGGTGCCACCTGCAACTGTACATTAATAGCTGACGTTATCTTCTTGTTGTTCTTGTATAGTGACTCAAAGTTCTGACGTACTACGGTACCCTTCGGAATAATGTAGGAACCGAGATAGAAGTTGAGTGCGGCAATAAGCGCTGCCGAAATCAGGTAGGGACGCAATAGTCGCTTGAAGCCCGTACCGCAGGCCAGCATGGCGATAATCTCGGAGTTGCCTGCTAACTTGGAAGTAAAGAAAATAACGGCAATGAATACGAATAGCGGCGAGAATAGGTTGGCGAAGTATGGTACGAAGTTGGCATAGTAGTCAAAAACAATTGCCTTCAGCGGTGCGTGGTTCGTGGTAAACTTTGCCAGGTTCTCATTGATGTCGAATACAATGGATATGGAGATAATGAGAATAATAGAATAGATGTACGTGCCGATGAACTTCCGAATGATGTACGAGTCGAGACGTTTGATGTAACGTCGCGGCCAGCTCATCACTTTCTTCATCAGGTGGCGTATCATACGCAACACCTTCAGCAGTTTATGCCATTTTCTTATTTTAGCGTATTTCATCTGTCTAAATTCTCTTTCCTAAGTCATTGATAACGCTTCGCTTCCATTGTGTGAAGTCTCCCTGTTCTATGTGCTGGCGTGCGTCGCCTACCAGTCGTAGGTAGAAGGCCAGGTTATGGATGCTGGCAATCTGCAAAGCCAACAGTTCCTGTGCCTTGAACAGATGGTGCAGGTATGCCTTGGAGTGTATGCGGTCTATCTCACAGCCTTCTGGGTCAATGGGCGAGAAGTCCATTTCCCACTTCTTATTACGCATGTTCATCGTACCGTTATAGGTAAACAGCATGGCATTGCGTCCGTTGCGGGTAGGCATCACGCAGTCAAACATATCGACACCACGTTCTATGGCTTCCAGAATGTTCTGTGGAGTGCCGACTCCCATCAGGTAACGTGGACGATCCTTGGGCAGGATGGCATTCACCACCTCAATCATGTCGTACATCACTTCCGTAGGCTCGCCGACGGCTAATCCGCCGATGCTTGCACCGCCACCGTCGTTCAGTCGTCCCAGTACGTCACAAACATGCTTGGCAGCGTCCTCACGCAGGTCCTTGTAGGTACAGCCTTGCACGATGGGGAAAAGCGTCTGGTTATAACCGTATAGGGGCTGTGTTTCGTTGAAGCGCTTGACACAACGTTCCAGCCAGCGTTGGGTCAGTCCTAGCGAGTTCTTGGCATACTGGTAATCGCTCTGTCCCGGAGGACACTCGTCGAGCGCCATCATGATGTCGGCACCGATAACGCGCTCCGTGTCCATCACGTTCTCTGGCGTGAAGATGTGTTTCGAACCGTCAATATGGCTGCGGAACTCACATCCCTCTTCTTTCAGCTTGCGAATGCTTGTCAGGGAAAACACCTGGAAGCCGCCTGAGTCAGTCAGTATGGGCCGGTCCCACGTGTTGAACTTGTGTAGTCCCCCGGCTTTGCGGAGCACTTCGAGTCCTGGACGCAGATAGAGGTGGTATGTGTTACCAAGAATAATCTGTGCCTGCACTTGCTCACGCAGTTCCGCGAAGTGTACGCCCTTGACGCTTCCCACCGTGCCGACTGGCATGAAGATGGGAGTCTTTATCTGTCCGTGGTCTGTGGTAATCAGGCCACTCCTTGCGTCGCTTGCGTTGTCTGTATGTTGTACTTCAAACTTCATTCTTTACTTCTCACTCTTCGCATCCTCTTCGGGAATGGTAAAGTCCAACGGACGCTCGACGATTTCGTTTGTCAAGGCAAAGTCCCATACATCCTGCACGTTCTCCACGTAGTGGAACTTCACTCCCTTCAGATAGACATCGGGAATCTCCTCAATGTCTTTGCAGTTCTCCTGGCACAGCATGATGTCGGTAATGCCGGCACGCTTGGCAGCAAGAATCTTCTCCTTGATACCACCTACGGGCAGCACCTTGCCACGCAGCGTTATCTCGCCAGTCATGGCAACATTCTTGCGAACCTTACGCTGGGTAAGAGCCGAGGCAATGGATGTAGCTATTGTGATACCGGCAGAGGGACCGTCCTTCGGGGTTGCACCTTCCGGGACGTGAATGTGGATGTTCCAATGGTCAAAGATACGATAGTCGATACCCAGTACCTCAGCATGAGCCTTGACGTATTCCAATGCCAGTATGGCACTTTCCTTCATCACGTCACCCAGGTTACCTGTCAGTGTGAGTTTCGAGCCCTTGCCCTTTGATAGCGAGGTCTCAATGAAGAGTATCTCACCGCCTACGCTGGTCCATGCCAGTCCAGTTACCACGCCAGCATAGTTGTTGCCTTGATAGATGTCGCGATAGAATGGCGGCTTGCCCAGCAGGTTCTCTATCTCATTGGGCGTAATCTTGAGGTACGGCAGTTCTCCGTCCTTGGCTTTGCGAAGGGCGAGCTTACGGAAGCTCTTGTTGATTTGCTTCTCTAACTGACGCACACCGCTTTCACGGGTATATTGTTCTACAATCTTCTCGATGGCAGCCTTGTTGAAGTTTAGCTTCTTCTCGCTGTACAGTCCATTATTCTCCTTCTCTTTCGGCACGAGGTGACGCTTTGCAATCTCAATCTTCTCTTCTGTGATGTAGCCGCTTACCTCAATAATCTCCATACGGTCGAGTAGGGGACGTGGGATGGTATTTAGGTCGTTAGCCGTTGCAATAAACAATACCTTCGACAAGTCGTAGTCTAAATCCAGGTAGTTGTCGTGGAAGGCATTGTTCTGCTCTGGGTCGAGCACCTCCAATAGCGCTGACGCAGGGTCACCGTTATGCGTCATCTGTGTCACCTTGTCTATTTCGTCTAAGATAAACACAGGATTGCTGCTGCCTGCCTTCTGGATGTTCTTGATGATACGTCCCGGCATGGCACCAATGTACGTACGACGGTGTCCGCGAATCTCTGCTTCATCGTGCAGACCACCCAACGACATACGAACGTACTTTCGTCCCATAGCCTCGGCAATCGACTTTCCAAGTGATGTCTTACCGACACCCGGAGGACCGTAGAGGCAGAGAATAGGACTCTTCAGATCACCACGCAGCTGCAGCACAGCCATATATTCCAGGATGCGCTCTTTCACTTTCTCCATGCCGTAGTGGTCCTTGTCCAGTATCTTCTGTGCCCGCGTCAGGTCGAGGTCGTCTTCTGTCAGTTCTCCCCAAGGCAAGCTGATAAGTGTCTGCAGGTAGGTCAACTGCACGTTCCAGTCGGGACTCTGCGGGTTTAGCTGGTCCAGCTTATCTATCTCCTTGTAGAAGGCATGCTCAATGTCCTCAGGCCATTTCTTGTCCATAGCCTTTTCCAGAAGGCTTCGCTTCTCGGGCGAACCTTCACCGTTACCCATTTCCGCTTGAATGTTCCTGATTTGCTGCTGCAGGAAATAGTTTCGCTGCTGTTCATCCAGGTCGTCGCGGGTTTTGTTGCGGATGTCAAGTTTCAGGTTTTCCAGCTTAATCTCGCGATTCAGGATACGCATGGTGTTGAACAGACGCTCCTTGATGCTGTCCATTACCAGCAGTTCCATCTTCTCCTTCACGCTGAACGGCATGTTCGAACAGATGAAGTTCAGTGCCATGATGTCGTTCTTGACATTGCTGATGGCAAAGTTTGCTTCTTCCGGCAGTTCGTCGTTCAGTTTGATATACTCCTGTGTCATCTGACGCAGGTCCTTCATTGCTGTCTTGAACTCACGGTCCCGTTTCTCAGGTTCCTGTTCCGGTATAGCAGTAACCTTGCCCATCAGGTAGGGTTTCATACGTGTAATCTTGTCCAGACGGAGACGTCCCATTGCCTGGACAATAGTGGTGATATTACCATTTGGGAGTGTCAGTAGCTTCATGACACGTGCCGTGACACCGTATTCGTACAGGTCTTCCTGTAAGGGATGTTCTATTTCTGGATCATGCTGACAGAAGATACCTATCAGTCCATTGTTCTTCTCAGCATGCTGTACTAGCGTCATGCTGGCTTCACGCCCTATCAGTATCGGGGAAACGACGCCGGGAAACAGTACCAGGTTCCTAAGAGCCAGTACTGGCATCTCGTCGGGTATGTCAATACGGCTTAAATCTAAGTAGTCGCCTTCCACGTCAGCAATCATTGAAAAAGCTCTGTTATTTTGCATTTGACTCATCTTTATTCTTACCTATTATGTATTTAGGGCGCAAAGGTACAAAAAAATGTATTAATGGGAAAATGAAAAAATGAAAAAATGGTTAAGTGGCCGCAATTTTTCATTATGCATCACCCCTCATTCCCCAATTTTATCGTAAATTTGCAGCGTTTTATTGATTATGAGCAACAATTACTTTCAGTTTAAGCGGTTCGTGGTACGTCAGGAGAATTGCGCCATGAAGGTGGGGACCGACGGATGTCTGTTGGGGGCATGGGCCCATGGCGGAAAACGTGTCCTTGATGTCGGAACAGGAACAGGACTGATTGCTATGATGATGGCACAGCGTTTCCCACAAGCGGAAGTGACTGCGCTTGACGTCGATGAGCGTGCTGTTATGCAGGCCCGTCAGAATGTTGCCGATTCACCGTTCTCACAGCAAATCACCATACAGCAGGCCGACTTCACCATTTTCCATAATGAAGGGCAGTATGATGCCATCGTGTGCAACCCCCCATTCTTCATTCAGTCCCTCCTTTCGCCGGATGAACAACGCAGCTTGGCCCGTCATGCAACGTCATTGACTTATGAGACGCTGATGAGCCAGTCCTTCCGTCTGCTTGCTGACGATGGTGAACTGTCTGTCATCATCCCGTTCGACTGCCGTTCCCGAATGGAGTCTGCCGCTGTGCTTTCCGGTTTTCTGTTGTCCCGTGTCTGTGCCGTCAGGACTACACAGAGAAAGCCTCCCCGTCGTTTTCTGCTGGCTTTCCGTAAACGACTTACGGGGGAGTGTGAGAATTCAGAGATTGTTATCGGTAGTACGGCATTCCACCAACTCGTAGCAGACTTCTACTTATAACGTTTACGTAACTTTATTGATGTTTTTTCGTGGAGTTATTTTGTCGTTCAAAAAAAAATCTCTAACTTTGCAACACAAAAAGAAAATCATTTCCAAAAACAAACGAACAAAACAAATGGCAAAAATTGTAACATTAGGCGAAATCATGCTTCGCCTGTCGCCCATGGGCAACGACCGTTTCATTCAGAGTGAGTCTTTCCGCATCATCCCTGGCGGTGGTGAGGCAAATGTAGCTGTCAGCGTAGCAAACTATGGTCACGAGGCTTACTTTGTCAGCAAGCTGCCGAAGCACGAGATTGGTCAGATTGCTGTTAACGCGTTGCGTCGTTATGGTGTTAACACACAGTTTATTGCACGTGGCGGCGATCGTGTAGGTCTTTACTATGCAGAGACGGGCGCATCCATGCGTCCCTCAAAGGTGATCTATGATCGCGCACACAGCGCCATTGCCGAGGCTGACCCCACGGATTTCGACTTTGATGCTATCATGGAGGGAGCAGCATGGTTCCACTGGAGTGGTATCACACCTGCCATCAGCGACAAAGCTGCTGAGTTGACAAAACTGGCTTGTGAAGCTGCTAAGCGTCACGGCGTAACGGTATCTGTTGATCTGAACTTCCGTAAGAAGTTATGGACTAGTGAGAAGGCTATCTCCATCATGCGCCCGCTGATGAAGTATGTCGATGTCTGCATTGGCAACGAGGAGGATGCAGAGCTTTGCCTTGGCTTCAAGCCCGATGCTGACGTGGAGGGTGGACAGACTGACGCTGCTGGTTACGAGGGTATCTTCAAGCAGATGCGTGAGGAGTTTGGCTTCAAGTATGTTGTTTCTACGCTTCGCGAGAGTTTCAGTGCAACGTTCAACGGCTGGAAGGCGCTTATCTATGATGGTAAGGAGTTCTATCAGTCCAAGCGTTACGAAATCAACCCGATTATCGACCGCGTAGGTGGTGGCGATTCGTTCTCCGGTGGCCTGATTCATGGTCTGCTGACTAAGCCAACTCAAGGCGAGGCTTTGGAGTTTGCTGTAGCCGCTTCTGCTTTGAAGCACACCATCAATGGTGACTTCAATCTGGTGGGCGTTGACGAGGTAGAGAGTCTGGCCGGTGGTAATGCCAATGGCCGTGTACAGAGATAATCATAGGAAATCCTAGGAAACCATAGGAAGCCCTAGGCAATCCTAGAGAATTTAAATAATTAGAATTATGGCAAAGTTTGATAAGATAGCCGTACTGAAGAAAATCGGTGACACGGGCATGGTTCCCGTGTTCTATCACAAGGATTTAGATGTTTGCAAGAACGTTGTGAAAGCCTGTTACGAGGGTGGCGTTCGTGCCTTTGAGTTTACCAACCGTGGTGACTTCGCCCATGAGATTTTTGGTGAGCTGGTGAAGTGGGCCGACAAGGAGTGTCCTGAGCTGGCACTGGGTATCGGCTCTGTGGTTGATGCTCCTACGGCAGGCCTCTACCTGCAGTTGGGTGCCAACTTCGTGGTAGGACCGCTGTTCAATCCTGAGATTGCTCCCGTCTGCAATCGCCGTCTGGTGCCTTACTGCCCCGGTTGCATGACAGTTAGCGAGATAGGTAAAGCTCAGGAGCTGGGTTGCGACCTCACCAAGGTGTTCCCTGGCGACGTCGTTGGTCCGAACATGGTGAAGGGTCTGAAGGCTCCTATGCCCTGGTCAAAGATTATGGTGACTGGTGGCGTGGCTCCTGAAGAAGAGAACCTGACTAAGTGGTTCAAAGCTGGCGTGTTCTGCGTCGGTATGGGCTCCAAGCTGTTCCCCTCCGACAAGGTGAAGGCCGGCGATTGGCAGTATGTAACCGACAAGTGCAAGGAGGCACTCGGTTATGTGGCTAAGGCACGCGCTTAACAGCCTCGCTGCTATACTTATATTCTCAGCTTGTTCATCGCCTGATAGGCAAGCGGTGGACAAGCTGAATTCTCTTTCCTATGCCTATCACTACCGTAATCTTGACTCTACTGAGCACTATGCACGTGAGGCTCTGAGCATTGCGTCAACGTATGATGCAGGCCATGCTGAGGCTCTCAATAACCTGGCTTTTGTCAGCATCATGCGGATGGACTATGACGAGGCCAAACAGCGGCTCGACTCCGTCCTCGATATTACTGACAATCAGGTGGAGCTGTTCATTGCCGACATCCAGCTGATGCGACTCTGTCAGCGCCGTTCTGCCAATCGTGAGTTCTACGATTACCGCGAGGAGGCTGTCAATCGTCTCATGCGCATCAACGAGGAGCGTCATGCATTACCCGAACGCTTGCAGCAACGCATGGTCTATGCCGAGAGTGAGATGGCCATCGTGCAGAGCACGTACTACTATTACGTAGGCTTGGAGCGTCAATCTATTGACGCTTTAAACTACATCTATCAAAACGTTGACATTGAACGTGATACGGCACAGTTGCTCAACTATCTTTATAACGTTGGTGCAGGCGGTATTATCACCGAAGGAACAGAGGAGGAAATCAAGCAACAGGAGCTGGATTGCCTGATGCGCTGCCTGGAAATGGCACGTCAGTATCACTATCCTTATTTTGAGGCTAACTCCCTGGAAGCACTCTCCGAACATTGTATGAATGACGATGGAGAGCAGGCCGTAGAGCTGGCTTCCCTGTCGCTTCATCTCTTCACCCAATATGGCGATGTCTATCAGATTGCCGGTGCCAATCGTACGTTGGCATCCTGCTATCATGCCATGAACGATGATACGCGGGCGCTCGACTACCTGCACCATGCCTTGTCGAACCCCAAGATAGAGCAGGCCCCTGACCTCGTAGCCAGCATCCGCGAACAGCTCTCTGTGGCCTATGCTGCTGTGAACGACAAGGTAGCCAGCGACCAGAACCGTAACATCTACCTCGACCTGCAGTGGCAGACACGTCAGGACCGAGAGTTGCAGGCCCGTGCCGACATGTACGACCACACGGCACGCCAGCAATACCTCATGATGATTGTGGTGGTGGTGGCCATCATGTTGCTTGTCTTCATGCTATGGCTTTTCAACTGGCTCAACCGTAAGCAGAAGCGTAAGACGAACGACGACCTTACCGAACTGCTTGAGCAGCGACGTGAACAGGTTGCGTTAGCTGCGCTACATCTGGAAAACAACGAACGGCGTAATCTGGAACAGCGTGCGAAGGTGTCGCTGGTCAACAGCATCATGCCCCTCATTGACCGCATTATTTACGAAGTGTCCAGCCTCTCCAAAGACTCCGGCCGTCCGAAGGAGGAGGCGCTGGAATACATTCGCGAGCTGACGGACAATATCAACGAACAAAACGACGTGCTGACCCACTGGATACAGCTGCGACAAGGCGAGCTGAGTCTGCGCATCGAGAGTTTCCCCCTGCAGCCCCTGTTCGACATGGTGGCACGTGGCAAGATGTCGTTCCAGCTCAAGGGCATCACGCTGCAGGTGGAACCCACTGAGGCAGTGGTGAAGGCCGACCGTGTGCTGACGCTGTTCATGTTGAACACGCTGGCCGACAATGCACGCAAGTTTACTGGTGAGGGCGGTACCGTAACCATTCAGGCTTCCGACGAGGAGCAGTACGTCGAAGTCAGCGTCACTGATACCGGTATCGGTATGTCCGAGGAACAGCTCGACCACCTGTTTGACCACAAGTTGCATAACGGACACGGATTCGGACTCATGAACTGTCGGGGCATCATCGATAAGTACCGCAAGGTCAGCAATATCTTCAATGTCTGTAAGCTGTCTGCCGAGAGCGAGCAGGGTAGGGGTTCGCGCCTCTTCTTCCGCTTGCCTAAGGGTCGTGTCATGACTGTTGTCTTCTGGCTATTGGCATTGTGTCAGCCCCTGATAGCCAGCAACCAGCAGCCATCAGCTTTGGATAAAGCCTACATCTATTCCGACAGCGCCTACTTCTCCAACGTCAACGGCACTTACGAACGTACGCTGGAGTTTGCTGACTCCTGCCGCAAGTACCTGAATGAGCACTACCTGCAGCAACACCCCAATGGCAGGCTGCTGATGCTCCGCGAAAGCGATACATCGTTGCCCGTGCCCGAGATACAGTGGTTCTACGACAGCCTCGACACCAACTACAAGGTCATCCTCGACATACGCAACGAGTCGGCAGTGGCTGCATTGGCTCTTCACCAGTGGTCGCTCTACGCCTATAATAACAAGGTCTATACGCAGCTCTTCCGCGAGATGTCCGCCGACAACACGCTGGAGAACTACTGCCGCATGATGCAGCAGTCGCAGACCAACCGCACCATTGCTATCATCATCCTCCTGTTGGTGCTGGCCATCATCCTGCCCGCCTACTACCTGCTCTATTATCGTCACCGGTTGGCACGTCGCTCTCTGCTGGAACAGCAGCAACACGACAATGCCGAGGTGCTCGAGGATGAGATACGGCGCATTGACTTGGATAATAATAAGCTGCACGTAGCCAATTCTGTGCTCGACAACTGTCTCTCCACCCTGAAGCACGAGACCATGTACTACCCCTCGCGCATACGTCAGTTGGTGGATAGTCCTGATGTGAACCTGCAGGCCATCGACGAGGTGGTTACTTACTATCGCGACATCTATTCGGTGCTCAGCCAGCAGGCCATGCGACAGGTGTCTGAAACGCATCTGCAACTGATGCCCGTGGAACTCTACGGACAGACGGTCATTGGCGACAGGACGCAACTGCGCTACCTCTTCGAGCTGCTGACACGCCAGAAAGAGAATATCATCGCCGAGGCGAAGGACGAGCGTTACGTGCTATATACCGTAACTATGCCGCAGCTCCGTCTCACCGACGAAGAGGCTGCCATGCTGTTTACGGCGAAACAAGATAATATCAAGTACCTGCTGTGCCGCCAGATTGTGCGCGACCACTCCGAGACCACTAATCGCCGTGGCTGTGGTATCTGGGCAGAAAGCGTAAACGGAATAACTAACATCAAAATAACGTTACCACGATGGAACCATTCAAAGTGATTATTGTAGAAGACGTGCCTCTGGAACTGAAAGGCACCGAAGGAATCATCCGCAACGACATTCCCGAAGCGGAAATCATAGGAACAGCTGACAACGAGACGGCCTACTGGCGGCTCATCAAGCAGCAGAAACCCGACCTCGTACTACTAGACCTCGGACTGGGCGGCTCCACCACCGTTGGCGTGGAGATCTGCCGTCAGACCAAGGAGATGTACCATGAGGTACGTGTGCTTATTTTCACGGGTGAGATACTCAACGAGAAGCTGTGGGTCGATGTGCTCGACGCCGGTGCCGACGGCATCATTCTGAAGAGTGGCGAGATGCTGACCCGCAACGATGTGCAGTCGGTGATGGCAGGCAAGCAGCTGGTGTTCAATGAGCCCATCCTCCGCAAGATTGTGGAGCGTTTCTGCCGTGCTGTCAGCAGTGGACAGGTGCGTCAGGAGTCGTTGGTCAACTACGAGATTGACGAGTACGACGAGCGTTTCCTGCGCCATCTGGCGTTGGGCTACACCAAGGACCAGATTACGCAGCTGCGTGGTATGCCCTTCGGCGTGAAGAGCTTGGAGAAACGTCAGAACGAGCTGGTACAGAAGCTCTTCCCCAACGGCAACGGCGGTGTAGGCATCAATGCCACACGTCTGGTGGTGCGTGCCATCGAACTTCGAATACTTGACATTGACAACCTGATTCCCGATAGCGAATGAAGAAGTTGGCTGCCCGTCTTGCCCTGTGCCTCGTACTTGCCGAGGTGCTGCTCGTGCTGTTGTCATGGATGCTGAGCGCCATGCCTTCAGTTGGGGTGCGCTCGTTGCTGACGGGTGAAGGCATACGCTGGCTGCTGGGACATGGGTGCGACATCATGGCAACGCCTCTGCTGGTCTATATCCTGTTGCTGGGCATCAGCGTGGGCTGTCTCAGGGGTAGCGGTCTGCTGACGCTTTTCTCGGCCAACAGACACCGTGACCGTGTGGCGCAGTGGAGCACAGTTGTGTTCCTCGTGTTCTATGTCGCTGTAGTGCTGTTGCTCACCGCCACGCCTCATGCCATCCTGCTCAGTGCCACGGGTGAGCTCTTCCCCTCGCCGTTCAGCACCGGCTTGGTGGGCATCGTTGTTTTGGGCTTGTTTCTGCTCAGCATCGTCTATGGTGTGCTGTCAGGCCATTTCAGTACGCTGGTCGATATTTACGAGGCGCTGCTTTCAGGACTTTGTTCCTCGGCAGTCTTCGTCTTGTTCTACCTGCTGCTGGTAGTCATTTACGACACCGTCCATTTCGCCTTCCTTTAATCGAAAACTATTATCAACTATGATGAAGAATATATGTATTGTAACGGGTGCGCGACCTAACTTCGTGAAGGTGGCACCCATCATACGTGCCATACATCGGGCCAGTGATGAAGGCGCCGACGTGGCCTGCCAGTTGGTCTATGCCGGCTCCGAGAAGGACTCCACGCTCGAGCCCACGTTGTTCGACGACCTGCAGATGCCCCATCCCGACTTCTACCTCGGCGTCGATTGTGCCAGCCTGAACGAGTTGACGGGGCGTGTCATGGGCGAATTCGAACAGTACCTGAACGCTCATCCCACCGACGTTGTCATTGTCGTTGACGACCTGGCATCCACCATGGCTGTAGCTATTGTCACGAAGAAGCGCGGCATCCGCCTGGCACATCTCGTTGCCGGCACACGTTCGTTCGACATCACCATGCCGAAGGAGATCAACCGCCTGGTCATCGACGGACTGAGCGACCTCTTGTTCACCGCCGGCGTCTCGTCCAACAGCAATGCTACGCGCGAAGGAGCCGAGATGCACAAAATCTACATGGTGGGCAACATCCTCATGGACTCCCTCCGCCTGTCACATGGCCGACTGCGCCGTCCTTCTGTGCTTGACAAGCTTGGGCTCGATGCCTCCGGGTACGTCGTCTTTACCCTCAACCGTCGTGCGCTGCTTGCTGACAAGGATAACCTGCGCCAGATGCTTGAAGCCGTCGTTGCTACCGGCCTGCCTGTTGTCGCCCCCTTGCGCGACGAGTCTGCTAAGGTGGTGAAGTCGCTCAGGCTCACGGCTCCCCAGTTCCACGTTGTCTCGCCCCTTCCTTATCTAGAGTTCGGCTGGCTTACGGCCCATGCCAAGGCCATCATTACCGACTCGGGCAACGTAGCCGAGGAAGCCACGTTCAACGGCGTGCCCTGTATCACCCTTAACAGCTATACCGAACACATAGAGACCGTGAAGCAAGGCTCCAACGTGCTGGTGGGTGAGGATGCCGCCCGTCTTAGCGATGCCCTGGCCGTGCTCCAGCGTGGCGAGTGGAAGAAGTGCTCCCTGCCTGACCGCTGGGACGGACGTACCGCTGAGCGCATTGTGCAGACGTTACTCGCCATGTAACGGTCCTTTACTCGCCATGTAACGGTCCTTTACTCGCCATGTAACGGCTCTTTACTCGCCATGTAACGGGCTGTTACTCGGTATGTAATCATGGGACAACTGAAAAAGTTGTCCTTTTTTTTTGTTGTTTTGTTGAAATGTGTTACCTTTGCAGCCGCAACCGGTTCGCTTAGCAGCGATGAAAAGGGAATGGGGTGAGAATCCCCGACTGTCCCGCAGCTGTAAGTTGTCCTTTACCGGCGCAAGCATGATGCCACTGAACCTTTTTCGGGAAGGCGTTTGCGCACGAGGCAACAAAGTCAGAAGACCTGCCGGTTAGCTGAAGAGTAAAGGGCTTCCGCCTCGTGGATTGGGCGGCTCTAAAAAGCAACAATGATGAAGAGACTATTGCTATTCGCGGGATTCCTGATGACGTCGGCTTACGTGTCGGCACAGACAGACCGTGTTGACAGCGTGCGACACATCGGCGAGGTGCAGGTGACCAGCAGTCGCAAGCACCACGTGCTGACCTCTACGTCGCCGCTCCACGTGATGGATCATGGCGAGATGCTCCGCATGGGTGTCACCGACATGGCCGACGCGCTACACCGTCTGCCCGGCATCACCCTGCGCGACTACGGCGGAGCGGGCGGCATGAAGACCGTCTCTGTGCGTGGCTTCGGTGCCAAGCACACGGGCGTCGGCTACGACGGCGTGATGCTCTCTGAGTGTCAGAGTGGCGAGATTGACCTGTCGCGCTACTCGCTGGACAACGTGGGAAGCCTCTCGCTGGTCATTGGCGACAACGACGATATCTTCATTCCCGCGCGTCAGGCCACGACGCCTGCCAGTGTGCATATACAGTCGATGGCGCTGCCGTCTGACGATGTGCGTCCGCATCTGACAGCCCAGCTTAAGATTGGCTCGTTCGGCTACGTCTCACCCTTCGTGAAGTACGAGCAGAACGTGAACGACCACTTTGCTTTCTCGGCTCTGGGCGAATATACTTATGCCGAGAACGACTATCCCTATACCATCAAGAATGGCATAGAGACCATTAAGGACCATCGCCGTAACAGCCGTATGAATTCTGGACACGGCGAACTGAACTTCGCCTGGAACATGTCGGCAGGCAATCGCCTGACAGGCAAGCTCTACTACTACGACAACGACCGTCTGCTGCCCGGACAGGTCTTTTACTATTCAAACACCAGTCGTGAGACGTTGCGCGACCGTAACCTCTTCGGACAGCTGATGTACCAGACGCGCCTTTGTGAGACGCTCTCGCTGAAGGTCAGCGGTAAGGTGAACTGGTCAGCATCTTACTACGACGACGGCATGGTGGCAAGCCAGATTCTGGATGCCGACTACTGGCAGCGCGAATACTACACGACCGCCAGCCTGCTCTACATGCCCTGCGACCGCTGGGCGTTCGACTACTCCGCCGACTATGCCTACAACAACCTCAACAGCACGCTGCCCATGGACGTGCGCCCTTACAGGAACACCATCCTGCAGTCGGCTACGGCGAAGTACCGCGACGGCAGTCTGACGGTGATGTGGCGCCTGCTCTGGTCGCTCTACCTCAACGGGGCGAAGGATGGTGATGCAGCCGACGACATGCGCCGTATGTCACCATCGCTGAGTCTTTCTTATCAGCTTATGCCACAGCTACATGTGCGTGCATCGTTCAAGGAGATATTCCGTACGCCTACGTTCAACGAAAACTACTTCTGGCACTACGGTACGAAGGACCTGAAGGCCGAGCGTACCGAGCAGTTGAACATCGGTGCCACGTGGAAGAGCGACCTCGGACCCACCACCGTGCAGGCCACGCTCGATGGTTACTACAACACCGTCAGGGACATGATTGTCGCCGTGCCGTTCAACATGTTCGTGTGGAACTGCGTCAACGTAGGTAAGGTGCGGGTGCTGGGGCTCGATGCCACGCTCAATGCCAGTCATCAGCTGGCTGAACGCCACACGCTGACGTTGTCGGGCTACTACAGCTACCAGCGAGCACAGAACCGTACGAACGCCGAGTCACCTTATTATAATAATCAGATAGCCTACATGCCCGTGCACAGCGGTTCCGCTGCCGTAGCATGGGAGAACCCGTGGGTGAACCTCTCTGCCAACATCATGGCTGTGGGCGAGCGCTGGAGCACCAACGAGCACCTGGCTGAGACCCGCGTGGAGGGCTACTATGAGCTGGGCGTCTCGGCCAACCGCCGTTTCCATGTCGGCAGTGGTGTCATGACGCTGCGTTTCGATCTGAAGAACCTGACCGACAATCAGTACGAGATTGTGCGCAGCTATCCCATGCCTGGAATCAGTTATCAATTTTCATTAAATTATAAATTTTAAAAAACAAAACAATGAAAAAGTATCTTTTTAGTTTCGCAGTATTGATGATGGGCGCAGCCCTCTTTACTGCATGTAGTGACGACGACACACCCAGCGTGAAGCCTGTTGACGTTTCCAACGGTATGTTCATCGTAGGTTCAGGTAATAAGAAGGCAGGCATCGGCGGTAATGTCAGCTACATCGACTACGCCAAGGGTAGCGTTGTCCAGAACGCTTTCCAGCAAGCCAATGGTAAGGCCGTGGGTAAGACAGCCAACTACATCATGACCTATGGCAGTAAGCTTTACATCGTCGTTGACGGCGAGGCAACCATTTGGGCTTGCGACAAGAGCACGCTGAAAATTATCTCACAGATAAGCACCACTACGCTGCTCGGCGAGAACGAAGGCCGCAGCCCGCGTGCTGCTGTCGGTCTCAACGGAAACCTTTACTTCACCTGCTACGGCAGCAGCTATGACGGCGGCAACGGTATTGTGGCTGTCATTGACACCGTGTCATTCTCCAAGAAGGCCACCTACGTCGTAGGTTCTTATCCTGACGGTCTGACCATTGCCAACAACAGCATCTACGTCGCCAACTCCGACTACGGCAACGGCGTGAAGCCCTCTGTCTCGAAGATTGATGTTGCCAGCAATAAGGTTACTGAGATCAAGGACGAAGCCATCACCAACCCCATGCAGATGCTGACCGTGAACAACGAGGCTTACTTCCTCGACTATGGCACGTACGACGAGAACTGGAACCAGAAAGGTGCCGGTGTCCGCAAGATTGCTGCTGACGGCAAGGTGACGAAGATTGTTGACGGTACCGCTATGTGCACCGACGGCAAGATTATCTATACCGTTAATGCTCCTTACGGTGGCAACGGCATTCAGTATTTCAAGTATGACGTTTCTTTTGCTTCCAAGACCGAGTGGCAGCCTGCTGACATCTTCAGCCCCGCTATGATTGCTGCTGACCCCGTCACAGGTAACATCTTCATCACGTCGTACCAGAAGAACCCCGATACGGGCTATGCTGCCTACAACCTGCCCTCATACACCAATCAGTATGACGCTACGGGCAAGCTGCTGAAGAAGTACGAGGGCACGACCACCGGTCCCATCTCGTTCGTCTTCAATACCGACGTGAAGTACGTACAGGAATAATGCACTCCTCAATGATAAAGGACTCTTTGTTTGCTTTATTGGCAGCAGTATTGCTGTCGGCTTGCAGCGGGCATACCGCCCGCCAGCAGGCTGACGGCGATACCGTTGCCTTAAAGTATTCCTCGCTGCTCACCATCGTTGACTATGACGGCTACAGCGTGGCTACTATTCGCAACCCGTGGAAGGAGGGAATGACACTTCACACCTACGTACTGGTGCCGAGAGGAGAGGAGAGGGAAGAAGGAAGAGGTAAGATGGAAGAGCAAAGCGCTGATTGGAGCGATGTGGCGGCCAATGCCACCATAATCCGTACGCCCATCCAGCGCTCAGCCGTCTTCACCACCGTCCATTGCTCGCTGCTCACCACGCTGGGTTGTGGCAGTCAGATAGTCGGTGTGGCCGACTCTAAGTACATCAAGGTACCTTGGATTCAGGAACAGATACGCAAGGGCAACATCGTCGATTGTGGCAACGGTTTGAATCCCGTGGTCGAGAAAATCATGGACATCAAGCCCGACGTCATCATGCTCTCGCCGTTCGAGAACTCCGGCGGCTACGGTAAGGTCGAGGACCTCGGCATCCCCATCGTCGAGTGTGCCGAGTACATGGAGACCTCTCCGCTGGGACGTGCCGAGTGGATGCGCTTCTATGGACGCCTCTACGGACAGCAGCAGCGTGCTGACAGTCTCTTTGCCGTCGTCGATAGCTGCTATCAGGTGCTCAAGCAGCAGGGGACGCAGAGCAAGGTGCAGGGTAGGAGTGTGCTGTTCGACAAGATTGTCGGCAACGTCTGGTACGTGCCGGGAGGCCGCAGCACGTTGGGTCGCATGATCCGCGACGCCGGAGGCCATTACCCCTGGTCTGACGACGACCAGAGCGGCAGTCTCTCGCTGCCCTTCGAGACGGTGCTCGAGCGTGCCGGTGAGAGTGATGTGTGGCTCTACCGCTACAGCAGTCCTCACGACACGTCGCTCCCCGAGCTCATGTCCGACCATCGCGGCTACGACCAGCTGAAGGCCTATCGCACGGGCGAGGTCTATGGCTGCAACGTCGAGCAGTCGCGGTTCTATGAGGAGACGCCCTTCCGTCCTGACTGGCTGCTCTCCGATTTCATACAAATTCTCCATCCTGATATAACAAATCTTCCCCCCTTGCGTTATTATAAGAAAATAGGCAAAGAGTGAAGAAAGGAACGGCATATTGTCTGGTGCTCACGGTCGTCATGGTGGCGCTATTTGCACTCAATCTGGTAAAGGGAAGCATTGACATTCCCTTTACTGATGTTGTGCGCATACTCACGGGTCAGGCAGAAGGCGTCAAGCCCTCGTGGCAGTACATCGTACTCGAGTCACGACTGCCTCAGGCGCTCACCGCTATATTCTGTGGTGCAGCCCTCGCCGTCAGCGGACTCATGCTCCAGACGGCGTTCCGCAACCCCCTGGCAGGCCCCAGCATCTTCGGCATCAACAGCGGCGCCGGACTGGGTGTCGCCCTCGTCATGCTCCTGCTCGGCGGCTCGCTCAGCGTGGGCAGCGTCAGCGTCAGCGGCTTTGTCGCCGTACTGCTGGCAGCCTTCGTGGGCGCCATGAGCGTCATGGCACTCATATTTTTCTTCTCCACCATCGTCCGCAACAACGTCATGCTGCTCATCATCGGCATCATGATAGGCTACATCAGCAACTCCGCCATCTCGCTGCTCAACTTCTTTGCCACCGACGAGGGGGTCAAGTCCTACATGGTCTGGGGCATGGGCTCCTTTGGTGGTGTCTCGCTGAAGTATATGCCTGCCTTTGCCAGCATCACGTCGCTTGCGCTGCTCGGATCGCTGCTACTCATGAAGTCGCTCAATGCCCTCATGCTCGGCGACCGCTATGCCGAGAACCTCGGCATCAACATCGTTCGCGTGCGTAACTGGCTGCTCCTCGTCACGGGCGTCCTTACCGCCATTACCACCGCCTTCTGCGGTCCCGTGGCCTTCATTGGACTCGCCGTGCCCCATATTGCGCGGCTCCTGCTCACCACTGACAACCACCGTCAGCTCATGCCTGCCACCATGCTTTGTGGTGCCGTCATTGCCCTGTTGTGCAATGTTCTCTGCGTGCTCCCCGGCGAGTCAGGCGTCATTCCCCTCAATGCCGTCACCCCCATCATCGGTGCTCCGGTCATCATTTACGTCATCATCAAGGAGCGTCGCTGACATCGCACAGTCGAGTTGTGAGGTTACACACTTAAAGGCCTTCCGTTTCCCGTAATGAAACGCACCTTTTCATGCCATGAATCGTATGGTTTCATGCCGTGAAAAGGGGCTGTACCAAAGATAGAACCAGACCTCCCCTGTCTAGGGGAGGCTTTTTATTATTAAGAGTTTATTCTACAGGGTGATTTCGCCGCGGATGCTTTGGGTCATGAAGTGGCGCACCTGGGCAGGATCGTCGTAGAGAGCCTGCAGGAACATGAGCTTGGTGACGGCGCTCTCGACGGTGGAGTCGTAGCCGCTGATGACGCCTGCCTCCTGTAGCTGGTAGCCGGTGTCGTAGCGTCCCATCTGTACCTTGCCCTGCATGCACTGGCTGATGTTGATGACAATCTTGCCGCGCTGCGTGGCTTCGCGCAGAGCCTGCATGACCCAGGGGCGCTGTGGCGCGTTGCCCGAGCCAAAGGTGCGCATGACGATGGAACGGAGATTGGGTGTGGCAATGATGTGGCGCACCAAGTCCTCACGTATTCCCGGGAACAGACTAAAGATAATGACGTTGTTGTCGAGACGGAAGTGAGGTCTGATGTATGATGTCTGATGTATGATGTCTGATGTCTGATGTCTGATGTCTGAGGGGTGATGGAGGATGAACTCGTCGTGATAGGTAATCTCTACGCCGGCATCAGCGAGGTGGGGGTAGTTGAATGACTCGAAGGCATTGAACTCGTCGGCACTTTGCTTGGTGGTGCGGTTGCCGCGCAGCAGGCGTCCGTTGAAGTAGATGCCCACCTCGGGCACGCGAGCACGCCCCTCGGCATCCTTCGCCGCAGCTATCTCGATGGAGGTGATGAGGTTCTCCTTGCCGTCGGTGCGGAGCATGCCGATGGGCAGCTGTGAGCCGGTGAAGATGACGGGCTTGGTGAGGTTCTCGAGCATGTAGGAGAGGGCAGAGGCGGTGTAGGCCATGGTGTCGGTACCGTGGAGCACGACGAATCCGTCGAACTCGTCGTAGCGGTCGGCGATGACGTGTGACAGCTCGGTCCAACGTGCGGGTGTCATGTCGCTGGAGTCGATGGGCGGCTGGAACTGGTAGGTGTCGATGCTGATGTCGAACTGTTTGAGCTCGGGCACGTTGTGCAGGAGGTGCTCAAAGTCGAAGGGCTCGAGTGCTCCTGTCTGCGGATTGCGGTTCATGCCGATGGTTCCGCCGGTGTAGATGAGAAGGACTTTGCTGTTGTACGTCATCGTTTACGTTATTTTATGGTGCAAAGATAATCATTTTCTGATAAAAATTCACTAACTTTGCAGAAGAAAATTTTGATAACAAAAAACAACAGCAAAACTATGAAGCAGTTTAATGACAAGAACTTCGTGTTAGACAACGAGGTAGCACAGGACCTCTTCCACAATCATGCGGCGAAGATGCCGATTATTGACTACCACTGTCACCTGATTCCCGAGATGGTGGCCAACGACCACCGTTTCAAGAGCATCACCGAGCTGTGGCTGGGCGGCGACCACTACAAGTGGCGTGCTATGCGTACGAACGGCGTTGACGAGAAATACTGTACGGGCAAGGACACCAGCGACTGGGAGAAGTTTGAGAAGTGGGCGGAGACCGTGCCCTACACGCTGCGCAACCCGCTGTACCACTGGACTCACCTGGAGCTGAAGACCGCCTTCGGTATTGAGAAGCTGCTGAGTCCGAAGACAGCCCGCGAGATCTTCGACGAGTGTAATGAGAAGCTGCAGCGTCCTGAGTTCTCGGCCCGTGGTCTGATGAAGCGCTACCGCGTGGAGTGTGTCTGCACGACCGACGACCCCGTGGACGACCTGCACAACCACATTGAGTATGCCCGCAACAAGGCAGAGGACGACCCCATGATGATTCCCGCATGGCGTCCTGACAAGGCGATGAACATTGAGAAGGCCGACTTCCCGAAGTACGTGGAGCAGCTGTCGCAGGTGAGCGGCGTGAACATCACGAAGTTTGCCGACATGGTGGATGCGCTGCAGAAACGTCACGACTTCTTCGCAGAGAACGGCTGTAAGCTCTCTGACCACGGCATTGAGGAGTTCTACGACGAGGACTACACCGACTCGCAGATTGAGACCATCTTCGAGAAGGCCATGCGCGGCCAGCAGCTGTCGAAGCTGGAGGTGCGCCAGTTCAAGAACTGCTTCCTGACGGTGATGGCCGAGATGGATGCCGACGCCGACTGGACGCAGCAGTTCCACTACGGTGCCATCCGCGACAACAATACGAAGATGTTTAACCAGCTGGGTCCTGACACCGGTTTCGACAGCATCGGCGAGTTCAATACCGCGAAGGCCATGTCGAAGTTCCTGAACAACCTGAATATGAAGGACAAGCTTACGCGTACCATATTATATACACTGAACCCCTGTGCTAACGAGGTGATTGCCACCATGCTGGGCAACTTCCAGGGAGGCGAGCCCGGAAAGATTCAGTTCGGTTCGGGCTGGTGGTTCAACGACCAGAAGGACGGCATGGAGCGCCAGATGAACGCCCTCTCGGTGCTGGGTCTGCTGAGTCGCTTCGTGGGTATGTTGACCGACTCACGCTCGTTCCTGAGCTACCCGCGTCACGAGTACTTCCGCCGCATCCTCTGCAACATGCTCGGCAACGACGTGGAGAAGGGCTTGCTGCCTGATGACCGCGAGCTGTTGGGCAAGATGGTGGAGGACATCTCTTACAACAACGCGAGAAGATATTTCAAGTTCTATTAAAAAAAAAGGTGAAAGGCTGATTGTCTTTCACTTTTTTTTTGTACTTTTGCACCCGAATAAGGACCAACACAAGGAATACTAAGATAAGAGCGTATGTGTGGAATAGTAGGATATATAGGTAAGAAAGAGGCCTTCCCCATACTGATTAAGGGTCTTAGACGCCTGGAGTATCGTGGTTACGACTCGGCAGGCGTGGCACTGATTAACGCTCAAAATGAGTTGTCAGTCTATAAGACCAAGGGCAAGGTAGATAATCTGGTAGAGTTTTGTGATGACAAGGACACGACGGGCAGCGTGGGTATTGCGCATACCCGCTGGGCCACGCATGGTGAGCCGTCGTCGGTCAATGCCCATCCGCACTATTCGGAGTCGAAGAATCTGGCCATTATCCATAACGGCATCATAGAGAACTATGCTGACCTGAAGGAGAAACTGCTTGCCAAGGGCGTACGATTCCAGTCGGACACCGACACGGAAGTGCTGGTGCAGCTGGTGGAGTACATCATGAACCGCAAGAATATGGACCTGCTGACCGCCGTACAGGTGGCGCTCTACCAAGTGATTGGCGCCTACGCCATTGCCATCGTCGATAAGCGCGACCCCAACCAGATTATTGCTGCGCGCAAGCAGAGCCCGCTGGTGGTGGGCATCGGCGACGGGGAGTTCTTCCTGGGTAGCGATGCCAGTCCCATTGTGGAATATACAGACCAGGTGGTCTATCTGGAGGACGGTAACATTGCCGTGCTGCGACTGGGTGAGGAGCTGAAGGTGGTCGATGTGCTTGACCGCAAGCTGCACCTGGACGTGCAGACCGTCGATTTGAACCTCGGTCAGCTGGAGAAGGGCGGTTTCCCGCACTTCATGCTCAAGGAAATCTTCGAGCAGCCCGACTGTCTGACGAACTGCATGCGCGGACGCGTGAACGTAGATATGGACAATGTGGTGCTAAGCTCGGTCATTGACTACAAGCAGCAGCTGCTGGCAGCTAAGCGCTTCATCATCGTGGCCTGCGGCACGTCGTGGCACGCAGGACTCATAGGTAAGCAGATCATTGAGAACTACTGCCGCATACCGGTGGAGGTGGAGTATGCCTCCGAGTTCCGCTATCGCAATCCCGTCATCAATCCTGACGACGTGGTGATAGCCATCTCGCAGAGCGGTGAGACAGCCGACACGCTGGCTGCCGTGAAGCTGGCGAAGGACCACGGCGCATTCATATACGGCATCTGTAACGCCATCGGTAGCAGCATTCCGCGTGCCACGCATACGGGCTGCTACATCCACGTAGGACCAGAGATCGGTGTGGCATCGACGAAGGCGTTTACCGGCCAGGTGACCGTGCTCACGATGCTGGCGCTGGCATTGGCGAAGGAGAAGGGCACCATGCGTAAGGAACGCTACATGGAGGTGGTGCGCGAGCTGCACACCATTCCCGAAAAGATGCGTCAGGTGCTGAAGCTGAACAACCGCATCGCCGACCTGAGCCGTACCTTCACGTACGCGCGTAACTTCCTTTATTTAGGTCGCGGCTACAGCTACCCCGTGGCGCTGGAGGGTGCGCTGAAGCTGAAGGAGATATCCTACATACACGCTGAGGGCTATCCTGCCGCGGAGATGAAACACGGGCCTATTGCTCTGATTGACTCCGACATGCCGGTGGTTGTAGTTGCCACGCGTAACGGCATGTACGAGAAGGTGCTGTCGAATATCCAGGAGGTGAAGGCCCGCAAGGGTAAGGTGATTGCCATTGTCAGCGAAGGCGACGACACCATCAGCCGCATTGCCGACGAGGTGATAGAGCTGCCGAACACCATTGAGAGTCTGGAACCGCTATTGGCCACCATCCCCCTGCAGATATTGGCCTATCATGTTGCCGTATGTAAGGGGCTTGACGTTGACCAACCGAGAAACTTGGCTAAATCAGTTACTGTTGAATAGAGATATAGGCGAATCGTTATTGACGGTTCGCCTCTTTTTTGGAAAATAGAACAACTCAAAGACATAATGAAAGACGTTACATTGGTTCTGGAAAACGGAACAGCATTTAAGGGAAAGAGTTTTGGATACGAGAAAGGCGTATCAGGTGAGGTGGTCTTCAATACCGCCATGTCGGGATATCCCGAAAGTCTGACCGACCCCAGCTATGCCGGTCAGCTGATGACGTTGACCTATCCGCTGGTAGGCAACTACGGCGTGCCTCCGTTCACGATGGAAGAGAACGGGCTGGCAACTTTTATGGAAAGCGACCGCATTTATGCCTCGGCCATTATCGTTGCAGACTATTCTGAGCAGTTTTCACACTGGAATGCGGCAGAGTCGCTGAGCGACTGGCTGAAGCGTGAGCAGGTGCCTGGCGTGACGGGCATCGACACCCGCGAGCTGACGAAGGTGCTGCGCGAGCATGGTGTGATGATGGGCAGACTGGTGTTCTCGGAGGACCCGGAGAATTCTGAAAACTCGGAGAGCTATGGCAGCATCAACTGGGTGGAGCGCGTATCGTGCAAGGACGTCATCCGCTACAACGAAGGTGCTGGACGCAAGGTAGTGCTGGTTGACTGCGGCGTGAAGCACAACATCATCCGCTGTCTCATCAACCGCGGCGTGGAGGTTATTCGCGTTCCCTGGAACTATGACTATACGGGCATGGACTTCGACGGACTGTTTCTGGCCAACGGACCTGGTGACCCCGACCGCTGCGTGGATGCCGTTGAGGTGCTTAGGAAGCAGATGTCGCTCAGCCGCAAACCCATTTGCGGTATCTGCATGGGTAACCAGCTGCTGGCAAAGGCCGGTGGCGCCACTATCTATAAGCTGAAGTACGGACACCGCTCGCACAACCAGCCGGTACGCGAGGTGGGTACGATGCACTGCTACGTGACGAGCCAGAACCACGGCTATGCCGTTGACGCTTCGACGCTGGGTGCTGACTGGCGTGAGTTGTTCGTGAACCTGAACGACGGTTCGAACGAAGGCATCTGCCACCTGACGAATCCCTGGTTCTCGTCACAGTTCCACCCCGAGGCCTGCTCAGGCCCTACGGACACAGAGTTTATGTTTGACCGCTTTATCAAAGCATTATAATAACAGGCAAGGAAATGAAAGACAATACAATCAACAAGGTGTTGCTGCTGGGTAGCGGCGCACTCAAAATAGGTGAAGCCGGTGAGTTCGACTACTCCGGCAGTCAGGCACTCAAGGCACTTCGTGAAGAGGGCGTGCAGACGGTACTCATCAATCCTAATATTGCTACGGTACAGACCTCTGAGGGCGTGGCAGACCAGATTTATTTCCTGCCGGTGCAGCCGTACTTCGTGGAAAGGGTCATTCAGAAGGAACGTCCCGACGGCATCCTCCTGGCGTTCGGCGGACAGACGGCGCTGAACTGTGGCGTGGAGCTCTACAAGAGCGGCGTGCTGGAGAAGTACGGCGTCAAGGTGCTGGGTACTCCCGTGCAGGCCATCATGGATACGGAAGACCGTGAGCTGTTCGTGAAGAAACTGGACGAGATAGACGTGAAGACCATCAAGAGTCATGCCTGCAACAACATCGACGCAGCACGTCAGGCAGCTGCCGACCTGGGCTATCCCGTCATCCTGCGTGCCGCCTATGCGCTGGGCGGACTGGGTTCGGGCTTCTGCGACAATGAGGAAGAGCTGAACCGTCTGGCAGAAAAAGCCTTCTCGTTCTCGCCACAGGTGCTCGTGGAGAAGTCGCTCAAGGGCTGGAAGGAGATAGAGTACGAGGTTGTGCGTGACCGCTATGACAACTGCATCACCGTGTGTAACATGGAGAACTTCGACCCGCTGGGCATCCATACGGGTGAGAGCATCGTCGTGGCACCCAGTCAGACGTTGAGCAACACCGACTACCACAAGCTGCGTACGCTGGCCATCAAGATTATACGCCACATCGGCATCGTCGGCGAGTGTAACGTGCAGTATGCCTTCGACCCGCGGAGCGAGGATTATCGTGTCATTGAGGTCAACGCTCGACTCAGCCGTTCGTCGGCCCTCGCATCGAAAGCCACAGGTTATCCGCTGGCCTTCGTCGCTGCCAAGCTGGGCATGGGCTACGGACTATTTGAACTGAACAACAGCGTGACCAAGACCACCAGCGCCTTCTTTGAACCGGCTCTGGACTACGTGGTATGTAAGATTCCGCGCTGGGACCTCTCGAAGTTCCGTGGCGTGGACAAGGAGCTGGGCTCCAGCATGAAGTCTGTGGGTGAGGTGATGGCCATCGGCCGTACCTTCGAGGAAGCCATACAGAAAGGTCTGCGCATGATAGGGCAGGGGATGCACGGTTTCGTGGAGAACAAGGAACTGGAGATTGCCGATATTGATGCGGCGCTGCGTGAGCCTACCGACAAGCGCATCTTCGTCATTTCGAAGGCCATGCACTTGCCGCAATACACCGTTGAGCACATCCATGAGCTGACGAAGATTGACCGTTGGTTCCTGGAGAAGCTCAAGCACATCATCGACATTGACGAGGAGATGAAACGTCAACGTGGGAACATTTGCGCCGACCTGCTGCGCGAGGCCAAGTGCTACGGCTTCACCGACTTCCAGATAGCCCGTGCCATCGGACTGGAGGAAGAGAAGACGAACATGCACGAAGCTATGCTCAGCGTTCGTGAGAAGCGCAAGCGTCTCGGCATCCTGCCCGTTGTCAAGCAGATAGACACGCTTGCCGCAGAGTATCCGGCACAGACGAACTACCTGTACCTGACCTACCAGGGCACCGGCCACGACATACCGTTTGAGCATGATGGACGAAGCATCGTTGTGCTTGGCTCGGGTGCCTACCGCATCGGCTCGAGTGTGGAGTTCGACTGGTGTGGCGTACAGGCGCTGAACACCATTCGCCGCGAGGGCTGGCGCAGCGTCATGATCAACTACAACCCCGAGACTGTCTCCACCGACTACGATATGTGTGACCGTCTCTATTTCGACGAGCTGACCTTTGAGCGCGTGATGGATATCATCGATCTGGAAATACCGCACGGCGTCATCGTCTCGACGGGCGGACAGATACCCAATAACCTTGCCATGCGTCTCGACGGGCAGCATGTGCCCATACTGGGTACCTCAGCCCTTGACATTGACGGCGCAGAGGACCGCGATAAGTTTTCGGCCATGTGTGACCGCATCGGCGTGGACCAGCCGGCATGGGCGGCGCTGACGTCAATGGACGATATCCAGCAGTTCACGCAGCGCGTGGGATTCCCTGTTCTGGTACGTCCCAGCTACGTGCTCAGCGGTGCTGCCATGAACGTCTGCTCGAATGAGGATGAGCTGAAGCGTTTCCTGCAGCTGGCGGCAAACGTCAGCGAGGACCATCCCGTCGTGGTGTCGCAGTTCATCGAGCATGCCAAGGAGGTGGAGATGGACGCTGTGGCACGCAACGGTGAGATTATTGCCTATGCCATCAGCGAGCATATTGAGTTTGCCGGAGTACACTCGGGCGATGCCACCATACAGTTCCCGCCGCAGAAGCTCTACGTGGAGACCGTACGACGCATCAAGCGCATCAGTCGCCAGATAGCCAAGGAGCTGCACATCAGCGGACCGTTCAACATACAGTTCCTGGCACGTGAGAACGACATCAAGGTCATTGAGTGCAACCTGCGTGCATCGCGTTCGTTCCCATTCGTGAGCAAGGTGCTGAAGCTGAACCTCATAGACCTGGCTACACGTGTCATGCTGGGACTGCCCGTAGAGAAGCCCCACAAGAACCTGTTTGACCTCGACTACGTGGGCATCAAGGCTTCACAGTTCTCCTTCAACCGTCTGCAGAAGGCCGACCCCGTGCTGGGTGTCGATATGGCTTCTACGGGTGAGGTGGGCTGTCTGGGCGACGACAGCATGCAAGCCCTGCTGAAATCGATGCTGGCCGTTGGACACCGCATTCCGAAGAAGAATATCCTGCTCTCCACAGGTTCTGCCAAGCAGAAGGCGTCCATGCTCGATGCTGCGCGTCTGCTGGTGGCTAACGGCTACAAGCTGTATGCTACGGGCGGTTCGTCGAAGTATCTTGCTGACAACGGTGTGGAGAATACGCTCGTCCACTGGCCGTCGGAAGACGGACAGCCACAGGCGCTTGACCTGCTACACCGGAAAGAGATAGACATGGTGGTGAACATTCCCAAGAACCTGACGGCAGGCGAGCTGACCAATGGCTACAAGATACGTCGTGCAGCCATAGACCTGAACATCCCGCTCATCACCAATGCGCGCCTTGCATCTGCCTTTATCACGGCGTTCTGCACAGTATCATTAGACGATATTGACATTAAACCATGGTCAGAATATAAATAAAAGGCGAAAATATTTGGCATTTTCATGCAAATTGTTTAATTTTGCCGACAAATGAATCAATTAACCGTCTAAATTTATGGAAACTGGTGAATCTTTAGAGTCCCAATTAGTCCGAAGTGACTATAAAATACTTATTGTAGATGACGTAGTCAGCAATGTCCTGCTGTTGAAGATTCTGCTGACCAACGAGAAGTTTCAGGTGTGCACCGCCAACTGCGGTAATGCATGTATTGAACAGGCAAAGAAGGAACACCCGGACCTCATCCTGTTGGACGTGATGATGCCCGACATCAGCGGATTCGACACGGCTGTCATTCTCAAGAAAGACCCCGAGACGCAGGATATACCAATCATCTTCCTTACGGCGCTCAATACGCCCGCAGACTTGGTGAAGGGTTTCCAGGTGGGAGCAAACGACTTCCTGACGAAGCCGTTTAACAAAGAGGAGCTGGTTATGCGTGTGGTACAGCAGATAAGCCTGGTGGCTGCCAAGCGAATCATCGTGCGGCAGAACGAGGAGCTGCGTCGTACCATCTCAAACCGCGATAAGATGTACTCAGTAATTGCCCACGACCTGCGCTCACCTATGGCCAGCATCCGTATGGTGCTGAACCTGGCTGTCAGCGTGGTGTCACCAGAGGCTGTGGGTGAGGAAATCTTCGGACTCCTGGACAAGGCCAACCGTGAGACCGAGGAAGCTCACGACCTGCTCGACAACCTATTGAAGTGGACCAAGAGCCAGACGGGTCGTCTGAACGTCGTCTATCAGGATTTGGACCTCGACGACATTGTTCCTGGCGTGGTGGACATCTTCGTCATGATTGCCGAGATGAAGAAAATCAAGCTCCAGTACATACCGGCTGAGGAGAAAATCAGCGTGCGTGCCGACAATGATATGATTAAGACCGTCATCCGTAACTTCATCTCCAATGCCATCAAGTTTACGCCGGAAGGCAAGGGCATCGAGGTTTATTACAAGCGTGATGGCGAGTTCGTACGTATCTGCGTGCAAGACCACGGTGTGGGTATTGAGGCGGAGCGTCTCGACAGCATCTTCCACAAGGGTGAGACGACCTACGGTACGGGCGGTGAGGAAGGCTCTGGTCTGGGTCTGCAGCTCTGTCAGGACTTCGCCCGCAAGAACGGTGGCGACGCCATGGTAGAGTCGGTACTGGGCGAGGGCTCAATATTCAGTTTCACCATTCCGCTGAAACAAAAGGAGGAGACTGTAAATCCGCAAAACGATAATACGTAATTTTATTAATATAACAAGAAAAGATGAAAGCATTTGTTTTCCCTGGTCAGGGAGCCCAGTTCGTAGGAATGGGCAAGGATTTGTATGACAACAACGCTAAGGCGAAAGAATTGTTTGAAAAGGCTAACGAGATTTTAGGTTATCGCATTACCGACATCATGTTCGAGGGAACGGATGACGACCTGAAGCAGACGAAGGTGACACAGCCCGCTGTGTTCCTGCACTCTGTGATTTCTGCTATATGTATGGGTGAGGATTTCGATCCGAAGATGACGGCAGGCCACTCGCTGGGTGAGTTCTCTGCACTGACAGCTGCCGGTGCGCTGTCGTTCGAGGACGGACTGAAGCTGGTCTATGCCCGTGCAATGGCTATGCAGAAGGCCTGCGAGGCACAGCCCTCAACGATGGCTGCGATTATCGGTCTGCCCGATGATACCGTAGAAGAGATTTGTGCTGGCATCAACCGTGATGGCAACATCGTGGTATGTGCTAACTATAATAACCCCGGACAGCTGGTTATCAGCGGCAACGTAGAGGCTATCAACGAGGCCTGCGAACAGCTGAAGGCTGCTGGTGCCAAGCGTGCACTGCCCCTGAAGGTTGGTGGCGCGTTCCACTCTCCCCTGATGCAGCCCGCCAAGGACGAGCTGCAGGCAGCCATCGAGCAGACTGAGATCAAGGCTCCCAAGTGTCCTGTCTATCAGAATGTTGATGGCAAGCCCCATACGGACCCTGCCGAGATCAAGGCTAACCTCATTGCCCAGCTGACGTCAAGCGTTCGCTGGACACAGTGTGTACAGAACATGATTGCCGACGGTGCCACCGACTTTACGGAGTGTGGTCCTGGCAAGGCTTTGCAGGGCATGATATCCAAGATTAATAAGGAAGTCACTGCTCATGGCATCGCATAAGGTTATTATCTATCAGATATTCACACGTCTTTTCGGCAATCGTAATACGACTCGACAAGAGAACGGTACGATTGCCGAAAACGGTTGTGGCAAGATGAACGACGTGACGGATGCTGCGCTGAAGCAGATAGCTCAGCTCGGTACCACGCATGTGTGGTTTACCGGTGTGCTGCGTCATGCCACCAACACCGACTACTCGCACTTCGGCATCCCCCGCAACCATCCCGCTGTGGTGAAAGGCGAGGCTGGCTCTCCCTATGCCGTCATGGACTACTACGATATTGACCCTGATCTGGCTGTCGATGTCAATCAGCGCATGGCGGAGTTTGAGCAGCTCGTGTCGCGAACCCACAAGGCGGGGATGAAAGTCGTCATAGACTTTGTACCCAATCACGTGGCGCGCGAGTACCACTCCCTCTGCAAGCCCAAGGGCGTCAAGGACCTCGGACAGGGTGACGACCCGCAGCAGGGCTTCTCGCCACAGAACAACTTCTATTATTGTCCCGGACAGAGCTTTGCGCCGTACTTCGACCTTTATCATGGCGCTCCGGAGCCTTACTTGGAGGAACCTGCCAAGGCTACGGGTAACGATGTCTTCAGCAATGCGCCCGGACGTAACGACTGGTACGAGACCGTGAAGCTGAACTACGGTGTTGACTACTATGCCGGAAGGGTGGGGCACTTCGACCCTGTGCCTTCGACGTGGAAGAAGATGACTGACATCCTGCTCTTCTGGGCAGGTAAGCAGGTAGATGCTTTCCGTTGCGACATGGCCGAGATGGTGCCTGCAGAGTTCTGGGCATACGCTACCGCCAAGGTTCGCAAGAAATTCCCCGACATCAGGTTCATCGGCGAGGTGTATAACCCTGCCGAGTACCGTCATTATATCGCCAGCGGTTTTGACTACCTTTACGACAAGGTGGGTATGTACGACACGATGCGTGCCGTCATCTGTCACCAGGCACCTGCTTCGGCCATCACCGGCGCATGGCAGGCTACCGACGACATCCGCGACCACATGCTCTATTTCCTTGAGAATCATGACGAGCAGCGTGTAGCCAGTGCTTTCTTTGCCGGTAACGGACTGAAGGGTATTCCCGGACTGGTGGCTTCTGCGCTGATGCAGCAGAACCCGTTTATGCTCTACTTCGGCGAGGAATACGGTGAGCGGGGCATGGACAAGGAAGGCTTCAGCGGACACGACGGACGCACCACCATCTTCGACTATTGGAGTGTGGATACCATCTGCCGTGCTGCATGGAAGTCGCTAAGTGATGACGAACAGCTTATCTATGACCTGCACAAGAAAGTGCTGAAGATTGCCACGACGGAGAATGCTGTCTGCGAGGGATTCTTCTTCGACTTAATGTACGTCAACGGCCATCTGGATCGTCAGTACGTCTTCTTGCGAAAGGCCGACAACGAACTGCTGCTGGTGGCTGCCAACTTCGACGACCGTGCTGTCAGCATTGCCGTCAACCTGCCGGCACATGCCTTCGACTTCCTCGGTATTCCCGAGAAGAAGATTTCCGCTACCGACCTGCTCAGCGGCAAGAAGCAGAACGTCCTGTTGCAGAAGGACAGCTGTGTGGCCCTGCAGCTCGAGGCCAACGGCTGTTGTGTACTGAAAATGAAATTCTCAGCAGCAAAGAAGAAATGAACGACGACTATATCTTGAACAAGCATCATAAAGAGGAGTTTCCGCCGGCACACACGGCGGAACACCTCTTGAACCAGACCATGATACGGCTGTTTGGTTGTGAGCGTTCGTTCAATGCACACATAGAACGTAAGAAGAGCAAGATGTCGTTCCGTCTTGACCATAAGCCTTCGCGTCAGGAGGAACGGGATATTGAGCGTGAGATACAGCGGCTCATTGACGAAGACCTGCCGGTGACCTTTGAGTTCGTCACACAGGACGACCTGCCTGAGGGCGTGTCGCTTGACCGTCTGCCCGAAGATGCCAGCGAGACCATACGGCTGGTGCGCATCGGCGACTACGATGTCTGCCCGTGTATTGGCAAACATGTACGCTCAACGTCGCAGATTGGACGCTTCGAGATGCTCGGCACCAATTGGGACGAGCATGAAAAAACGTTCAGGGTTCGCTTTAAAGTACTGTCTTAAAGTGCTATCTTCATGAAGACGGGCAGGTGGTCTGAATAAGACAAGTCCTTCGTGTAGTAGGTGATGCCTTCCATCTTTTCGTCGTGGAAGATGTAGTCAATGCGGAAAGGCTTCTTGGGTTCACGGAAGGTGTACATGAATCCGCTTCCGCACTCCTTGAAACCATCCACCAAATTACCCAGCATGGTGTGGTAAGTGTATGAGTAGGGCACGTCGTTGAAGTCGCCGCATACAATGCAGGGGACGTTGCTCATGGCCACCTCGTTAGCCACCATTCGTGCCTGTCCTGCACGTATCACCATGCCGTATGTGTAGTGTCCGTAGATAGCTTCTATCAGTTTGTTGTTCTCCACCGTCTGTCCGTTGGTCATCATCTTTCCTGCCACATGGAGGGTACGGTTGAATCCCGTAGTCTCCAGATGAGCGTTGATCACACGGATGACTTTTCCCTTCACATCAATGTCGGCCCACATCGCACTGTTGTTGGTGGTTCGGGCATAGTCCTCGCCCATGTCGCCGAAGTCCATGTTCTTAGTTTCCTTGATGGGGTAGCGGCTGTAGATAACCATGTCCTGTCGTCCTTGGACCATGTAGGGGAAGTATTCCTTGTACTTCGTGGAGTTGCGCTTGTCACCGCTGACGTCCTCATACTCCTGGATGCAGAACACGTCAACCTTCTGGCGCTTCATCTCTGCCAGGATGTCCTCGGCCTTGAATCCTGAGGTCTCACGTCCGAACGACAGCACGTTGTACGTTGCAACCGTTATGCCTTTCTGTGCGTCGGCATCAGCTTCCGACACCTTGCCACGCAACTGGTAGAGCGTGCCCATGTACGGGATGCAGCAGAGTATCGGTATGATGGGAATAAGCATGTATAGCCACTTGCGTCTTATTATCCAGTAGATGACCAGCAGTATGTTCGCGCCGATGAGCACGGGCAGTATATAGACGAGCATGGCCATGGCCGTGTTACCCATGGGGTCAACGCGTCCGCCAAAGAGTCCGGCAAACGTGAATACTGCCACCACGATGCTGATGATGAGGAACATAAGAGCGAAATACCGATAGACAGCTAATTTTCCCATGGTCGATGTATTTATTATTCAGATATGTATTTTTCAACAATGTCAAGCAAATCCTCCACACGGAAGGGTTTCGCCAGGAAGTCGTCGCAACCGGCAGCCTTGGCCTCGCGGATGTTCTCGTCGAAGGCAAATGCGCTGAGGGCAATGACGGGCGTGTCCTGATGCACCTCCTTGATGATGCGCGTGGCATCGAGTCCGCCCATCTCGGGCATGCGGATGTCCATCAGCACCAGGTCGGGCTTCTCGTCCTCGGTCAGCGTCACAGCCTCGATGCCGTTCTTGGCACGTATCAGTCTGTAGCGCTTGGACAGCACAATCTTCACCAGCTCGAAGTTGCTGTCTTCGTCTTCTGCCACGAGCACCAGCTTCAAGTCCTGGGTGTTGGTCTTCGTGCTGACGCGGATGGTGCGCGAGTTGGTGGTGACGCGGCTGTTCTTGTGCAGTCCGCCGATGGTTCCCTCGAAAGGTATGTTGAACGTGAAGGTTGAACCCCTTCCCAGTTCTGACTTCACATGAATGCTTCCTCCCAGCTTCTCAACGATAATCTTGCTGAGCGGCAGGCCCAGTCCGTAGCCGGCCATGTTTTCAGCATCTTTCGACATGTAGGTCTTGAAGATGTTGGGCAGGTCCTCCGGTGCAATGCCCGAACCCGTGTCAGTCACGTAGAACTCCACGTCCTGACCGTCGTTGATGAGTCGGTATCCGTAGGTGATGCTACCGCTGGCGGTATGCTTCAGCGCATTGCTGATGAGGTTCGAGAACACCTGTGTCAGACGGTTCTCGTCGGTGTTCAGCGTCACATTCATCGTCGGTTTGCTCCATACCATATCGACGCTGTCCGGACAGCGGAACTTGAACAGTTGCTTGAGTCCCTGACACAACTGATTGAGGTCGGTTTTTGTCTTCTTGATGTTGATTTCACCTGCCTCTACTCGCGACAGGTCCAGAATCTCGTTAATCAAGCTCAACAGACGGGTGTTGTTACTCTCAATAATCTCCATGAACTTCGAGCGTTCCTCTTGAGATTCGGTTTCACACATAATACGTGAGAAACCCTCGATGGCATTCAAGGGGGTACGGATTTCATGACTCATGTTAGCAAGGAACAATGACTTCATGCGGCTTGCTTTCTCTGCCTGCTGTGTCTTTGCTTCGTACTCTTTGAGCCTTCTTTCAGCTTCGTCCAGCTTGTTGTTTGCCTGTTGTAGTCGCTGGCTTGCCTCGGCTAATTTCTGTAATAAAATCTCTTTCTCGTCTTGTTCCATTTTACTATTGAGTAGTATTCTTTGCAAAGATACGAAAAAAAGAGGAAAGAGAAGAGAGGAGAGAGGATAATTTTCTACCCCTTAACTTTTTTTACCTTTTGGGGGCTTTTTGCCTCTCCTCGTTCAGGGGTAGAAAAGGGCTATCCTCTCTTGGCTTTTTCCCATGCTCCGTTGCTCTTGTGACTCCTTAAATAAGCCATTCCACGAAACACGTTAACATTCATGAACACAAAGTAATATGGAATGTACAGCAGCTTGTTCTTCTTGCCGCTTCGAGCCATCAGCCAGCCTGCCAGTGCAGCCAGCCAGAACAGTGCCTGCAAGGCCAGTATGACGGTGTAAATCATACACCCTCCCAGCGCCACGATAATGATGTTCTGCGGCACGAGTGCCAGGAGTGCAAACGGCGTGATGGTCCAGCGCAGCACACGGTGTGACAGCAGCTGGAATGCCACTACGGGCTGGCGGAAGGGGTTGAGCATACGGCGCAGGCGCCAGGTGCTCTGCAGTCCTCCGGCAGCAATGCGTCGCTTGCGTTTCGACTCCTCGGTGAAGTCTGCCGATCCGTATTCCATGGCGTAGGCATCGGCAGTATAGGCTATGCGGTTGCCTTCATCCACGAGCAGCATCGACATGATGAAGTCGTCAAGCAGCGTGTCCTTCGGCATCTCACGATAGAGTGGGGTACGTATGGCACACAGCTCGCCTGCAGCACCCATGGCTGAGTAAAGCTCGCTGTCCAGTAGTTTCAGCGTGCTCTCGTACTTCCAATAGAGGCCTTCGCCTGCGGCAACGGCCTGTCCATTGTCTTTTTTGGCGCCTTCAGCAACGGTTTCTCCCTCGCTGCGGGCCATGACACGCTTCTCGCCGGCAACGCAAGCCACCTTCGGGTCCATGAAGCAGCGCACCACCTCGCGCACGCAGTCGGCGTTCAGCATGGTGTTCGCGTCGGTCATGATGACCAGTGGCGTCTCCACGCTCTTGATGCCGTGGTTCAGGGCAGCCGTCTTGCCTTCACGCTCAGGCTTATATACCACCGTCACGTCCTCGTAGGCCGCCAGCCGTTCGTTCGTGCTGTCGTTCGAGCCGTCGGTCACCCACATCACCTTCAGCTTCCCTTTCGGGTAGTTCAGACGGTGCGTGTTTTCCATCTTCGACGCCACGATGTCCTCCTCGTTGTAGGCGCAGATCATGAGCGTCACCTCGGGCAGGTCAATGTCGCTGGGCAGCGGCTGCTTCAGCCGTTTCTTGCCGAACGCCCTCTTCAGGCCTACGAGTATCGCAAGCACAATGCCGTAGCCGATGTACGTGTAGAACACCAGCGCCAGGCACAGCCAGAATATAATCTTAATCACTATCATATTTATCTCTCCTTTTCTTCTTTCAAAAGCCTCCCCTAAACAGGGGAGGTTTGGTAGGGTCTGAGCCTCCCCTAAACAGGGGAGGATGGAGGGGTCTTACTTATCCGTCTCCTCTTGCATATCGATAAACTCGCCCTTCTTGTCGTAGAATTCGTACTGCAGGAAGGCCAGCTTCTGCGAGGAGATGACGTTGATGCCGAATCCGTACTTCATCTGCCAGCGTCGTTTCAGCGACACCAGTCCCTGGTTGATGTAGGCAGCTACGTACGGGTGTACGTGCAGCGTGAATCGCTTGATGCCTATCTTGTTCACGAGGCGGTCAATCTTGCTCTCCAGTTGGTCGGTGAAAAGTATCGACGACTTGATCTTTCCCTTGCCGAAGCAGGTGGGACAGGTTTCTTCCACGTTGACATCCATAGCCGGACGCACGCGCTGACGCGTAATCTGCATCAGCCCGAACTTCGACAGCGGCAGGATGTTATGTCTTGCGCGGTCCTTCTGCATGTTCTTACACATGCGTTCGTACAGCAACTGGCGGTCTTCTGCCAGGTTCATGTCGATGAAGTCAACGACGATGATGCCACCCATGTCGCGCAGGCGCAGCTGGCGTGCCAGCTCGTCGGCTGCACCCAGGTTCGTCTCCAGCGCATTGGCTTCCTGACCGTTTTCCTTCTTGATACGGGTACCGCTGTTCACATCGACCACATGCATGGCTTCCGTATGCTCAATGATGAGGTAGGCACCGCGCTTGTAGTTCACGGTCTTGCCGAACGACGACTTCAGCTGTTTCGTGACGTTGAAGTTGTCGAAGATGGGCACCGTGCCCGTGTAGCGCTTGACAATGTTCACCTTCTCGGGGGCAATGAGTCCCACGTAGTCCTTGATCTGCTGGAAAATCTCCTCATCGTTGACGCAGATGCCGTCATACGTCGGGTTGAACAGGTCTCTGAGCAGTGCAACGGCACGGCTCGTCTCTTCGAACACCAGCTGCGGACGTTCCGTCGTCTTCTGTACCTTCGTGATGGCGTCCTCCCAACGCTTCATCAGAATCTTCAGTTCCGTGTCGAGCTCAGCCACACGCTTGCCCTCGGCCGACGTCCTTACAATGATTCCGAAGTTCTTCGGCCTGATGCTCTGCATGAGCTGCTTCAGGCGCGCCCGTTCTTCGCTTTTCTTGATTTTTGAAGAAACCGAAACCTTATCGTTGAAGGGAATCAGCACGATGTAACGTCCCGCGAAGCTCAGTTCGCAGGTCAGGCGCGGACCCTTCGTGTTGATGGGCTCCTTCACCACCTGCACCATCACCTCCTGGCCAACCTTCAGCGTGTTGGCAATGCTGCCATCTTTCGGCAGGTCGGGCACGTGTGTTGCCTTACTGATCGGATAAAGTTTCTTTCTGTCGCTCTGTACCTGTTTCAGATACTTTTCGTAAGAGCCGAATTGAAGCCCCAAGTCCAGATAGTGCAGGAACGCCACGCGCTCTGCCCCCACATCAACGAAGCATGCATTCAGCCCGGGCATCAGCTTCTTCACCTTTGCCACGTAGATGTTGCCCACCGCGAACGATGCCGACCGCGTCTCCTTCTGGTATTCCACCAGTTCCTTGTCTTCGAGCAGCGCAATCGATATGTCCTTCGGTTGGACGTCGATAATTACTTCGCTTGTCATCTGTTTGGGTTACTTGTTTGTGTTTTACTAAAATAACGTAAAAGGGTGTGCCCTCCGCCCTTGCAGGCATTGCGGCACACTCCTTTCATTTCGCTGTTCCGAGACTTACTTGCTCTTATGACGATTCTTTCTCAGTCTCTTTTTACGCTTGTGCGTAGCCATCTTGTGGCCCTTCTTTTTCTTTCCGTTTGGCATAATACTTACTATATAAACTTTTTAACTTTAAACTCAATCTCTGTCAACTACTTCATCTTCTCAACGAAGCTCTTGGCGGGCTTGAAGGCCGGCATGTCGTGAGCGTCGATCACGATGGTCGTGTTCTTAGAGATGTTACGGGCAGTTTTCTGGGCGCGGTGCTTTACGATGAAGCTACCGAAACCGCGAAGATACACGTTCTCCTTGTTGATGAGTGACTGGCGGAGCTCCTCCATGAAGGACTCCACTGCTACAGAAACATCCTTCTTGGGCAGACCTGTCTGCGTTGCGATGTTGTTGATGATATCAGCTTTTGTCATACTGTTTTACTTGTTGTTAATTATTACTAGTTTCAAAATCGGAGTGCAAAGATACTGATTTTCAACGTAAAACAAAAAACTTTCTGCAATTTTTTTTGAAAATTTACGATTTTCCTGCTTTTTACCCCCTTTTTCTCTCCCTTTTTGCCCCTTTTTCCTTCTTTTTCCTCCTTTCTTGTCCCTACACCTTATTTATATATATATAGGAGTCCATAATTTGATGTTCGGATATAATATCATGAACGATAAAAAAATATCAAATAAAACTTGCAATTCTGAAAATAAAGTCGTATCTTTGCCACATCATACTAACGGAGAGGATAGCCCCTATTTGACAGGATTTGAGCGGGCGGTCAAAACGAATAGAGCGCGTGCTCAAAGCATTTTGACCGTCCGCTCAAAACATTTTGAACGTACGCCCTTGGTCCATTATCCCTTAAACTGGCGCTTTCCGTCCCAACAACTCGGCGCCTATCAAGTAAACGGCGTTTTGTTATCGCATGAACGCCCCTTATCTATTCTTAAATGGCCTCAATGAACTTCACGACGGCATCGCGATCCTTCTTGGGCAGGTTATAGAACTGCTGGGTGGCCTTGAAGGCATCGGACTGACGGCTGTAGCCGTGCCACATGATAGCTTCGACAACGGTGCGTGCGCGACAGTCGTGCAGGCGGTCGTCGGCTCCCGTGAGCAGGCGTGACAGTCCGCGGCCCCAGAGTGGGGTAGTGCGGCACCAGCCGGTGCGGATGTCGTTCTCCATGAAGAGACGGTGCTGTACCATATCGGTATAGGGCCAGATTGTCTGATTAGGATACTTGGGCAGCATCTTCGTGTAGTCGCCGTCCTTGACCTTACCCGTAGCGTCGGCGTAGGCCTTGGTGCTGGCATCAACCCACATGTTATCGTCGCCGGTCTTCCACGAGGGACGGTGGCACTGGGCGCAGCCCATCTGCTGGAACAGCTGCTTGCCGCGTTTGACATACTCGTCGTTGAGATTGCGGGCGGCAGGCACGGCGAGTCCTCGGTGCCACACCATGAACTGGTAATACTGCTTGTCGCTCATCTCTTCCTCGCCATTGTAGGGTGCACCCTCGAGCAGGTACTTACGGAACGTCTCCTGCTTGGCGATGGACACGCAGCTCAGCACATCCTCGACACGCTGGCGGATGCCCTCGTCGGTGCCGTCGGCATAGTAGGGATGCAGAATGCTGGTGGAGGACTGTCCGTGCTCCTTGATGTAAGCCACGACCTCTGCGTCCTGGCTCTGCTTCTTCGCCCACGCGGTGGTGCTGTAGAGCCAGTGGCGGTCGGAGCGTGTGACGTTGGTGATGTTCCAGATGGCGTTAGCACCTGCACCGTCCTGCAGCGAGCCGCGCGTCATGGCGTAGGTGAAGCGCTTGACGGGACCGTGGGAGCCGCGGAACGTGCCGAGGTCATTGTAAGGTGCCGAGTAGTAGGCCGTGGAGGCGAAGTCGTTAGCCTCCTTGTCCCACATGGCGGGGTTCAGACTGACGTAGGGCGCCTCCTTGCGGTACTGCTCGCGCATATCGTCATCGGTGATGGCATCGAGCAGTCCCGTGCCGTAGATGCCGATGGTGGATTCCAGACGAACCTCGTAGTTGGTGGGCACGGGGTCGGTGTTGAACGCCGTGGCGGGGATGCTGACCTCAGGATAGATGAGCGAATACTGCTCACCGTCGGGGAAGGTCATGCTAAGTCCGCTGGGCATGGAGGTGACGGTGCGCCACTCGATGGAGATCTGCGACTCGTCGATGGGCGCCTTGAAGGGCTGCATGGCAGCTGTCTGCGGCATGCCCGTGACCTCGGCAATATAGCTGGAGGGCGCTGTGGTGTAGCGCACGCCGTCCTCGGTATAAGCCTCGTTAGGATGGTAGATGACGAGAAGGTAGCCGTTGCCAATCTGGTTGGCACGGTACTCGGTCTGCCGCTTGCCGTGACCGTAGCTGGGGTGGCAGGCGATGCAGCTGTTGCGCACCCAGGCCGGTCCGAGACCCTTGCGGGGTGCCACGTCGAAGGTGTAGAGGTGCTCGAAGAAGTCCTCACCGGTAATGAAGTCTGCTTCCATGCCGCTGACGTTAAGCACGGCAGGGGCGGGTGCGGAGTAGCTCGCCTTCTCGGTGGTGCCGAGCTCGCCGCCCGGGTACCACTCTTCAGCAGAGAATACCTCGTTGGCCTTGCCAAACTCGCTCTCTTCGGGAACCAGCGGTCCGAGACCTGAAGCGTCGTTATCATCCTTACAGCCCGCGAGCACTACGGCTGCGGCCAGCAGGAGTAACAGCTTTATTCTAATATTCGTCATCGTCATCAAAATCAATGTTCCAAATGGTGCAGCAATACTTCACGAAGGGAGCAGGCATGTTGCTGATGGCCTCGATGGCGCTGACGTAGCCCTGCTCAACCTGGGTGTTGACGACGTCGCTCTTGACGCTGGCAAAGAAGGTATGGAAGCTGTAACGGTTGGCGGTGCGGTCGGTGCTGCCCAGCCAGACGTTACGGATGCTTCGGATGTTGTCGCGGAAGTCGGTGATGGAGTTGTAGCTGTAAGGCGACTCCACGTAGGAGACGTCACCATTTGCGAAGGGGTTAGCAATCTTGGCCGTACCCACCTCGTTGCAGATGGCCACGCACGAACCCTCGTCGAGTGCGAGCACCTGGGCAATGGCTGACTTCAGCGTGGTAAACGTGCTGCCAGAGCCGCTGATGCCTGCCTGTGCGAGGTTCTCACCATAGGAGAGGCCGCGCTCGGTGACGATGTCGAGACCGGCAGTCTTGACCACGCTGACGCGGGCGGCGTTAGCCTTGGTCTCGCCCTCCCAGGCAACCTGCAGCTGGAACGTGCGCTCCTTGAGCAGGGTGCAGATGGTCTGTGCGTAGGCCAGCTCCTGAGCACCGGTAATCTGCTCGAAGTTCTTATAGGTGTCGTTGCCCTTCAGCTCGGCGACCTTACGCGGCTGTCCGTCGCGGAAGAGGATGAACTCGAGGGCGTGGAAGCCGAGGATGGTGGCATCGTCGAGCATCTCGTCGTTCATACCGTTGTTGAAGTAGCTCAGGAGGAGCGAACGGTTGAGCGGCCATGAGTCGATAGTGGGGTCGATGTCGAAGTCGGAAGCAGCACCGCCGAGGAACGCCTCGCTCTGCTCCCAGTAGAGACGTGCAGCCTTGAAGTCGTCGCATGCCTTATCGATCTGTTCCTGTGTGATGGTGTTGACGGTCAGTCCGTGGAGCGTCTTCTCCAGGTCCTCAGTGCTGTCGGCCAGACGGGTGTAGGTAGGCACGATGACATTGCTGACGAGCACCTTGAGTACCTCGCGCAGGTAAGCCTCCTGTGCCTCGGTGAGCTTGGCAGAGGCGATGGCAGCATTGGCAGCCTCGAGCTGAGCGACGAGCTTGGTGCAGCCGTCGATGGCCTGCTGACCGAACGTCTTGTTGCTGTAGTTGGCGGCAACGGTGTTGGCAGGATAGGTCTCCTGGTCAACGATGGGTGTTGTCATAACAATGTTGAAATCGTCGGGAGTGGGAGTCTCGCCCCCGTTGTTGTCGTCGCTGCTGCTGCATGAAGACAGCGTCAGGGCGCCCATGAGGACGCCGGCTGACAGAATCAAAATCTTGTTCATAGTTGTGTTTATATTTATCATTTACTTTTTTACCTTTTTACTTTTGTACCCTTTTACCTTTACAGGAACATTCCCTCGTAGGCCACGCCGATGTTCAGGCTGGGCTCGTCGTTGTAGAGCGACTTGAGGAAACGGTACGAATACTCCGCCTTGATGACAATCTGCGGAATGGGCTTGTAGTTGATGCCGGCAGCCAGGCGCTTCACCTCGGTGTAATCGTAGGCCGTGCTGCTGGTCTGGCTGGCATAGGGGTTGTACTGCTCGTAGCGTCCGAAGACGTAGAACTTCTGTCCCTTCTGGCGCAGGCTCACGATCTGTGAGAAGACGTCGTAGCCCGCCTCGATGCCCACAGCATAGGCGTTGCCGCTGACGAAGGCCGAGTGCTTGTAGGGAGACTTGGAGTTCAGACGGTTATACATGTACTTCAGCTCGCCGGCATTGCCCAGATAGCCGTAGTCGGCCTGTCCGCGCACAATCCAGTTGTGAGCCTTGTAGGTGAAGTCGAAGGAGCCGATGGCCACGCGTCCCTTGTAGGTGGCTCCGGCGCCGTTGGCATCGTTGGGGTAAGTGTTGCCGATGCTGTGGCCGTAGTATCCGCTAAGGCCGATGCGCAAGCCGGGTACGGTGTAGTTGTCAATGCGCAGTGCTACGCCGTACTTGTTGGCGATGTCGAACTCAACGGGCGACTTGGGGCCTTTCTTAATCCAGTTGACGTTGGTGAAGTTGTCGGCATTGAGACCCGCCAGCAGCTGTGCCTCGTAGCGGAAGTCATTGTAGCGTCCCCAGAACGAGACGCCCGTCTGGTGCCACGTGGAGGGCATGATGGTGTTTTCGCCCTCGGGACGATAGACGGTGAAGAAGTTGAGCGGCTCATGATGGGCATTGTTCAGGCCTACAGGCACCACGATGTGTCCGACACGGATGTTGGCGTAGCGTGCGAACGACTTCTGAATCCAGAACTGCTCAAGCTCGACCTCGCCGCCTTTCTCAATCTCGGTCTCCCATTCACCGCCTTCCTCGTCCTCCTTCTCGGTGGCAGAGCCGGTGCCGCCATGCTCAAACTCAATCTCCGTACCCAGACTCCAGCCGTCGCCGAAGTCGTAGCCCAGGTAGATGACGGCATGTGGAATGTCGAAGCGTCCGTGACTGGGGTCATCCTTATGCAACTCGGGCTGGCTGTAACGGCTGACGTGGTCGCTGTAGAAGTTACGACTGAAGCCCACCTCACCGTAGCCGCCCACGCTAAGGCGGCTACGCTCGTGAGAGAACACACTGTCGGCCGTTTGCGCCCCTGCGGAACAGACCGACAATGCAAGAATACTAAATAATACTAACTGTTTCACTTTCTATGAATTTTAACTTTTATCCTTTCGGGATGCAAAGGTAGTCACTTGACACGATGTCCGCAATACCTAAAAATAATGAAAAAGCCTGTAAATACCTAATAATGGGGATTGTGTATGTTAAAAATAATGCGTAACTTTGCAGGCAAATAATCATTTATTATGAAGCAGATGAAACTTTATGAGGCCGACGACAAGATGATATCGCTCATCAAGGACAATTACAGCCTGCTACAGTCGTTAGGTTCATTCGGAATCAACCTCGGTTTCGGCGACAAGACCGTCAAAGAGACCTGTGAAATGAATGAAGTGGATACTTACACCTTCCTGGCGGTGGTGAACTTCACCATTAATGGGTATAGCCACTTTGAGGATGACGAACAGCTTGACGTGCCCACGCTGATGCACTATCTGGAAGCCAGCCATACCTATTACCTGGACTTCCAGCTGCCCTTCATACGCAGGGAGCTGGAGGAGAGTCTGGATGCTGACGACCATCTGGCACGGCTCATACTGAAGCTATACGACGAGTATGCGCACGAGATACGCCGCCACATGAAGTACGAGGAGAAGACGCTGTTCCCCTATGTGCAGTCGCTGCTGGAGAACCGCTACGTGGGCGACTACAACATTGAGACGTTCTCGAAGCACCATGAGAGTACGGACAAGAAGCTGAGGGAGCTGAAGCTGATGATTATCAAGTATCTGCCGTCGAACACGCAGTTGAACAACCAGCTGACGGCCACGCTGTACGACATATATAATAATGAGGAGTGGCTACAGCTGCATGCCCAGGTGGAGGACAGCATTTTCGTGCCTGCCATCAGGAGGCTGGAGCGTCAGTCACGGCAAAGCGACGTGACCAAGAACATTACCAGCATGGTGTTCAAGGGCGGTGCCGACATGGGTGAGGCGCTGAGTGACCGTGAGAAGGATGTGATTATAGGTGTGGTGCAGGGCATGCAGAACAAAGAGATAGCCGACCACCTCTGCATCAGCGTGAACACCGTCATTACGCACCGTCGCAATATTGCCCGTAAGTTGCAGATACACAGCGCTGCAGGACTTACCATTTATGCAATTGTTAATGGTTTGGTTGACATCAGCAGCGTCAAACTCTAAATGCTGTTGATATCAACGTATCCGTGCATGACAGCGTAAATGGTCAGCGCGGATACACTCTTCAGGCCAAGTTTCTCCATGATGTTCTTGCGATGGGTAACGACCGTGGCAAGAGCAATGTGAAGACGCTCGGCAATTTCTTTATTGATGAAACCCTGAACGATGAGTGACAGGACTTCGACCTCGCGAGGAGATAGAGGAGAATGGAGAGAGGAGGGCGTAGCGGGGAGATTGCGTCCTCCGCTGTGTCCCTGCTGTGCAATGGCCAGGAGCTGGCGCACGAGCTTCGGCTCGGGCAGGTCGATATGGATTGCGTGGTAACTGGTGACAGGTGTGTGTTGGGTAGTGAGCACGATGGTCTTCCGGCTATGGGCTGCAAACCAGGCGTTGTGCTCAAGCACGACCGTGGCGCTGACGAAGTAGTGGAAGTAAAGGTCAGGCTCTGCCGACTGGAACTCGTCGAACGAGGAAAAGGTATCGACCGTCATGACGGGCATGACGCTTTGCAGCATCTGCCGCAAGCCGATGGCTGCGAGCGTGTTGGTGTCAATGATGGCGATGCGAGGGGTCATTTGTTCATGAAGGAAAGTCGGGAAGCCTGCTCGGTTACCATTGCAGCGAGCATGTCGTTCTGGGGTGACGGACGGTTGATGTCATCAAACAGCTGTTTGATGCCCGGCTTACCACCACCTTGCTTGAGTATGGTAACGATGCAGAGGTTCTGCAACCCGATGGTTTCGGAAAGGATGTCAATGTCGGTACTGCCCAGCTGGAACAGCGCAAGCTGGTAGGCATCGGCAGAGTTTTCCTCGATCATGCGCTCCACGTCGCCCAGCGTCTTCATGCCTAACTGACGGAGTACGCGCAAGTAGGGGTGGAAATTGGTCTCCTGCAACTCTGCCTGTGTGATGGAGGCAATCTTGCGGTTCAGACGGTCGAAGGGACGCTGCTTCAGGTAGCTGTTGAAGGTGTCACCGTCGAGTGCCACCTCTTCCAGTCGTCCTCGCTGCATGAGGTTCTGCATGCGACGCCGGTATTCGGTGATATCGTTACGGATGCGGCTGAACTCGTTGTCGGCCAACTCAAGCAGTCCTGCCATGCGACTCAGGCTGCGCTGATATTCTACAGGAATGTCAATCTCGGTCTTGTAGCCGATGTCGTGCTGTATGGCTGACCAGACGTGCTGCAGGGCGGTACGCATCTGTAGCTCGAAGCGTATGTTGTTGAGCTCGGGGAAGTTCTCGTCGTAGAAGAGCGACTTTGGCACGCGGCAGATGTAGTGCAATGAGTTATAGCCGAAGCTGTTGAAGCTATGCTGTTTACGTTTGTCAACAGAGTTTTGCCAGTCGATGTCGTAGAGCTGTTCGGCCATGGACGCTATGCGGTCCACGTCCTCGTTGAAGAACGTGATGAAGCGGGCACCAACAATGTCGGTAATGTCAGTCAGCGCAGCATATTTATAGCCCTTGCGCTTGAGCTTTCCGGCAAGTGATGCCTCAGTTTTGATGCGGCACTCCACGCTGTTCAACTCGATGCCACTTTGCTGAATGACACCGGTAAAGGTCTTGCGTACCACTTCCAACAGCTTGTTGTACAATGCCTGTTGGGAGTGATACTCAGCCAAGAGCACTTCGCTATGTATGTCAAGACCGTACTGATTCACGCTGCTTAACGGATGTCGAAGAGGTTGAAGAAACCAGTCATCATGAACACCTTCTTGATTTCGTCGTTGATGTTCTCAATGATAACTTTGCCTCCCTTGGAGGCCGACTCCTTGCGAATGGTCAGGAACAGACGAAGACCTGATGAGCTGATGTACTCCAGTTCTTTGCAGTCGAGGGTGATAACCTTGTCTGCGTTTTGCAGCAGTGGGGTGATTTCCTGTTGAGCCTTTACTGCTGCCGGTGTGTCCAGACGGCCACGAATGAATGCGGTGATGCCACCATTAAGTTCTTGAATGTCGAATGTCATTTCTATTTTGTTTTATAGGTGGAGTCAAGGAGTGGGCTCCCTGACTCCACATGAGAAATAAAATTTACTTCACCAATGCCTTGCGTGCAGCCTCGATGTGAGACTTGGCCTCAGCCAGCTGAGTCTTCAGCTCTGCTACTGATGTGGCGTTGAGCACGTTCAGAGGGGCCAGTGCCTCGGCAACAGGCTTGATTTCGGGGTCATACTCCTGCAGGCGCTGGATGGCGTCGAGTAGCAGGATGATGCGATAGGTCACGTTAGAAGCAGCCTCGTCGTTGAATACGCTGAGGAACTTGTCGCTGTTCTGGTTGACAATATAGAGCTCCTCAACGAGAGAAGCTGCTGCCAGCTGCCAGAAGTAGTTGATGCGACCGTTCTCGTTCATGGCGTCATAGAGGGTGTTGGTGGTCTCATAGAGAGAGTTGGTGTCCTCGAGAGCCTTGAATGAAGGATCGTTGATGTCGGCAGACAGCTTAGAGATAGCCTTGTCATAGTCCTCGACAGGCATCTCGTAGAGGGCTGCAATCTTCTTATCGACTGTCAGTGCGCTCAGCAGGCGATACTTCTCAGCCAGTGTGGTAGCCTCTTCGGCAACATTGGCATTGAGCAGATATTCAGGCTTAACCTGCTTCTCTTCCTTGGTCAGCGTGATGCCACCATCACCCTCCTTGAGGAAGGGCAGCTTGTCCAGCTTTCCGAGCTCGGCTGAGATACTGTCAATCTGCATCTTGATGTTAGCCTCAATCTGCTCCTGTTCAAAACTCTTCAGGCTGTCAGCCTCATCGGTGGTCTGATTACCCTTTTGTCCTGTGCAAGCAGCCATAGCGAAAGCTGCAAACGCAATAGCTAATACTGATAATTTTTTCATTGTTTTTTGAAATTAAAGTTATTAAATAATTTTGAAATAATATTTGTCTGTAACAGTGTCGTAACAACGATGCACATGAGCAGCAGCATGGCGAGGTTGAACCAGAGCGTCTTGAAGTGCCAAGAGCCGAGGATTTTCTCGCTGCTGTAGAACGGTGCACGACCCAGCGTGCTCTGCGGCGTCAGGAAAATGATGCCTGTGCGTGGTACGATGGTGTTTTCTACCACCTGAACCGTGCTGTGCTGGTCGGCTCCGACAACACAGTCCTCAAGCTTCAGGTTGTAGTTGTCGCGCTTGAGCTGCAGCAGGGCTTCTTTTCCATTCCGGCGAATAATCTGTGCCGTCTGTGCGTCGGCCTTTAGCGTGACCTTATTGCTGCGGGTTGCCAGGATGTGCTCGGCATCCTTCATGTAGGCCTTGAGCGACTCGTAGGAGTCGTTGCCCCGATAGGGTTTCATGCCACAATAGGCGGTGATGACGGGCAGGTTCTCGTGGATGACGTCCATGTGCTCGGGCTTCACTGGCTTACCTTTGGTCTGCTCGTCGTGCAATGTCTCCAACTGTGACTGGAGCTCGTAGAGGAAGCCCATGTTGTAGAATTGTGTTTCGTACTTCTCCTTGTCCAAGGCAAAGAACTGTGCCTCGTACTCATTGTCGGTAAACGAGGTGACGGCCAGTGCCTCGTAAGACCAGCGCGAGGGGATGATGTCGCCTATCAGTGGTACGTTACCGGTCTTGCTGTTGGGTGTCAGGTCGGTAAAGCTGACCACCAGTCCGCAAAGCAGAATCTGCGGGATGAGCAGCAATGGTATGGTGATGTAGATGGCGACTACCGAGTTGAGGTTCTGTGAGAGTAGCAGTCCCGTCAGACCGGCAAGGAATGCCGTGATGAACAGGATGAGCCACCATGTGAAGAACAGCCCGTGCAGTCCCATGATTGTGTTGCCAATAACAATGAACAGCAATGTCTGAATGAGTGTGACGCCTGCCATATAGATGATTTTCGACCAGATATAGCTGCCGTACGAGAGATTGAGGAAATGCTCACGCTTCAGCAGTGCACGGTCCTTGATAATCTCCTCGGCCGAGCCGCTCATGCCAATGAACGTTGCCACGATAATGGCCATGAAGAAATAGCTCACCAGATTCTTGTTGTCCATGACGGTGTAGCCCTCAGGTGGTGCAAAGCGGGTAAGCATGGCACAAATAATGGCCAGCAGCGGAGCCTCCAGCAGCGTGATGGCGATGTACTGCACGTTGGTAATCTTCGTCTTGATGTTACGATAGAGGAAGATGGCAAACTGCTTCAGCACGTTAGGCCGCTTCTGGTCGGAAACGGGCAATGGCGTGGGTTGCACCTTCTGCTTTGTGCCTTGTTCATTGTGTACTCTTTCCTTGAGGTACAGCTCATGCCAGTCTTGTGGTGTCATCTTGCGTTCCTCTGACGGCTCACCAGTATTGCTGAGTGCCTTCTCGTCAATGATGTTGAGCACGATTTCAGGATTCATGTTGCCACATGTCGGACAGGCGCTGGTCTCAGCGTCGGCATAGTTGGCAGCTTCCTTGAAGTAGGTGATGGCATCGATGGGGTTGCCGTCATAGACGGGGTAGCCACCTTTGTCGAGCAACCACAGACGGTCGAAGAGTTTATAGACATCGCTTGACGGCTGGTGGATGTTCACCACGATAAGCTTGCCTTTCAGCGTCTGTTCCTTAAGTAGCAGGATGACCTTCTCGGTGTCGGCTGACGATAGTCCTGACGTAGGCTCGTCAAGGAAGAGAATAGCCGGTTCGCGTATCAGCTCCAAGGCGATATTCAGACGTTTGCGTTGTCCGCCGGATATGTACTTGTTGATGGCAGAGCCTGCCTTCAGGTCTTTGATGCCATCGAGACCCAAGTCCTTGAGCGTCTTGATGACACGACGGTCCAGTTCGTCGTCGGGCAGTCCTTCGAAGCACAGTTTTGCCGTGAACCACAGGTTCTGATAAACGGTCAGCTCCTCAATAAGCAGATCGTCCTGCGGCACGAAGCCTATCAAGTCCTTGACTGCCGGCTCCTCGATGCTGTGTCCGTTGATGGTAATGGTACCTTCCTGAGGTTTCAGCGTGCCGTTGAGCAACGAGAGCAGCGTGGTCTTACCTGTGCCAGAGCCACCCATGATAGCCAACAGTTCACCACTCTTCAGCGAGAAGGTCAGGTCGTGCATGCCGTTATCGCTATTGGGGAAGCGGAAATTGATATCGCATCCGCAGAAGTGTACCTCTTTCTTGTCTCCCTGAACGCCCTGCTTTTCTTCGTATGTGCTAATGATAGACGAATAATAGACGGGATTCACGTTGGTGCTCTTCAGTACGCTGCTCTGCTGCCACACTTGATAGGTGCCAGCCAGCACAGGTACATCGTTCAGCATGACGGTATCATTACCCATGTATGTGAAGATGAGCATACCCGTCACTTTGTCCAACAGCGTTTTCAACGTACCCTCAAAGCCTTCTATGTGATGAAGTATGACACGTTCTGTCGGAATGTTGTTGACGTAGTCGTAGAAGTCGTTGTACTGTTCCTCAGGGATGTGGAACTCGCGGGCCATAGTCTCAAACATGTCCACAGCCTGAAGACCGTCGTTGCTGCAGAACTCCATCAGTCGAAGCAGCAACAGCGATTCCTCTTCCTTCCTGATTTTACCATGCAGGGTGGAGCAGATACCATTGACAGTAGCCTCGCTGTTCAGGTCGTCCGTCATCTCGTAAGCCATGCGCATATCGCTGTAGAGGTCGAGATAAAGGCCGATGTTACGTATTCCGAAATGATGACGCAAATAGCTCACGAGCATCTCCTTTGCCCGTGCCTCATCTACCTGCTCTTCCTTGCCAAATAGGGCAAATAGACTGATGAAACTGGATAATATGACGTCTGTCATTTCTTTATTTCAACTTGCAAATATATTAAAAAACAATGACTACCCCATAAAGCGCCCGTTAAAAAACATTAAATGCCCTTTTCTGGGACCTTCTTGCGTAGTGTCAGCACATTCTTGCCGTCAAGACGTTCGTAATTGATGCTGTCCATAATCTGTCGTACCAGGTGGATGCCAAGGCCACCGATAGGACGGTCTTCCACTGACAAAGTAGTATCAACATCCTGTCTGGCCGTCGGGTCGAAGGGAGTACCCCAGTCGGTAATGGTAAACTTCAGGCGGCGGTCGTTGCACTGTGCCTCGATGATGATTTCACCAATGGTTCCTGCGGGATATGCATAGTTCATCACGTTAACAACTGCTTCCTCAAGAGCCAGATTGAGGCTCATGGTGGTACTCATGTCATAGCCAACGGCTTCGCAAACCTCTTCGACAAAGGCCGTTAACTGTGGGATGGTGTTGATGTCGTTAGGCAGTGAAATGTCTTTTTGCAAAACAACATTCTTGTTCTGTTCATGCATATATTGTATGGCTAGCATTGTTAAATCATCGTTTGCCTCAGCACCTGCCACAAATTCCTGAACAGCAGCTTTCATGTTTTTCAACAATGGCATCGGAGCATGGTCAGACTGCTGTGCAACCTCTATGATCCGACCGTCCTGGAACTGTTCGAGACGGCTGTTCTCGGCCTCAGTAAGTCCGTCAGTATAAAGGAAAATCGTGGTATGCGGGAAGAGGATGGTCTCTTGTGGCACGTAATTCCAATCGGCTTCGATACCTACAGGCAGATTGGGCTCACAGGGCAGCATGCCTATATCGGTGTTACCAATGAGCAATGGGGTGTCGTGACCTGCATTGCAATATCGCAAGCGTCCCGTCGGCATATCGAGCACCCCGACGAACAGGGTGACGAACATGTTGGAATCGTTATTGTCGGCTATGGAATTGTTGAGTGCATAGACAATGCGGTCGGGGGCTGATGTATGGGCAGCAATGTTGCGGAACAGCGTGCGAGTTACGGCCATTACCAGTGCAGCTGGAACGCCCTTGCCCGACACGTCGCCAATACAGAAATAAAGCTTCTCGTCACGAAGGAAGAAATCGTACAGGTCACCACCTACTTCCTTGGCGGGGGTCAGTTCTCCGAAGATGTCAATATCGTCGCGATCAGGATATGGCGGATAGATTTTGGGGAGCATACCCATCTGAATGCTGCGGGCAATCTGTAACTCACTCTCAATACGGCCTTTGGACTCATTGACGGTCTTCAGTTCCTCAATATGCTCAACAAGTGACTGCTGCATGGCTTTAAATGAGTCATGCAGGCGCAGCATCTCGTCCTTGGAGGTGATGATAGGCAGTTTGGCATTGTAGTTGCCCTTGGCCACTTCGTCGGCAGACTGCGCGAACTTCTCCATCGGACGGGCAATGGCCTTGATGGTGCCGTTGGTGAAGGCAAACAGAAGTATCAGTCCGATAAACATGATGACGACAATAAGCATGGCCGTAACAATAGCCGGAGCAAGCACCTCCTCCAAAGGACAGACAATAGCCATCGACCATCCGTTGACATCGTGGAGTGGTGCAAAGCAAATCATCTTATATCCATCTTCTTCATGGATAAACCTCCACCTGTCTTTTCCTTCCAACATCTCCTGAATCATCTTGTCGTCACGGTCATCTTCTGTCTTTTTGGCCAATTCCAACATGTTACAGTTCAGTATGTAATCCTTGTTAGGGTGGGAGATGACGGTTCCTTTGCTGGAGATGATATAGCAATAGGCATTCTTGTAATTTTCCCTGATATGCCTGGTATCTACCACAGTCAGTTGCTCAAGCATCATATCGGCTGTAATGATGGCAAATACACTGTCGTTTTTGTCTTTTACGGGATAGGAGCAGGTAATCATTGCCATATTACCGCCGCCCTCGTCGAAGTAGGGCTCGCTCCAGGAGGGCTTGCCCGTTTCCTTCGCCTTCTTGTACCACTCCATTTGGAAATAGTCGTAATTGTCATTTCCTAATTGTTTGTCGTGCATGTTTCCCACACTGTCACGATACGTATATGGAGAGTAGTATTTGCCCTTAGAAGGGAAGAAATTGGGTTTAAAGGCTATGGCTGAACCACAGATAGAAGGATTCAGTCTGACAATGTCATGCGTCAGTTCATACATGTACTCCGGCCTTTGAGTATTTATAGACTCTTCTACGTCAGGAGTATTGTTGCGGATAACAGTCTCAACGGAGTTCAGCTCTCCCTTGATACTCATCTCTACGATGTCGATCTGGTAGTCCAAGAGCTCGGCTTCCTCTGCAAGCATGACAAGCGAGGTGAATGCACCGAGTACCACCAAGATGGCAATATAGATAATGACAACCGTCACCATTACCCGAAATGTCAAGCGTCGGGCAAAGGAGTGTGATATGTTTAATCTTGGAAATTCCATAGGCAGAGTCTGTTGTCCGTTGTCTTTTGTCCCTTACGACAGGAATCCTAATAGCGCACCAGCAGCCACGGCCGATCCGATGACGCCAGCTACGTTTGGACCCATGGCATGCATGAGCAGGAAGTTGTGGCGGTCGTATTCCAGTCCGAGGTTATTCGAGATGCGTGCTGCCATAGGTACAGCCGATACTCCGGCATTACCAATAAGCGGATTGAGTTTCTTGTCCTTGGGCAAAAAGAGGTTCATCACCTTCACGAAGCAGACGCCGCTCATAGTGGCAAGAATGAAAGCGCAGGCTCCGATAAAGAAGATGAAGATGGTGTTCAGTGTCAGGAACTCGCTGGCCTGTGTGGAGCAGCCCACAGTGAGACCCAGCAACATGACGACAATGTCGTTCAGCGCAGAACCTGCAGTCTTGGCCAGACGGGTGGTCTTGCCGCTTTCTTTGAGCAGATTGCCAAAGAACAGCATACCTAACAGGGGAAGTCCGGACGGCACAATAAACGTGGTGAGCAACAGTCCGATGATGGGGAACAGGATACGCTCCGTTTGGCTGACCTCACGGGCAGGTTTCATCTTGATGACACGCTCCTTCTTGGTGGTGAGCAGACGCATCAAGGGGGGCTGAATCAGTGGTACGAGCGCCATGTAGGAATAGGCACACACTGCGATGGCACCCATCAGGTTTGGACTCAGTTTCGAGCTCAGGAAGATGGCCGTAGGACCGTCGGCACCGCCGATGATGGCAATACCTGCCGCCTGGTTAGGTTCAAAGCCAAGTGCCAGTGCCGTCATGTAAGCACCAAAGATGCCAAACTGTGCGGCAGCTCCGATGAGTACCAGCTTCGGGTTGGCAATGAGTGCGGAGAAGTCGGTCATGGCTCCGATGCCAAGAAAGACGAGTGGGGGATACCATCCGAGCTTTACGCCTTGATAGAAGAAGTTAAGCACGGAATTGTCCTCGTAGAGTCCTATCTCCAATCCCGCATCAGCACGGAACGGAATGTTACCCAGTATAATACCCAGTCCGATAGGCACTAGCAGCAATGGCTCAAAGTCCTTGCGGATGGCCAGATAGATGAGCAGGGCTCCTACGATAATCATGATGAGATTACCCACCGAAGCATTGGCAAAGCCTGTATAGGTGAGAAACTCATTGAAGTTTTCTGCTATGAAGTTTATAAATCCCATAATTGTCAATTATCAATTTTCTGTCAATCAGAATTATCCAATGGTCAACAACACTGCACCCTCCATGACGGAGTCGCCCCTGTTGACATTGATGGCTTTGATGGTTCCTGCACTCTCGGCCTCGATGTTGTTTTGCATCTTCATGGCCTCCAGCACGATGACGATATCACCTGCGTTGACCTGTTGGCCTACGCTGACCTTGATGTCCGTAATAGTGCCGGGAAGTGGAGCCTTGACAGCGTTGCCACCTGCAACAGGCTGTGCACTTGCAGCTGCCGGCTGTGGAGCAGCGGCAACAGGCTGTGGGTTGGCTGCTGGCTGTTGACTAACTTCTGCTACAGGCTCAACCTTGGGCTTGGCGGCGGCCAATGCAGGATGCTTAGCGGCATTAATGGGTTTCTGCATCTCAATTTCAAAGGGGATGCCATTTACGTTCACTTTGGCAATTCTGCCTTCTACCTCGGCGATTTCTACCTCGTAGTCAACGCCTTGCACTTTATATTGATATTTTTTCATCTTGATAATTACTTTAGTTCCGGAGTTGTTGGAATGTTTGGAGCATCATGTTTTAAAGGAATGAAAGCCTCGTGCAGGTGAGTCATCTGACTGTATTCGTCATCCCAGCCTGTGTCTTTTGGCTTAATCGTGATAACGCCACTCTCTACGTCGTGGATATCATCTTCATACTGGCGCAGTGCCAAGCCGATGACTGCCATATATACTTCGCGGTCAATACCCTTGGTATCAAAACCTTCCTTCAGCATGACACCAGTCTTGTGTCCCACTTCCATCGTCTTCTCCACAGTCTTGGTAATGGGCTTGATGGGTTGCTGGTGAGCTACTTTCTTAGCGGTTTCCTGATGTTTCATGATGGAGCCGAAGATAGTGAAGAAGAGCCACAGCAGTGCCAGGCAGAAGAACACGATGCCCATCGCCATGAGAGCCATACCGAAGCCGTGTGGGTCTTCTCGTTTGAACTTCTCGATCTTTGACTCGCTGACAGTGGTGATGTTCGAAATGTCAGGTGTCACGCGGTCGCCCGACTTGACCTCCCAGTCTGCAGCCACTCCGTTGTTACTGATGCGTGCAAACGACTGGTCTGCCTGTAGCACAGGCACTGTGATGGAGTCGATGAGCTGTGTGGCATTGCCGTTGTAGAGTGCAATCCAAACGGGCTCTTCCACGTTAACCTTGACGTTGAGATGTAGTGCTCCAAGGTTGGGTTTGCTGTTCAGGAAGAACACAATGTTTTTCTTTCCGCTCAAGTTCGTTCGCTCATCCCCGTTAGGAATGATACTCATGCGCTTGATACGCTCAGGCACGCTCATCTGCTGGTCGAGTACGGTTTTGTCCGTGGTGATGTACATGCCTCGGATGTTGTAGGTGGAGTAGGAGATATTCTCAATTTCCAGCCACGCTTCACGTTGGCCGTATTCGTCCTGCAGGCTGTTGCTGTTGACCGTCATCACTTCGTTGAGCTTGATGCTTGCGTCCATCTGGGCGTGCATCTGCGAAGTGGCGGCCAGCAGCAAGGCGCCAATCAGTAATCCGTTTCTTTTCATATTCTCTCTATGTTGCTTGTATTAATATCATTTTACTGTCATCCGCAGAAGAACAGAATCAGTATCTGTGCGGTAAAGATGCGCAGGAACATCGACAGCGGATAGACCGTCGAGTAGCCCACGGCAGGTGCCTCCTTTGAGCATACGCTGTTGGCATAAGCCAGTGCAGGCGGGTCAGTATAGGTACCGGCTATCATACCCATGATGGTGAAGTAGTTGAACTTGTAACGCATGCGAGCTATGGGTCCTACTATTAATATAGGTATAATAGTGATGAGGAAGCCCGTCAGCACGTATAGCAGTCCGTCACCCGTCATCACCGTGTCGTAGAAGTTGGCACCGGCTTTGATACCTACTGATGCCAGGAAGAGCACCAAACCTATTTCGCGCAGCATCATATTGGCCGATGTCGTAGTGTAGGTGACGAGCTTAATCTTATAGCCGTATCGTCCGATGAGGATGGCGATAATCAGCGGTCCGCCAGCAATACCCAGTTTCATGAGTGGCATGCCTGGGATGAAAGGCAGCGAACCGAAGATGATACCAATGATGATGCCCACGAAGATGGTGGCGATGTTGGGGGCATCCAGACGGCGGATGCTGTTACCCATCTTGTTGGCTACCTGGTCAACGGCATCCTCAGGACCTACTGCCATGATGCGGTCGCCCACCTGCAGGGGAAGACTGGCCGAGGCAAAGAGGTCCATACCGTGACGGGTGACACGTGTGACGTTCACGCCGTGTACGCTGGAGAAGTGCATGGCACCCAGCGTCTTGCCGTTGACTTTCGGGTTGGTGATGAGGATACGCTTCGACACCAGTGGCTGGTCCTGCTGTTCAAAGTCAATGTCGAGCTTCGGACCAATGAAGGCCATGATAGCCTCCTGGTCAGCCTCGGCACAGACGATGAGCATCTGGTCGCCCAGGTGGAACACAGTGTTGCGGTTGGGGATTGACAACTCTCCCTCGTGTACGATGCGTGACACCACGAAGTCGCGGTTCAGGAAGTCATGTACCTGCAGCAGCGTCTTGCCTTCCAAATATTTGTTGGTCACTTCCAAGTGCATCTTGTAGGGTTTCTTGTTGGCTGCAGTCTCTTCCATAGCCTTCAGGCATTCCTCTTCCTTCTCCAAGCGAACCTTGCAGATGTACCTGACGAGGATGGTGGCGTTAATAATACCCAGCACACCCAAGGGGTAGGCACAGGCATAGGCCGATGCTATCTGTGGCGGATTGTCTCCAAAGCTGTCCCTCATGGATGCCAGCGCCTCGTTGGCAGCACCAAGACCGGGGGTATTGGTTACTGCACCAAACAGCGTACCCACCATCATGGGCAGGTTTGTCTTGTCACTGGTGTCGAAGAAGATGTAGTAACAGGCAAACATCACGAGAATATTCAGCAGAATAGCCGTTGCAGCTAGTCCGTTGAGCTTGATGCCTGCCTTGCCGAAGCTCTCGAAGAAACCCGGTCCCACCTGCAGACCAATCATAAAGACAAACAGGATAAGTCCGAAGTCTTGCACAAAGGTCAGCGTGTCAATGGGGGCTGCCGTCATACCGTAATAGTGGAAAATGTGTCCTACTATAATACCGGCAAAGAGCACAAAGGTAACACCCAGTGAAATGCCAAAGATCTTGAGTTTACCCAGATACACACCAATAGCAATCACTATTGCATACAGCAATGCGATGTGGGCAACTGACTCAGTTGAGGTAAAGAGTTTTGTCAACCATTCGAATGATTCCATATATATATACTAACGATTAAATCGCTGCAAAATTACACATTTTATATTGTTTTGAGCAAATTTTAGGCAACTATTTTCATCAGAATGGCTCACTTTTTAATTCTTTCACACTTCAAAGTGCTTTGTTTCGAAAAATATGTATATCTTTGCAGTCGCTAAAAACGCAAACTTTATCAATTATTAAATAAGTACACTATGGCAAACAAAGAAAAACTCTTCACCGAGTTTCAGGCGCCTACAACTCAGGAGTGGCTCGATAAGATCGAGGTTGACCTGAAGGGTGCAGACTTCCAGAAGCGTCTGGTGTGGAGAACAAACGAAGGTTTTAACGTACAGCCCTTCTATCGTCGTGAAGACTTGAAGGACTTGAAGACTCCTGACTCGCTGCCAGGAGAGTTCCCGTTCGTACGTGGTAACAAAAAGGACTCCAACGAGTGGTATGTCCGTCAGAACATTGTCGTAGGCGGTGACCCCGTTGCTGCCAACAAGAAGGCGCTCGACATCCTGATGAAGGGTGTTGACAGTATCGGCTTCAAGCTGGGGCATGACGAGGTGAGCGCTGACTACATCGATGCGCTGCTGAAGGATATCCGTCTCGACATCGTGGAGGTAAGCTATCGTGGCTGCCTGCGTCACGCTCTCGAGCTGGCCGACCTGCTCGTGGCCTATTTCGACAAGATGGGCTATGACAAGGAGAAGATTGTGGGTGGTCTTGGTTTCGACCCCATCGAACGCATGCTGATGAAGGGCAAGGATTCTTCCTTCCTGCTGCCCGACATGCCCAAGCTCGTTGAGAAGCTGAAGGATTATCCCAACCTGCGCTGCGTGATGGTACACAGCGACCTGCTGAACAACAGCGGTGCCTACATCGTTCAGGAGCTGGGTTACGCCCTCTCATGGGGTAACGAGTATCTGCAGCAGCTGGTGGATGCTGGTGTTGATGTGGACCTTGCTGCCAAGAAGATCAAATTCTACATGGGCATCTCTGAAAACTACTTCATGGAGATTGCGAAGTTCCGTGCAGCCCGTCTGCTGTGGGCACAGATTGTAAAGCAGTATGAGCCCAAGTGCGACTGTGCTTGCAAGATGGTAATAAACGCCTCTACATCAACGTATAATCAGACCTTGTTCGATTCTTACGTCAATCTGCTGCGTTCACAGACAGAGGCCATGAGTGCCGCCCTTGGTGGTGTCCACTCGATGGTGGTCACACCGTTCAATGCTCCTTACGAGAAGCCCAACGACTTCAGTGAGCGCATTGCCCGTAACCAGCAGCTGCTCATCAAGGAAGAGAGCCACTTCGACCGTATCGTTGACCCGTCGGCTGGTTCTTACTACATTGAGCACCTGACTGACGCGTTGGCTCAGGAGGCTTGGAAGATTTTCCTGAAGATAGAGGACGAGGGAGGTTTCCTCGAGGCTGTCAAGAAGGGCATCGTACAGGACGATATCAACGCCACGAACGTGAAGCGTCACGGCGATGCTGCCAAGCGTAAGGAGTTCCTGCTGGGCACCAACCAGTTCCCCAACTTCACGGAGAAGAGCGAGGGCAAAGAACCGTTGGTAAGCTGCGACTGTGTTGCAACCCACGCTGGCGACGCTGATGTGCCCGCGCTGAAGGCCAGTCGTCTGGCTTCAGACTTCGAGGACCTTCGCCTGGCTACTGAGAAGGCCGCCAAGGTTCCTACGGCGTTCATGCTGACCATTGGCAACCTTGCCATGCGCCAGGCTCGTGCGCAGTTCTCTTGCAACTTCCTCGCCTGTGCAGGTTACAAGGTCATTGATAACCTCGGCTTCAAGTCCGTCGAGGAGGGTGTTGATGCTGCTTTGGAGGCTAAGGCCGACATCGTGGTCATCTGCTCCAGCGACGATGAGTATGCTGAGTATGCTATCCCTGCCTTCCAGTATCTTGCTGGCCGTGCCATGTTCGTAGTAGCTGGTGCTCCTGCCTGCATGGAAGACCTGAAGGCTGCCGGCATTGAGAACTACATTCACGTGAAGTGTAATGTGCTCGAGACTTTGAAAGAATATAATCAGAAACTTGGTATTTAAAGAATAGGAGACTTGAATTATGCGTAAACAGTTTAAAGATATTGATATCTAGAAGACCCCCGAGCACATCGAGGTGCGTCCCGTCTATACGAAAGAGGACCTTGAGGGCATGGAACACCTCGACTTCACGGCAGGTATTCCTCCCTATCTGCGTGGTCCGTACTCAATGATGTACCCCTTCCGCCCGTGGACCATCCGTCAGTATGCCGGATTCTCAACGGCTGAGGAGTCTAACGCTTTCTATCGCCGTAACCTGGCTTCTGGTCAGAAGGGCCTTTCTGTAGCCTTCGACCTGCCGACACACCGTGGTTACGACCCTGACAACGCCCGTGTGGTGGGTGACGTGGGTAAGGCTGGTGTAAGTATCTGTAACGAGGAGAACATGAAGGTGCTGTTCTCGGGTATTCCCCTGAACAAGATGTCTGTCTCCATGACCATGAACGGTGCTGTGCTGCCTATTCTGGCCTTCTACATCGTGGCAGGTTTGGAACAGGGTGCTCAGCTCGAGGAGATGGCCGGAACTATCCAGAACGATATTCTCAAGGAGTTCATGGTGCGTAACACCTACATCTATCCGCCCGCATTCTCCATGAAGATTATCGCTGATATCTTCGAATACACCTCGCAGAAGATGCCGAAGTTCAATAGCATCTCTATCTCTGGCTACCACATGCAGGAGGCTGGTGCTACGGCCGATATCGAGCTGGCCTACACGCTGGCCGACGGTATGGACTACCTGCGCACGGGTGTGAATGCCGGTATCGACGTGGATGCTTTCGCACCGCGTCTCAGCTTCTTCTGGGCCATCGGCATGAACCACTTTATGGAGATTGCCAAGATGCGTGCAGGACGTCTCCTGTGGGCGAAGATCGTGAAGAGCTTTGGCGCCAAGAACCCCAAGTCGCTGGCGCTGCGTACCCACTCGCAGACCTCTGGCTGGTCATTGACAGAGCAGGACCCCTTCAACAACGTAGGACGTACCTGTATCGAGGCTATGGCAGCAGTGTTGGGTCACACCCAGTCACTCCACACCAACGCACTCGACGAGGCTATCGCTCTGCCTACCGACTTCTCTGCCCGTATCGCTCGTAACACGCAGATCTACATCCAGAACGAGAC
>CACXJZ010000002.1 GCA_902768105.1 uncultured Prevotellaceae bacterium
TTCTCCCCTGATGCCATCAATGCCATCAATGACTTCTGCGACCCTGAGGAGCTGGAGGTCCGTGCACAGCTGATGGACGAGCTCGAGGGCTTCTTCCTCGAGAGTGACGAAGTGGATGATCACCAGGCACGCGACTATGCCCGTGCGCTGCGTCTCTTGAAGAATGATCTGACTAATTTACTTGAGAAAACGAAAAAGAACTGTGACGATGAATAAGGAAACAGAGTGGCTGGAGTCACTGAGCGATGACGAGAAGCTGCAGGCCGAGGTGATTGACGCCTACTTCACCTTCAGGCGTAACCTGCCTGGTGAAGACCCCGGATTCGGCAAGGCCGTGGCCGAGCCAAAGACAACAGATGATATCATCGACGAGCTCATGCCGATGATGTGCGTGCAGAAGGATGTCGTGGTGGGCTGGCTACGCGCCCACGACTACCACATCACCACCAGGGCCGACGGCAGCGTGGCGTGGGCCATCTGGCGGTTCGTGGACATGGCACGCCTGGACTGAACAATGTGTTACAACAATTTTTAGGGCATTTTTTTTGGATGGCTGCTCCGTCGTGACGACGCGGCAGCCCTTTTCTTTGTTGTATTTTTAGACAGAGCACGCTTTCCGTACCTTTGCAGTAAAAATAATCGCAATGGATTCAATCAGTATTTCATCGCTCAGCGGCCGTAAATACTTCACCTCTGGAATGCCCGACGTGACGATACCTGGCACCGACGGGACACCGCAGCAGGTGACTGTCACCTGCGACGGTGAGCAGCTGCTGCAGGAGTCGCTGTGGCCGGTGGGCAACACCATCACGCTCACGGACCTCGGCGAGCTGCTGGAGCCGTACGCCAGGAAGCAGCTGGTGTGCAGCGTAACGATATCGGCCGCCAGCACCTCGGCAACATTCACGGTGCTGTTTGCCATGGCCGACGTGGGCATCGGCGCACAGGACTTCTATAACGGCCACTTCCTTTCCATCCTGATGGGGACCAAGGTCACGGCAGCAGGACGCCGTGAGCTGCTGTGGTACTACGGCAGCCAGAGTGCCAGCGCAACGGCAGAGTATGCCGACGGTACCACACGCAGCTTCTCCATCACGGCCGTTGGGGGGAGCAGCACCTATACCTGCATCGACGTGAGCCCTGACAACTTCGTGACGGCACAGAAGCAGTTGGTGGCCTACACCGTGACGGCCGGCAGCCGCACACAGCGATTCGAGATGAATCTGCAGGAACCTGACTGTGCACCCATCCTGGAGTTCTACAACTCCTTCGGCGTCTGGGAGTACATCTACTGCACGGGCACCCATGAGGTGAGCGGCGACTTCAAGCGTTCGTCGGCACGCATCGGCGGCCGCCTCCAGAACTACAAGATAGAGGAGACGCGCACGTTCAAGGGCGACACCGGCTTCCTCAATACGGCTATGGCCAACTGGGCAGAGGAGCTGTTCCGCTCAGACGAGGTCTATGTGGTGAACGTGGTGAACGGCAGCGTGCAGGACAGCAACGGCGGCCGTGAGGTGGTAATCACCGACTCGAAGTCAGTCAATAAGAACGACGACGACTACATGCCGCGCTTCACGTTCTCGTACCAGTATGCGCAGCGCATCCAGAACGTGCTGCAGCTGGACCGCGTGGGCCGTATCTTCGACAACACATTCGACCATACGTTTAATTAATTAGCACCAGGCTTTATGAAAGATGCGTTACACATTAATTACGTGCTCGAGCAGCTGGACCTTGCGGCCAAGTACCGCCAGAAGGTCAGTCTGAAGGCATGGAAGAAGGACGGCAATGAGGTGGACTACTCCGGCTGGATTCCCACCTCCGGCCACTGGCGCGGCGGCATCCACCGCCTCCAGAACCCCGTGAATGGCGAGGTCAGAGCCGTCATCGACGTGCTGATATTTGAATTTAACGGACATACAGTATATCTATGAATGAAGAGAACAAACAGGAACTGGTGCCGGTAGGGCACTCAGGGAGCCGGACACGCTACGCCGTCGGCAGCGCCATCATGAACGTGAGCGGTGCGGACGGAGGCAGCCCTGCAGAGGGCTACAGCGACAGCAGCGTGCTGGTGGATGACTTCGACGACGACATCCAGCTGCAACCTATCGAGATAGGGGGCGTGAAGTACGAATACCTGCCGTACGGCGGCGACGACCAGCTGCCGTGGGAAGTGATGAACTGCATAGGCAAGAACATGGTGACCTCGCAGTGCCAGCTGTTCAACGTGCAGGCGTGCTATGGCCAGGGCGTCCGCTTCATCGACCGCGACACCCGCGAGGACACGCTGAATCCTGATATCAGGAAGTTCTGCCTCAGGAACTCGCTGCACGAGCTGTTCCTGGAGCAGGTCACCGACATGAAGTACTTCTTCCTGACGTTTACCAGGATCATACTGTCGCGCGACCACACGAAGATTGTGAAGGTGCGCCACATGGATACATGCTTCTGCCGCTTCGCACGCAAGGGAGGCAACCAGCGCTTCGACTGGATACTCTGCGGCGACTGGCGGAAGAAGAGCTTCTCCACGTTCAAGGTGCACGCCGTGCCGCTGCTGGACTTCTACGACCCGCTGGGCGACCTGCAGGTGCGCATGGGTAAGGAGCCGGACCCGGCAACTGGCTTGAAACGTCCTGCTCCCAAGGACGGCAAGGACTGTGAGTTTGCCATCGTGTGCCGCATGGCCACACCGGGCATGCAGCTCTACTCCAGACCGTACTACTTCTCGGTGTTCCGCGATTCCTGGTTCGATATCTACGAGCTCATAGGACTGGGCAAGCGCTACATGATCAAGAATACCTCGGCTCCGCGCCTGCAGATAGAGGTGCATGATGACTACTGGGACATCGTCTGCGACAATGAGGGCATCACCGGTGAGGACGAGCGCAAGGAGCGCATCAAGCAGGAGAAGCAGAACATCATCGACTTCGTCTGCGGCCCGAAGAATGCCGGCAAGGCACTCATCAGCGGCTACTACGTGGATCCTTCAGGCAAGGAGCACTCCATGGTGCGCGTCATCAACCTGAACCAGGGAAAGAAGGAGGGCGGCGACTGGGCCGACGACATGCAGGAGGCTGCCAACACGCTGTGCTTCGGCTTCGGCGTACATCCTAATTTAATTGGAGCCACACCGGGCAAGAGCCAGATGAATAACTCCGGTTCTGACAAGCGCGAGCTGTTTGTCATGAAGCAGGCGATGGAAAAGCCGTTCCACGACGTGATGATGAAGCCCTACCACGTGGTGCTGCACTATAACGGCTGGAGCGACAAAGTGACTGTCGATGTGCCTATGATTATGCCTACTACTCTCGACGAGAATAAGGATGCGAAGGAAGTAACCTTAAATAATGAAGGAAATGGAAATAACTAAGCAAGATTTTGAAGAGATACTGCCGGTAGCGACATCCTCGCATGAGGAGGTATTTGAGAAGGTGAAGCCGCATTTTCTTTCTACCATAAATGACTGCAAGGCTGGAGTACTCGGCGATGTGGGTACGTCAGCCATCGAGGGGGAAGGAAACGAAAGCCTGAAGAAAACCGTGAAGGAATGGGTCTGCCTGCAGGCCTTCCTCGCCGTATTCCGCCAGCTTGACCTGGTACTGACTTCCACCGGCTTCGGAGTGGTCAGCACCAATCAGGTAGCACCGGTCTCTAAGCAGCGCGTGGATGCTCTGATAGGTCATCTGCGCGACAGAGCGCTGCTGGCACACGGACGGCTCCTCTGCCTGCTCTGTAAGGTGGAAGGGTGGGGAACGTCAGACCAGGCACGGGAGAACATCGATACGCTGTTCTTCTACTTCCAGCTGCTGCAGAAGATGCAAGGCCCTGCAGCCTCACATCTGGACTGGCAGGCCGCCCAACGGCTTATCGGCGAGGCCGACGAGGCGCTGCGCCTGAAGCTGAGCAACCAGTATATGGACGAGCTCCTGGATCATGTGCGCCGCGGTGCGGAGACTGCCGAGGATAAACCCGTCATCTTCCTGTGCCGCCACATCATCTATCACTGGATTGCCGGAGACCAGGAATCCGTCAGGCTGAAGAAGCGCCGACTGCTGAGAATGCTCGACGGTGACCTGGAGCATTATTCAACATACGCAGAACACGGATACCCAGTAAACCATCATGAGAATTTTCAGAACACTCAGGATGCACCGGCCTACGTTTTTGGCTGACGGCTCCATCGACCTCTATGCGCCTACCTCATGGAGGAAGATGACGCAGAGACAGCTGCGATACGTGCTCATGCTGCTGTCGATGTGGGAGAGCATGGAACGCGTGAAAACGTACATGCTCATGCGTTTCGGCGGCTTCCATATCGAGGGCTGTGCGCCGCGAGTGTCACGCGACCTGCCGCAAGGATATAGCTGCTGGTTCCGCCCTGCCTGGTGGAAACGGCGCAAGTGGTTCACACTCCATGCGTGGCAGGTGGAGAACATGATCAGACAGTTTGACTTCATTGACCCGTTCGACGGCATGGATGTGCGGCTGGAGCGCATTCACGGCTGTCGGGCGGTCGATGATATCCTGGACCACTACCCGTTCGGCGACTACCTCATGGCAGAGCAGTATTACCAGCTGGCCGTCAACAGCGGGAAGCCGGAGATGGTGGAGAAGCTGGCATGCTTCCTCTATGTGAAGACGAAACGCTACGGCTTCCTGTGGCTGAAGAAGAAAGAGGTGCACCCCAGACGACTGTCACTCTCTCCCGCTGAGCAGCTGGGCACGCTGCGCTGGTTCGCCCACGTGAAGAGCGTGTTCGCTGAGCGATGGCCGTACTTCTTCCGGAAGGTGGATGCCAGCATCGAGGAGATGGACATCGACCTCATGGGTGCCATGGACGCTCAGATCCGCGCGCTGACCGAGGGCGACATCACCAAGGAAGAGACCATCAAGGCACTTCCCTGCTGGCGTTCGCTGACGGAGCTGAACGAGAAGGCCCGCGAGGCCAAGGAGTTTCACGATAAATACGATAAAAAATCCTGATGTATATGGAAAGAAACGACAATATCTTTGACGCATTGGCGTATTTCGAGGACCTGGCAAAGAAGAATAAGCTGTGCCGCGAAAAAGGCTTCAGACCTGCGTTCTGCTCAGGCCCCGACAGCATCGAGGGCGTGATGCAGGAGTTCCAGAAGACGGCCAACTTCGTGATGATCGACGACACCACCGACGGCAACACGTACAGCGAAGGCGTATCCTTCTTCCAGCGCCGCGTCTATACGGTCTTCATCCTGGCTTCCTACAAGTGGGATGACATGGCCGACCGGAAAGAGAAGCTGAACCTCTGCAGGGAGATTTTCAAGCAGTTCGTGCGTCGCATGATCTGGGACCGTGCCCAACATGAGAATGCGGATGACGACATCACCTTCCTGAACGTGGAGAAAATCTACTCGAAGGAGTATGGCCGCTACACCATGAGCGGCGTCACGGGCCTGTACTTCATGGTGGGCAACGATGAGCCGGAATCGATGGAATACGAGGATGAGCAGCAGATGGAGAGTGAGTGGATAACGGAAGAGGAGAGTGACTGATGGGCCTGATGAAGAACCTCGCCGTGGAGCGAGCCGAACGATGGAAGCACGGGCGCAGCAGCGGAACGCGCAACCACTTCGACGAGCACGAGCTGGAACAGTATGAGCGCGGCTGGTCGAAGATGATGATAGATATCTGGAGAGAGAAGATCCAGCAGCTGAACATCACCGACTCGGGCGCCCTGTATGGCTCCATGGAGGAGCTGGTCAAGACCGGCCAGGTGACCACCATCGAACACAAGTTCCTGCAGTATGGCCTGTTCGTGGCCGCTGGCGTCGGCAAGGGCTTCGCTCATGACAATGGCGGCGACCTGCTGTTCATGGGCGACAGCTACCGCGAGGGCAAGCGCGCCTACGGCTCTCGCCAGGTGGGCGCCGGACTGTCTGAGGAGCACATGAAGAGTCCGAAGTTCGGACACATCACCGTGCAGCGCGGACCGAACGCCGGCAAGGAGGCGGCCCTCACCTCAGGCAACAAGCGCATGCCGCGCGACTGGTTCTTCAAGAAATACTACTACAGCATCCGCCGCCTGAACCTCGAGGAGTCTGCCTTCTATGGACGGGCCTATCAGGGTCTGATGTCCACGTTCCTCGACGACCTGTTCAATGGCGGCATCCGCAGCAGCCGCTTCTAGGTATTTTTATATGGACAACAAATATACTAACTTCGCAGAAAAATAGATGACATGCCGGAGATATTGCAGATAGGAGAAATGAAGACGGTGTTCGAGGGCATCCGCGACGAGAAGAGGCCGCACGCGAACACAGCGGAGAGGATAGGTAACGCCTTCCTCGCCATACTGCCGTATCTGGGCGAATACCTCAGGAAAGACCAGCCCGAGACGGTGGAGTATCTGCTGACGCTTTTGCATGGGGCCACCGTCGGCAGCAGCAGGCAGATAACACTCAATCCTGACGGCAGCATCACGTGCGGCAGCATCCATGTGAACGGCAGCGCGACCTTTGACGAACTGGTTTTCAACAGACAGACAGTCAACGACGGCGACCAGCTGTTCTCCAACAGGGGCATCATCGAGCATGTCGATCAGACGGGCACGGGACAGTTCCGCATCACCTTCAGGAAGGAGCATGAGAACGACAGCCTGACGTTCGTGGCCAACGACTGCCTGAAGTGCAAGCTGAATAACCTCGACGCCAACGGCACGTACTTCACTAGCTGGTTCCGCGTGCTGTCGGTGAACACCGCGGACAACACCGCAGACGTCATACTCTATCCGGACAACGAGGTGCCAGGTGGACATAACTATGCACCCGTGGAGGGAGCAGTGGTGGGACGATGGGGCAATCCCGTGGTCACCAACCGCCAGCAGCTATTCTACCTGAGCGCAACCGACGGCACCTTCTGCTTCCTGCAGAACGTCACGAAGCCCATCATCAACGACGTGGGGAGCAACACCACCGCATTCATCGGCCTGCCGAACGACGTGCCTTCCATACGGCGGCTCGTACAGGAGGGGATACTCAGCGCGAACAACCCCATCCTCTACGCCAAGACGGCCGTGGTGGAGAACCTGATAACCGTCAAGCACGACGGCTCGCCTGACTACATACAGCGCGAATGGGACTCCTGGGACTCTCTGAAGCAGTACATCATGGGATATGACAGCACCGAGGAGCGCTATGTCCAGGACAACTGCTGGCACGGGGGAAGCCTGTGGAAATGCATCGTGCCTGCCGCACGCGTGGGCGTGGCACCGTCACTGATGAATACGGACTGGGCATGCGTGCGCAGCGCCTTGCTGGAGATGGATATCGTCAGCAGCGCCGGAGACTGGTTCAACGGCGAGAAGTCATTTACGACCGTGCTGGTGGCCAGCGTGCAGCACGGAGACCTGATCATCTCGACGGACGACATCCTGAACGTGGTATGGACGCGCGAGTCAGGAGACGACGCGGCAGACGCTGCATGGAACCTGATACAGGCGGGACGGGAGAACACCGTCGCGCTGACCGTCAGATATAACCTCGAGGATCCTTCACAGTCGGACATCCCCGTCCCCTGGCGTCTCGGCTCCCCCTGCGGCTTCCGCTGCACGGCCGTTGTCGCCGGACATGAAATAAGAAATAGCTATAATGTATCATGAGAAGAAAAAACGGTAAAATCATATTCCAGCCGCTCGACACCGCGCTCACCATGTCGGAGATTGCAGGCTCACCGCTCCAGAAATACGACGTGGTGACGCAGGAGTATGTCACCGACCGCGAGCTGACACCATTCTTCCTGAAGCCGCACTTCGAGGTGAAGAGCAATGACGGCTCGACAGCGGACGGCGACTGTACTGCAAACCTCGTCAATGTGGTATGGACGGTGTCGGCCAGGAAGAACGGCATAGCTCCCGTACGAGGCACGGACTATACGGTGAACGACGTGACGAAAGCGCTGACACTCTCCTTTAACCTCGACCCTGATACGTCTGGTTATGTGAGGTTTACGGCTGACTATGTCGATGCGCGGCGTGGCGACGTCATCAAGGTCTATTGGGAGAAGCAGCTGATGTGCGTGTCAGCGACGGACTGGAAGACGGAGCTGTTCACGGACTGGCCACAGCGCCTGCACCTCTACCCGTGGAAAGACAGACAGACGTTCGACATTCCCGTGCAGCTGATGAACGGAGAGAACCAGATGCCGGACGCGGAGACAACCTACCAATGGCAGATATTCGAGAACCAGGAATGGCGCAACGTCGATGTCAACAAGGACTACTGGTGTCGTGGCGGCGCTAACACGAAGACGCTGCAGGTGGAGCAGAGATATGTGCAGCGCGCGCTGGTGAGATGCTGCGCATATCCGACGGGCAGACCTGCAGAGATGTGCGTGCTGGCGTTCCTGCTGAGACGCTACTACGGACAGTACGACGACGAGATGGATATCCTCGAAGGGGAGTATATCTTCCCGGAAACGAACAGGGCCGTGGCAGAGGCGTACGTCGTCAACCGTAACGGCGGCCGCTTCGCCAATCCGGAGCAGTATTTCGACATGGAGATACTGTACTCGCGCGACGGCGTGGCGTGGTTCCATGTCACGCACGGTTCCGTGGGCGAGGTACCACGTTCGATGTTCCCGGTCGATGCGACGATGATGCATCAGTTCTCCTGGATCACCCGCGAGCTGTCGGCAGTCATTCCGCTGAAGCTGGGTGATGATATCATGACACTCGACGGAAGCATCGCCGTGGGACAGTTCCCGATCATTGAAAGAGACTTAGACGATTAGATATGAAATACTACATCATACCATCGGCAATGGCCGAGCAGCTGAGCCTGACAGAATACAGGCACGGAGACCAAGAACGGGGCTACCTGGTACATAGCGGCGATCTCGTCAACTATGGCCTCGAGAATGCCGAGCGCGACGGCGCAACGGAGGTATCCCTGGCGGATGCAAGGAATTTTGTCAAACATTTAAATAAGTAATACAATGAACCAGAGACTATCGCGAATACATAACCTCTATTGCTACGAGGACGGTGACCATATCGACGCGCGCATGGGCGTACAACTGGATAACGGCTACGCGCTGGCCCAGTACTGGGACACCGTGCAGGGAAAGGTAGTCAATACTGACTTCACGCAGCACAGCCCCGTGCTGTACCCGTTCCCGTACAGCTCGAAGAGAGGACAGGTGGTCGTCCCGGCGACACAGGGACAACAGTGGTACTACAACAACCCCGAGACGGAAACGGCAGGCATCCTCGACGAGCACGGCAACGTGAAGTCGGCATACTCCAGCCTGTTTGAGGTGACAACCATCACCGTCAACGGCAGCACGTTCCCTGCGCTGCGCATCAAGGGGAACCTGGCGACGGCCAACGACCTCACGGATAAGCACATCTATTATAAGAGCACGTGCGCGGGCAAGCCCTTCACGGCTTCCATCCTTATTCCCATACAGACGACGGTGGGAGAGAGCACGAAGCTGGAGGTGTTTCTGCAGACGGCCGACGGCTCTGGCTCGAACGTGCTGTCGAACACGAACGCATGGGTGCAGCTGACGGCAGCACTTCAGCGTGCGGGTACCACGATTGCCTCCGGCGTCACCTACCAGTGGCAGAAGCTGGTGAACGGACAGTGGCAGAACGTCACAAACCAGCAGGGTACCGTCGAGGTGATATCCTCTTCGGTCATCAAGGTGTATAACCCGGGCGTGGACACCGAAGACCTGTACCGCGTCGCAGCGACCTACGACAACACCACCACCTACAAGACACAGCAGCTGACCGACGAGGCCGACCCGTTCTACATCTACGACGGCTGCTCTCAGGCTGGAGACGCCGTGCCTGCCGGTACCGACGTGTCGTTTACGCCGGTGGTATATGACCGTATCACGAACCAGCCGGACACGGCGAACACGTGGAGCTTCTCGTTCTACATGTTCAATATGGTGACGACGGCTGCCGTGGGTACCGTTTCGACAACCGTACCGTTCGTGGTGCCTTACGCGACGCTGGAGCAGAACCAGGGCCTGCAGGTGGTAATTGTAGCTACAAACGAGTAAAATGGTAAGACTGTCACGTACAAAGCCACTGCTGCCGGCACCCAAGGACGCGAGTCAGAGGTACCTGGTGGTGACGCCCGGAGAGTTGCATATCGACAAGGACGACAACTGGAAGGGCGGCAACACCGTTACTGTCACCGTGTGGCTGCAGAAAGGCAACGACGCTCCCACGCAGAACAATCTGGGACTGTTCCAGGTGCAGGTGTTCAAGGACGGCGCAGGTACGCCTGAGCTGATCAGAACCGATTCCACCTTCACCTTCACGGCATCGAAAACGGCCACGTTCTACGAGGTGCGGCTGATCATCGACGATGCGATGGCCGACAGCAAGACGATACGTATCATGCTGGATGGCAGCGACGGGGACAACAGCGTGGTGTTCCTGCTCAAGCCGTCGAAGACATCCATCAACTTCGTGAAGGACTCGACAGGAAAGGCCCTCACTCCAAACAGCATCAGCATCAGCTGCAGCTACACGAGATACGAGGGTGAGAGCGCAGAGGTCTATGACGGAACGGATGTGAATAACCTGTACGGCATTGACGAGAAGTACGAGATGTACTACCGCTGGGTAAACAATTACTCCCTCGGCAACTGGGAACACCTGAAGAACGAGACCAACGGCACGCTGACCGTCGGCAAGGACGATGCCGTGACGGCCGTGGAGTTTGCCATGAGCACCGAGACAGCCAAGTCACGGGTGGCGGACAGTAATATCATCACGAAAATCACGGTACCCATCACACGTGAGGGACTGGACGGCGAAGACGGAAGTAATGGTATAGATGGTAGTGACGGCTCTGATGGCAGCGACGGCGAAGACGGAAAAGGCATCGTCTCCATGACGGACTATTACCTCGCCACGACGATGGCCACCGGTGTCACCAGACATACGGATATCAACAACTGGTCTTCCAACTACCAGATAGCGACGGAGGATAAGCCGTACGTATGGAAATACACGGACACGCTATGGACTGACGGCACACACACCTATACGGTCTGCGAGCTGGTCTTCTCCTACAGCGCAGGTGGAAACCCGAACCTGCTCGAGCAGACGAACTTCTCATCCCTGCAGGCACTTGGCAAGTGGCAGAGAAGAGGTGCCTTCTCCTGGCGGCAGGGTGTTACACCGGTGTCTGAGGACAGGGCAGAGATCGTCACCGGACTGCGTGCACACAACGCCTACCACGAGAGCACGTTGAAGACGGCCAGCCAGATAGCATACAAGGAGATTATGGAGCAGGTGCTGTGGAACAGCGCCGGCACCATCCGGAAGATCGAACCGTCAACCTGGTACACGCTGTCGTTCTGGTACAAGGGTGACGGCTGTAGGGTGTACATCTACCCGAGCTGTCTGAACGGCAACGTCACGGGATACCTGAACGGCGTGGCCACTGCGCTCAGCGGTGGCGGCGGCATTGACATCGAGGCCTCTTCCACATGGGTACGCTGGACGATCACGTTCAAGACGCTCAGCTCCTTCAGCAGCAGCGACCAGTGCGTGCTATGGAGAATACTCGGCATCGGATCGGACGAGAGCATATCGACGAAGCACAGCTATATCTGTATGCCGAAGCTCGAGGTAGGCATGCAGGCCACCGGCTACTTGTCGAACGAGTCTTCCACACACTTCGGACAGCCGAGGAAGAGACGCTGGGCGCTGAACACCGAATATATGGCCGGCGGCGTGGATGAACAGTACGACGATACGGTGCTGGTGAAGACGTCCGGCTTCTACCACTGCATCAAGACACATATCTCGTCCCTGCAAACCAAACCAGGCAAGGGAGCATCTTGGCAGCAATACTGGGAGACGGGCAGCAAGGTCGATATCCTGGCAACGGACATCTTCTTCGCGGAGAAAGCCTACATCGCCAACCTGATAGCCATGATGATACAGACAGGCTACGAGGGCACGCCGCACGTGGAGGCACAGGGTTCGGTATTCAAGATCTTCGGCTATGGACAGTACCCTGCCATCGAGCTGTCTATGGAGGAGTGGCCGACAGCAAGCGGTGGTGACGGAGAGATGCATGCCGTGCTCCGTTTCCGCAATGAATATACGGGCGAGGTGCTGTATGACCTGGGACCGACACAGATCAACAGCAACGTGTCGCAGCAGCCGAACGAATACGAGAAATGGATGCTGAAGAGCGTGTCCAGCGGCACGGCAACTACGCTGGTCACCATCATGGACAGCGGCTGTTCAGCCTACTACCGTTTCACTGAGGGATATACCCAGACAGGAAACGTCAGGACATACCGCGTGAGTGGCCAGTCAACGCCGTCCGCATCCAATGCCTGCTTCTTCACCTCACAGAGCTATCTGGGAACGAAGATTCCCGACGGCTGGTACGAGAAAGCCAACAACGGCCACTTCATGCAGGAGCCTACCGACGACGGCACGACGGCATACTCCGTCATCAGATACAGGTTCAATGGCGGCAAGCTGGTAGAGACGAAATTCAATATCATTCAATGGCAACAAATTGAAAGAGATTAATTCATAAAAACAAAAAGCTATGAGCGGAAATGTGAACACAAACCCGACGTTCAAGGAAGTCAAGGATGTGGAACTCTTCCAGAGCGTCAATGACAACACGAGGATCCTGGGATATGACCCGACAGCGAACAAGTACGGACTCATATCGGTGGGAAAGATCAACAGCACGCAGTGGTGCGGATGCCGCTGGAGAAAGGACAGCCTCACGCCTGAAGGCGAGCCAGTGGGCAGCCTGCCGAAGATTGAGCAGATGGCCGACCTGTTCGGACTGGGCGGCTACCTGGTGCAGAACGACCATACGCGCCGCAAGCTGTCGAAGACGACGCACCTGCAGTTCGCAACAGGCGGTGCTGCAGCACTCGACGGCTCCATGGGGCACTACCAGTGGGGCTCAGGCGTGACGCTGTACTATGCGTTCTGGGAGGATGAGACATACGAGTACGAGGCCCTGGACGTGAAGCCCATCCCCGGTCAGCTGAACTACCGTATTCCCGTCTTCAGCCGTGCATGTGCAGGCTTCTCCACCATCGACCGCACGAACCTGAAGCTGGTGAGCTATGTCAATAGTGCAGCACAGTACCGAGGCGGCAATAACAACTCTGAACTTGACGAGCTGTTCAACTCGCAGCTGATGATGCCGGCTACGAACATCGGCGTGCCGACGGTGGTACCCTATGCACGTAATAACGGCGAGCTGTGGTTCTGTAACGAGCGCGTGGTGTTTGCCATCACCGCCGTCATCAAGCGCATCTATTTCCATAACAGGAATATCCAGGCTGCCGTGAACAACACACTGACGGCAGACGGTCTGCACCAGGGAGGAACCGGACAGGGTGCCGACTTACCCACCAGCTGGAGCGGTGCATGGAGCTACTATCCGTACGTGCCACTGAATGCCGGCGTGACGCTGGGGGACTTCACGGGCTCGTTCTCCGTAGAGATCAACGATAACGGCACCACGAAGAACATAGCCAATATCCCTTGTTTCCTCGGTCTGAAGAATGACTACAAGTACCTTGGTGCCATCGAGGAGGATACTCTACTGAAAGGTGAGTCTGATAAGACACTGTCCATGTGGATAGACAACAACATCGACGGCCACGTGTTCGACGTCAGCAAGACGGACGGCCACGTGCTTATCGGTAAGACATTCCCTGCAGCAAGTGCAGGATGGAAGTCCATCAAGAAGATACAGATGGACAACCTCTGCCCGTGTCCGGTGGAAGAAGGAGGCAGCACATCGACAGGATTCTGCGACAGCTATTACAATCCTGCAACTACTAGCGGTCTTCGCGGTGCTTATCGTCTGGGCCATGCGAACGGCGGTGACGCTGCCGGCTCGGTGTTCCTCAATGGTGACGCTGCGCCCTCGGGTGCCTCTGCGTACTTCGGCGTGGCCCTCTGTGAATTTAAGGAACCGTTCAGCACGGAGCCTGCGTTGATGTAAGGTGCTCGCAGAGCACAAGGAACACCGGCGCGCCAGCGCCTCCCTCCGTCCATCGGGGACGGAGGGCAATTCCGAAAAAATATTAAAATTCGCTCTTTGACTTGTTGGTTTACAGTAAAAAGTGTATCTTTGCATCGCTTTCCATAAGAAAGTAGGTAGAACCCTCATACGCGGTCTTCGCGGTGCTTATCGTCTGGGCAATGCGAACAACGGTGACAATGCCGGCTCGGTGTACCTCAATGGTAACAATGCGCCCTCGAATGCCAATGCGAACTACGGCGTGGCCCTCAATAGATCGGAAAAACCAAGAGGGTGAGCCTTCCCTATCGGGAAAACATATCGAAAGATGACGGCGAGGCTCGTAGGATAATGCCGAGCGCCATACCCGCCGGGACGATCTCACAGAGTGTCCCACCAGACCCATCATTCTTTAATCACTCAAGACCCCGCTATGCGCAGAATCCGCGACAGCCGGGAGAATGAGACGGAGCAGAACGCAAGGGATGCATTCGAGAACTTCGCGGAAGGCAAGCATAAGCGTGCCGACGTGAGGAGATACGAGGCAGACCTTGACGAGAATGTCCGTCTGGTACTCGCCGACATCATCAACGAGACCTTCGAGCCGCAAGGTTACAGGGAGGCACATATCTTTGAGAAGAAACACAGGAAGCTGGCAAAGGCTCCCGTCCGCGACCACCATACGGAGGCCGCTGCCATACTGCCATACGAGCAGGAGGTGTACGACTACATCTCCTGGCGTGCGCCGGCAGTACGCCCTGGACTGGGAAACCACGCCATGTTCCGCTTCGTCCGTAACGAGCTCTACCGGCACCCGCAGCTGGAGGTGGGCTACTATATCGCCCTTGACATCCACCACTACTTCCCGATGATGGATCATACCGTCCTCAAGCAGAAGGTGGCTAACAAGTTCAAGCGTGGCAAGCTGCGTACCTTTATATATAAGGTGATTGACAGCTACATGCAGGGCGCACCTTTGGGAATCAAGATCGCACAGCTCTTCGGCATGCTCGACCTGGCCGACTTCGACCGTAAGGCGGAGCGGTTCTTCGGCATCGCCGACGACCCCGAGCGACTGGCTTACTGGACCAGCCGCTATGTCAGCGAGAAGATCCTGACGGCCCGTACTCCGGAGGAGCAGCAGCTGCTGGACAAGGGCAGCCTGTTCCTCTCTGAACGCTTCCGGCAGTTTGCCCGCGAAGGCCTCACGCACTACTTCCGCTTCGTCGATAACTTCCTCGTCATGCATGAGGACAAAACTTTCCTGCGCATCGTCAGGGATTTGATGATTATGCACCTGACGCGCGACTACCTCTTCACACTCAACACCGACTATAACGTACGCCCTACATGGATGGGCATACGCCTCTGCGGATATACGTTCTTCAATGAGCACGTCGAGGTGGCCAAGCGTAACAAGCAGAACCTCGCACGCCGCATCAGGAAGCTGCAGAAGAAGGGGCTGGACGAAGAACAGATCCGCATCAGGCTCTCCAGCCTGCTGGGATTCATCAAACATGCAGACAGTATCAACTTACTAAAAACATTGGGTATGGAAAAATCATTAGGAAAGATCATCAGGAAAAGACGTATCAGACCGCCGTTCGCGGGAATGAGTCCTGAGCAGAAAATCCCGTTCATGGCAATTGTAAATAAATGTGAAATGGGGGGGGGGTAAACGTTAAAATCCTCTTATTGGACTACGTTATCCAGGACTCGAAGATCGAGAAGAACACCGTCACGGTGAACGTCCCGGACTACGAGGGCAACAACCAGGAAGTGACGAAGACCGTGCCGGGGAAGGTGCTCGCCCTGAGGTTCAGGAAAATCATCAAGACATTCGAGATGGGAGACGACGAGCGCTACGTGTTCGAGAAGAAAAAGGACAGCGACGGGAACCCTACCGACGAGGATGCAGAGTTCTACACTTTCACGGGAAGCAAGATCATGGTTGACCAGGCACTCAACGACTTCACGCCTGACGACCTCCCGTGTCCTACTGTAGTACAGCAGTTCAAGGGTAAGGACGGCAAGACATACACCAAATTTACATAGATATGGAAACAAATACAGCAATCTACACGGAACGCCGTACTTTCGGAAAGTACGACGCAGAGAACATCATCGGTTATCTCAACGAGGAGCAGGTGCAGGACTACCAGCCCGAGGGCGCCGAGGAACCGGTTACGGGATACCGCTACACGGGCACGGAGCGCGACGGCGGTACCATCATGCCATGCAAGGACCCCACGGACTACGGGCAGCTGGTGAACGCCATCATACGTGCCAGCCTGACGGAGTCGGAGGAGCTGGCCATACACCGCCACCACCAGAACGATGCCGAGACCTACGCGCAGGAATGGACGGACTACAACGCCGTCTGCGAGGCCGCGAAGGTGACGGCACGGCAATGGCTCGGCATGGAGTCTGAGCAATAAGAACGGTGATACGCTGGCCACTCGGCCGGCGTATTTTTATTTTCATATCTGTCCCACTATCTTTGCACCGTAAAATCAAAGATTATGGAACAGTTGATTCTAGCTCATCTCAAATACATCATCACCTGTACGCTGGGCATCGTCTGGTGCTGGATAGAGCCTACGCTGCCCTATGCCTATATCTGTGCCTTCGCTGTGCTCCTCGACATGATCACCGCATGGCGTCTCAATCGCCGCATACGTCAGAACTACTCCAAGGAGGTGGCCGACGGCAAGCTGAAGAGCTCGCACATGTCGAAGATGATTACATCGCTGGTCATGGTGTTCCTCTGCATCGTGCTGGCTCACCACATCGACAATACGCTGCTCGAACACTGGGGGAACATTCACCTCGGACAGTACGTGGCCGCCGTGTTCTGCCTGACGCAGTTCGTCAGCATACTGGAGAACGAGTCGTCATGCAACGGCTCTACATGGGCGAGGGTGCTGCAGAAGTTCCTGGCAGACAAGACATGCAGGCACCTCGAGATTGACCCGAAGGAATTTGAGAAACTCAGGAAGGAGGGTGAGCAGCAATGAGGAAGGTTGTCATCATCATCGGTACAGCACACCTGGGCGTCACGCTGGGCAAGCTGTCGGTTGACGGCCGCCTGCGCGAACCCGTGTTCTCGCGCAAGATCGCCCAGGACCTCTACTACATCCTCACCGGCTTCGGCTACACGGTGTATATTGACTACATGCCGCTGGAGCCTAACGCGCTCATGAAGGGACGCACACAGTCGGACATACAGGACAAAGAGCTGCGATGGAGAGTGCAGCGCGTCAAGGAGATATGCGCACGCCACAGCGCGCAAGAGTGCCTGTACGTCAGCCTGCACGTCGATGCGGCAGGCATGGGCGACAAGTGGATGCAGGGCGGAGGATTCACCGTCTGGACATCGAAGGGACAGACACGCGGCGACCTGCTGGCAGAGTGCATCTACGACGCGGCAGACCGTAACCTCACCACCTACAAGCAGCTCATGCTAGACGGCAAGGCGAAGGGCTGGTACTCCGACAAGCAGCAGCCGCTGCGCACCGACACGTCAGACGGAGACCGCGACCGCGAGGCAAACCACTACGTCACACGCCACACGCCATGCCCCGCCTGCCTGGTGGAGATGATGTTCATGGACAATGAGCACGACGTCGATTACCTGCTCAGCGACGAGGGCTACTGGGAGCTGGTGCGCACCATCCAGGAGGGAATATTGCTTTACGTACAACGATACATTGAAGAATAGCTTATGAAGAACAAAATCATCATCTGGCTCTGCTGCATAGCGGCAGCAGCCGTCATCGCATCCCTGTGGCTGTGGAACAGCACACGCGGATACCGCGAGGAGCTGCAGCGCGTCAACGAGGAACTGTCGGAATGGCGACAGTCAGGCACACAGCTCGTAATCAGATGGGACACCATCCGCGACAGCATACCCGTGGCCGACCAGGCCGTCATCGAGGCGAACACGCGCGAGCTGCGCCGGCAACACCTCGTCAATGAGCAGCTCATCAAGGACCTCAGACTCGAACTGTCACGACTCGAAGCGGTGCAGACCACTGCCACCGAGACGTCCGACACCGTGAAGGCCTCCGTCTCCGGGGACAGCAACGCCAGGGTTTATAGCTACTCTGACCGCTGGACCGACATCCGCCTGACACTCAAGGACTCCACCTTCTACTACAACATACGCGACTCGCTGAGTGCGTACGTCTATCGCGAATACAAGCACCGCTTCCTCTGGTGGCGCTGGGGCACGAAGGGCTACCGCCTGAAATTAGTAAACTACAATCCTCACTCGCGCATCAGCTACAACCAGTACATCAAAGTGGAATAATCCTCCTAATTTTATAATAATACTTTTGTTCATACTCAATAGTTAGTAAACAGTTTGGTTTTTAGTTGAGTTGATTAAATTAGATTGCCGCTGCCCGTGAGGGTGGCGGTTTTCTTTTGAATACAGCACTTTTTTGAAAAAATCTTCGGAAATATTTGGAAATTACGGGAAAAGTACGTATCTTTGCAACGTTCAAACTATAAGAGGGCGTAAGATGTCGCCCTGTCAGGCGGCTATTTTTATGCCTCCAACTTTAGAGTAATAGCAGCTATTGCAGCACCGCGTCGGGTCACTGGACAACACCCCGAAGGCTTCCCTCTTATAGGCCTGAACAGCGCGTAGTGCTGCATATTTTAATGTTTAAACTATAAGAGATATGGAAACAAGGAATTATCATTTCCGTGAGAACGACACGCAGCGCGCATACTTCTGCCGCCTGCAGGTAAGCAACAAGTTCCGCAACAGCATGAACGCATGGGAGGCGGAGCTCGTGGAGTGGATCAGCGCCAAAATCGCACACCACACGGCACTCACCATCGGCGAACAGCAGAAGGTGGTGGACGCCATCGAGCAGCGCATCCACCAGCTGAACGACGAGCATCAGGAGGAGGGGCCGTGGCTGCTCATGAGCTACGCACCGCTCAGGAAGACCGACAACGGCTTTATCCGCATCGAGCGCACCAGCGGACGCCATCAGAGCCTCCTGCTGCCCATCATCGACTACCAGGGAGAAGTTAATATTTAGTAACGGGCGATACAACCTACGGGTTTATTTCGTACCTTTGCAGAAAAGAAAGGAAGAAGCTATGATTGAGATTTTCTGTTTCCTCTGCATGCTGGCCGTCATCGGCTACTTTATAGTCGCTGCCGGCAGGAGCGCAGGCGGGAAAGTTTCCGCCCTGACGGCTCCGCATAGCGGGTGCAGCGTCACGCTGTCTGCAGACGCGCACTTCTACGAGCTGTGGTACATGGGACCAGGCAACCGCATCGAGTCCGCATGGGTGCCCCGCTGCAACGTGAGGAACACGGTGGAGTCGCTGACCTACGAGCACGGGGTGTTCGAGGTACAACTAATCTGCTGCAGCCGCAGAGACGGCCATGTGCGCCGCCAGGAGAAGGTGCGTGCCGCCACGCTCAAACAGCTGGAGACAGTCATCGTCAGTCGCCTGAAGGAATGGGATGCCGAAGACGGTCTGCTCTTCCTCTGGAATGACTTCTACGCGGACTTGTAGTATTTTTATGATAGAAGCTTTCAGGCTACCTTTGCGTCATAACTAACGTAAAGGTAGCTTTTTTATGGGAAATACGCAGACTTACGAAACCGTCATCCGGCTCAACTCCGAGCAGGCCAAGAAGGAGATAGCCGTCCTCCAGCAGAAGACCGACGAGCTGAGAAGGAAACAGTCAGGCCTTGCCCCTGACTCCAAGGAGTGGCAGAAGCTGGAGAAGCAGATCCAGAAGACCGAGGGCAAGATGCATCTGATGGAGAACAGGACGAATGCCGTCAAGAAGGCGCTCAACAGCCTGTCGTCCGCCAAGCCGCAGCAGATTCGTGACGTCATCAAGGATATCAACCGCCTGCTCAACAGCGGCAGCATCGAGCGCGGCAGCAAGGAGTGGAGGCAGCTGACGTCCGCCCTCAAGGAGGCGAAGACGGAGCTGAGGAAGATTGGCGACGAGACGAAGGCCTCACAGTCTGGCCTGAGCCGCTTCATGAAGTTCCTGAACGACTCATGGGGCGGTCTGACGCTCATGCTGGGCTCCATCACCGGCGTTTCCATGACCATCCGTAAAGTCGTATCTGACTACGCGGAGATGGAGGAGGAGATGGCCAACGTGCGTAAATACACGGGACTGGCAGACTCGGCCGTCCGTGAGCTGAACGACGACCTGAAGAAGATGGACACGCGCACCAGCCGTGAGCAGCTAAACCAGCTGGCTGGCAGTGCCGGACGTCTGGGCCTGCAGGGAAAGAGGGATATCCTGGACTTCGTCGAGGCAGGCGACATGATACAGGTGGCACTCGGCGACGACCTCGGCGAGGGGGCCATCGACCAGATAGGCAAGCTCACCATGGCCTTCGGCGAGGACAAGACGAAGGGACTGCGTGGCGCCATGCTCGCCACGGGCTCGGCAGTCAACGAGCTGGCTCAGAACTCGACAGCCAAGGCCGGATACCTGGTTGACTTCACCGCACGCGTGGGAGCCTTCGGACGACAGATAGGTCTGACGCAGGCGCAGCTCATGGGCTTCGCTGCCGTCATGGACGAGGGTATGCTGCGCGACGAGATGGCTGCGACGGCCTTCGGTAACATGCTGACGAAGATGCGCAGCGAGACGGATAAGTTCGCACGCATCGCCGGCATGGACGTTAAGGAGTTCACGCGCCTGCTCGACGAGGATGCCAACGGTGCCATCCTACGCCTGGCCGACAACATGAAACGACAGGATCCTACCACCTTCATGAAGATGCTCGACGACATGGGACTCGACGGCTCGCGTGCCGTGACGGTCATCTCCACGCTGGCCGACAAGATAGACGACGTGCGCCGCCATCAGGAGCGTGCCACCAAGGCATACAACGAGGGTACGTCGGTCGTCAATGAGTACAACGTCATGAACCATACGGCACAGGCCGAACTCGACAAGGCGAAGAAGGCCTTCCACGAGATTACCGTCGAGCTGGGCGAGAAGCTGAAGCCCGTGGTCACCTGGACCATCAGCGCCGGAGGAGCGACGACAAAGATAGTGGGCACGCTGACCGACTTCCTGCTGCGTAACGGAAAGACCATTATCTGGCTGACAACAGTCATCGGCACCTACATTGCCACGCAGAAGATACGTGCCCTGTGGGAAGAGCGTATCACGCTGCTCACAAAGGCACAGACGGCAGCAGACACTGTGGCCAACGGACTGGCGAAGGTGCGTATTGGACTGCTTGGTGCCCTGAAAGTGGCTCAGCTGGCCTACTCGCAGGTGCTGGCAGAGACAGAGGGAAACATGAAGCGTGCAGCTGCCGCAAACCGTGCCCTGAGTGCAGCCATGGCTTCCACACCGTGGGGCGCCGTGCTGACAGCCGTCGTCGCCTTTGCCGGCGGCATCGTGCTGGTCATCGACAAGGTGACGGAGCTCATGGACACGGAGAAGCGCCTGAGAGAGGTGGAGAAAGAGGTGTCGGACGGCATCAATGAGGAGATGACCAGGCTCGAGACGCTGACGGGCATCATCAAGTCGAACGCTTCCACCGAGGATGAGCGCAAGCGTGCACTTGAAGAGCTGAACGGCAAGCTCATGGAGAAGCATCTGGGCAACCTGACGGAGGAAGCCGTGCGCACCGGACAGGCCACGACGGCCCTTGAGCGCTATCTGGAGCTGAAGGGACGCGAGCTGAAGATGAAGGCCCTCGAACAGGAGATCATCGAGAGCCAGAAGACACTCGACGAGGTGAACCGCGATCTGGAGTCGTTCGCATCGTTCAACCTCGCGGGAATGTGGAAGGCATTTAAGATGGAGGATTTCCTGTACGGAGGCTTGGGAATTGGTACCATGGCTAGACTTGAGCTTACAAAGAGCGTCGAGGAGGCAAGCATCAAGCGGCTTCGCGAGGAGATGCAGGCCATGCTGACCGTCACTCCTGGAACGGGAGGACATACCATCACGCGACAGCCGACCGACGATGAGAAGAAACCAACCTTCACCCCCTATGTCTCGTCCGAAGAGGAGAAGAAACGGGCTGCAGAGCGTAAGAAGCAGGAGGAGGAAGAGCGTAAGCGGCAGGCGGAGGAACGGGCACGCCTGCGCCAGCGTAACGACGAGGTGAAGGCGGCCAACGACGAGCTGCTGGCCATGAACCTCGCCTCGTATGCAGCAGGCGAGATAGACTACCGTACCTTCGTCCGGAAACAGAACGAGATCAGGCTCGTTGGCATAGAGAAACGCATGGAGATCTACGACCAGGAGTCTGACGAATACAAGAAGCTCCAGCTGAAGCGCCAGCAGCTGCTGCTCCAAGGTGACGAGGGCCTGCAGGCCATGCGCCTGGAGGACATCGACCGCGAACACCGCGCCGTGGTGCAGAAGATAGAGGCGGGCTTCTACGACGAGAGGAGCATCTACTACATGAACGAGCGGGAACGCGACGAGGCGCTGCACCGGGCAGAGGTTATCCGTCTGCAGGACCGCATCGCACTGCTACGGAAGGGCAGCCGTGAGTGGCTGCTGGCAAAGGACGAGCTCGACCAGATAGAGTACGAGCACCAGCTGAAGAACCAGCAGTACTATCAGGAGGCACTGGAGAGCCTGCGCGAGAACTACTTCGGGCAGACCAGTCAGAAGCGGATGACGCTGGAGCTGAACGCGCTCGAAGACCTGTATCAGAATAAGCTGATCAAAGAAGAGGAGTATCAGGAGGCGAAGCTGCAGATACAGGCTCGCTATGCCACCGACCCCTCTGCCCAGACCATCGACGCCGCCAACGCCAAGGCCTCTGGAGCCTTTGCCGTGGCCCGTCAGCAGGCCGGCGACGCCAACACCTCGAACGCATGGACAGGCGACGTGGCCAACCTCATGGCTCAGATGAAGGTGCTGAAGCAGATGCGTGAGCAGGATAAGCTCGACCATGCCGAATACCTGGCGGCAAAGGCAATGGCTGTCGAGGACTTCCTGCAGAAGACGCAGGCGAAGTACGGTGCCCTGTTCGAGCAGCTGGGCAGCTTGTACGACGGCGCATCGGCATACGCGAAGGCATGCAGCGACTACGAGACGGCCGTCGTCACCAGCAACTACGACCGGCAGATTGCCGCTGCCGGCAACAACACGAAGAAACGCGAGAAGCTGGAGAAGAAGAAGCAGGAGGAAATCAACAGGATCAAAACAAAGGCCAACGACCGCGCCATGAAGATGGAGATGGCACAGGCGATGGCCAGCATGGCCATGGGTGCCATAAACGCCTACGCATCGGCAGCAAAGGTGCCTCTGATAGGCTATATCCTCGCGCCTGCGGCAGCAGCTGCAGCCATCGCTGCCGGCATGCTGCAGGTGGCCGCCATCAAGAAGCAGCACCAGGCAGAGGCCGCCGGATACTACGAGGGCGGCTTCACCGGCGGCAGAAACTATCGCAAGGAGGCTGGCGTGGTGCATGAAGGGGAGTTCGTGGCCAACCACAACGCCGTGCAGAACCCGGCCATCCTGCCGTTCCTGAACTTCCTCGACCAGGCACAGCGTAACAACACCGTCGGCACGCTGACGGCCGAGGACGTGTCACGCTCCATGGGCGCCGGTGGCAGCAGTCAGATAGTCGCGCCCATCGTCAACGTGCAGACCGACAACGAGGATATGCGCGAGGCACTGTACGCCCACCGCGAGGCCACATACATGCTGCTGGCACGCCTGCAGCATCCCATCGACGCTAAGGTGGTGCTGACGGGGCCTGACGGTCTGAACGAGAAACAGAAGGAACTTGAGAGAATGCTTAAAAACAAATAGACATGGCAGTCAGACTATTACTGGACAATCACGAGGTTATCACTGACAGTTCGCAGGAAATCAGGATAACGAAGGAAAACCCGTACTTCACACTGTCGGACTCCTACACGCTGGAGGTGTCCGTGCCGCTGTACATCCTCCAGAACAGGAGGTTCTTCGGCAACATCCACCGTCGCGACAGGAGAAAGGAATACAGGGAGTATGCATGCAGGCTGTACTGCTCGAACAAGCTGCTGCTCGAAGGCACCGCACATATCCTGCAGTCGTCTGAGTCAGTCGTGAAGCTGCAGCTGGCCACCGGCATCTCGGCACTGAAGATGTCCAGCGAACAGGAAGGGACATACATCGATGCGATGATCACGGAGATTGAAGGTGCCAACTACTACCTGTTCTCCTCTGACCTCGACGACGGCTACAGGGTAGGGCCGAACCATTCCGGATACGGAATACCGCTCTATGACAGCTCGAACGACAAGGTCGTGAACATCAGGGAGGAACGTTCAACAGTGGGCAGGGTGTCACGCTATGCCAGCGAGTGCCCGAAGCTGCTGGACGTGGCCCGCCTGGTGGCCGCCAAGATGGGCTATACCCTCAATACGTCCGTACTCCCCATTGCCTGCGAGAGCATATACATCGTTTCAGCCACGCACGGCCATCTGGGGAAGAAGCTGCCACACTGGACGGTCAAGGAGTTCTTCACGCAGCTGCAGAACTTCTTCGGGTGCACGCTGGTCAGGGACGGCAGCAAGGCATTGCGCATGGTGTCTGTCAACAGCTTCGCCAGCAACAGAATCACCGCCATCAGACCGCTGGACGAATACCAGGCGGAATACTCTGAGGACGATGAAGCGGACGGCATCATGAACAAGAACGTGGAGTTTGACATGGATGAGTCCGGACTGGAGACTGTTGACGAGGAGATCCTGGCACAGGCGGAATATACCGCCTCGTACGACAGCGCAGGGGCCATGCAGAACGCCTTCCGGAATGACGGCGAGTACGTCAAGATGCACAAAATATACAGGCTCAACGGAGAGAAATACGTCGGATGGAAAACGGAGGAGGGACAGTACGACCTGAAACGCATCGCGCCGTTCAACCCCCTGAAGAGGTTTGACGGTGCAGGCTTCGAGCAGCTGAAGATCGTGCCTGCACACATGGAGGAGGATGTGGACTGCCAGTTGAACGCGGAAATCCACGTTTTTATAAATCCGTCTTACAATCACTTCAAGCTGCACCTGCCGACGGTGACGAATGCCTACGAGCAGACGATAACCACCGACTTCGACAGCGAGGGCGACACACAGAAGCCGACGCTGCAGAGCCTGGTGGAGGGTACGGAGTCGGTGGATAAGGACGAGGAGAAAGCGGATATCATGTGCGTGGTGTTCTTCGATAACCGCAGTGAGACGCTCACGGTTCAGGATGAATTCTTCCCAGACCTTTCATATAACTATATCATCCACCTCGGTTTTACGGACTACAACTTCCAGCGCCAGCTGTCGAACAACAGGAGCCGCTGGAGCTTCAGCCTGAACGAGCTGGCCGGCTACGACTTCTACCTCGGCCAGCTGCACCAGCTCAGCTTCAGCTGCTCACACAAGGTGAAGCACTTGTTCAAGTTCTTGTCGGACACCATACCGAATCCGGAGGATATCTTCGTCATCGACGGGAAGAAATATGTCTGCGAGAAGATCGAGGCAACTGTCAGGGACGGCGAGCTCGACAAGCTGATGACCGGCTACTTCCACGAGATGTTCACAGGGAACCACTGAACTCCTTGACGCTGTCGGGGACAGCTGCGCCCTTCTTCAGGTAGCGGTTCGTCACGGCCACGTCGGAGTGACCGGCCTGATCGCGGGCAACGACAACACCCTGCGCGTTGGCCAGATCGCGGATTCCGGAATCCTTCAGGCTGTAGAACTGGTAGCTGTCTGGCCATCGCAGGTCCTTGCGCATCTTCTCCCACTTGACCCTAAAACTGTTCAGATAGGTCATCTTCGGGCCAGGCTTCAGACCGTCACCGAAGATGTAATAATGGGAAGGAGAGTCGAACGTGCCAAGCTCTGCCATCAGGCTCAGCACCTTCGAGCTGATACCCACCTGGCGCTCTTTATGGTTCTTCGACACGTCTGCAGGGACTGTCACCTCCTTCCTCTCAATAGAGATATTGCCTATCTTCAGATGGCGAAGCTCGTCAGGACGTATCAGGGTGTAGTACTCCATCATGCAGGCCAGCAGGAAATGACGGTTATTCTTATTAAGGTATTCGCGCATGCGCGCGAGGGCGGCCGCCGGAAGCGCGTCACGCTTCTTCTCCTTCTCACGCAGCATGTGAATATCCTCTATTGGGTTCTTGCTGATGTACCTGCGTTCCACCAGCCACGTCCCGAGCGTGGACAGCCAGGTGCGGTAGTTATTGCGCGTGGTACTGGAGACATCCTTGTCGAGAATAAGATAGTCCAGGAAGTCAACCGCGAAGCTGCGGTCGAACTGATAGATGAAGCGTATGGGGACATGACACTCCTCGATGTACGTCTCAAGCGTACCCAGACGCGACAGGTAGTCATAGGCGGTCTTCTGCTTGAGCGTACCCTTGGCCTCCATCGCAGACACATAGTCACGGTACTTCCCGATGACTTCTGACAGCTCCGTCAGGTGACGCGTACTGTCATCAACGACGAACGGGTTCCAGCCATGCATCAGCCTGTGCGTGATCCTGGTGATGAGAATGGCGGCCATGGCCCTGCGGTCACCGGCCTTCTTGATGCGGTCAAGCATGTACTTCTTACGCTTCATCCTCTCTGAGATAGGATCCCAGGCGAAGAAATCAACGTACCAGCTCTTTCCTACGTGAAGCTGAGGAAGGGTGTAACCCACGAGCTCAGCGGTGGAGAAAATTTCACTTAATGGCATTTTTTTTTGTTGGGAAAAACCCGAGGGCTCCCCAACAGATTCTACATTTTTGTCCGGATTATGTCCGAGTTCCAAACCGGAGGCGAAGAAAAAAGCCCCATCATCAGGGGCTTTCTCGTCGTTTTTAGTTGCGGAGGCAGGACTCGAACATGCGACCTCCAGGTTATGAGCCTGGCGAGCTACCAACTGCTCCACTCCGCGATGTTTTTCTTTTTGCGGGTGCAAAGGTACTACTTTAATTTGAATTGTGCAAATATTTGATGATTTTTCTTGAAATATTTGTTTGTTTGAAAGAAAAACATTAATTTTGCACACGATAACAATGTTGTGCAGAACGTGTAAACTTGGGAGGATTGAAAAATGTCTATATCAAAGACCAGACAAAAATTAGTCGATGTAGCTCGTCAGTTGTTTGCCAAGAACGGAGTAGAGAACACGACGATGAACGACATTGCCGTAGCATCGGGCAAGGGTCGTCGCACGCTTTATACCTATTTTAAATGTAAGGATGATATCTATTATGCCGTCATTGAGTCGGAGTTGGAGCGCTTGAGCGACAAGATGGACGAGGTGGCAGCCAAGAAGATTCGTCCGCAGGACAAGGTGATAGAGCTGATTTACACTCACTTGAGCCAGATACGTGAGACGGTGGTCAGGAACGGTAACCTGCGTGCCGAGTTCTTCCGTAACATCTGGATGGTGGAGAAGGTGCGCAAGAACTTCGACGACGCCGAGGTGGAGCTGTTCCGCAAGGTGTTTACCGAAGGTAAGGAAGACGGTGAGTTCGACATTGAGAACGTGGACCTGGTGGCCGACATCACGCACTATTGTATCAAGGGCCTGGAAGTACCTTATATCTATGGACGTATTGCGCACGGCATGACCGAAGAGGCAACGAAGCCCCAGGTAGCAAAGGTAGTGTATGGTGCTTTGGGCAAGCGGATGAAGCTGTGAGGAACCTCCCCCCGTCCCCTCCCAAGGAGGGGTGCTGTGAAAGATAACTATTTTTAATTATTTATAAACATTATGGGATTATTAGAAGGAAAGACAGCGCTGATTACGGGTGCTGCACGCGGTATCGGAAAGGCTATCGCATTGAAGTTTGCTGAGGAAGGTGCTAACATCGCATTCACTGACCTGGAAGTAAACGAGGAAACAGAGAAAGAGATTGCTGCCAAGGGTGTCAAGGCCAAGAGTTACGCCTCGAACGCAGCCGACTTCGCTCAGACCGAGGAAGTGGTAAAGGCTGTGAAGGAAGAGTTTGGCGGTATTGACATTCTGGTGAACAATGCTGGTATCACCAAGGATGGCCTGATGCTTCGCATGACGGAACAGCAGTGGGACGCCGTGATTGCCGTTAACCTGAAGTCGGCATTCAACTTCATTCATGCCTGCGTGCCTGTGATGATGCGTCAGCGTGGCGGAAGCATTATCAACATGGCATCTGTGGTAGGCGTTCACGGTAACGCTGGTCAGGCCAACTATGCTGCTTCGAAGGCAGGTCTGATTGCACTCGCCAAGTCAATTGGTCAGGAGATGGGTCCGAAGGGTATTCGTGCCAACGCCATTGCTCCGGGCTTCATTGAGACAGCTATGACGGCAGCCCTGCCCGACGAGGTTCGCGAACAGTGGAAGCAGAAGATTCCCCTGCGTCGTGGCGGTCAGGTAGAGGATATTGCCAACGTTGCAACGTTCCTTGCAAGTGATATGTCGAGTTACGTCAGCGGCCAGGTTATTCAGGTTGATGGCGGTATGAATATGTAAAAACACCCCAACCCCTCTCCACAGGGAGAGGGGCTTTTTGTTTCTATGCAGGTACTCTACGAGGATAACCATATTATAGTTGTCAATAAGGCGAGCGGCGAGATTGTACAGGGAGACAAAACTGGCGATCGTCCCCTCTCTGATATTGTAAAGAATTACATTAAGGAAAAGTACCAAAAGCCTGGGAATGTGTTCCTTGGCGTTGCGCATAGACTTGACCGTCCCGTCTCTGGAGTCGTGGTTTTTGCCAAGACTTCGAAGGCGCTGACACGCTTGAACAAGATGTTTGCTGAGAAGGAGGAAATCCAGAAAACCTATTGGGCAATCGTCCAGGCTCCCCCTCTTCTCGGAAGGGGATGGGGGGAGGCTCTTCATTGGCTTGTGCGCAATGAACAGCAGAACAAGTCGTATGCTTACGACCATGAGGTGCCTCGTTCGAAGAAGGCCGTATTGCGTTATCGTGCGATTGCCCAGGGTGACCGTTACACGTTGCTTGAGGTACAGCTGCTGACGGGTCGTCACCATCAGATTCGTTGTCAGTTGGCAGCGTTGGGAATGCCCATCAAGGGCGACTTGAAATATGGTGCCAAGCGCTCCAATCCTGACGGTAGCATCTCGTTACATGCCCGTCGTGTGGAGTTCGTTCACCCCGTCTCGAAAGAGCTGATTTGCGTGGAGGCTCCAGTGCCAAATGAATCACTTTGGCACGAACTTGCAAAAAATGTGTGATAAAATAGTGGGTAATTGCAAATAAATGCTTATATTTGCAGTCTAAAAACCATTAGTTATCGCAAAATGAAGAAAAAACTATATTTTTCCGTGCTGTTAGCTGCTGCCGTTTTGACGGTTAGGGCGGGCGGAATCATGACCAATACCAACTATCACATTGCCTTCGACCGCATGTTTGCGCGTGGTGCAACGTTCGACATTGACGCAGCCTTCTCGAATCCTGCCGGACTGGCTTGGGGACACGAGGGCTGGCAGTTGTCGCTGAACTTCCAGAAACCTTGGCAGAACCGTGACATTGAGACCACGTTCCCCCTGTTGCAGCCCATGTATGGCTCTGCAACCTATAAGTTTGAGGGTAAGGCGTCGGCTCCCATTGTGCCGGCCATCTTCGCTTCGTACAAGAAAGACCGTCTGGCCGTCTCCACGATGATCGGTATCGTGGGTAGCGGCGGTTTCGTGAAATATGACGAGGGCGTGCCCATGTTCAACGTGATGGTGGCTTCGATGCTCAACTCGATGGGTGTCACCCCCGACCAGTATCAGCTGTCGTCGCAGATGAAGGGCAAGCAGTATATCTATGGCGGACAGTTGAACGTTGCCTACAAGGTGACCGATTTCCTGTCGGCTGCCGTGGGTGTGCGTGCCAACTACTATGACGGCTACTATCGCGGACATGTCATTGCCAATCAGCATCCTGCGCTGGGTGACCTGGTCAGCCTCCAGCTTGATGTTGACCAGCGTGCATGGGGCTTCACGCCAATAATCAGCGTTGACTTCCATCAGGGTCCTTGGACCGTAGCTGCCCGTTACGAGTGGCGCACAAAGATCAATACCACCAATTCGACAAATATGTTGGAGGCATCGATGGGGCAGGGGCTTCAGCAAGCCATTATAGCAGCAGACCCGGTGAAAGGTGCTGCCACCCTGCAGGCCATTGCCCAGACGCTTGGTGCCAAGACCGCCCCTTATCAGGACGGAGCAGAGACACGCTACGACATGCCGGCCCTGCTGACGTTTGCTGTCGGTTATGAGTTTACGCCTCGTCTGCGTGGTGCTTTGGAGTATCACTTCTTCGACGACAAGAATGCGAAGATGGGCAACGACCGTCAGGACGAGCTGACACACGGCACCCATGAGTTTCTGGCCGGTCTGGAGTACGACATCAACGACAAGGTTACCCTGAGCTGTGGTGGACAGCGTACCGACTACGGTCTGAGCGATACGTACCAGACGAACACGTCGTTTGCCTGCGACAGCTACAGCCTCGGACTGGGTGCCGCTATCAACCTCACAGAGAAGATGCGCCTGAACGTCAGCTACTTCTGCTCGCTCTACAGCGACCATACCGTAGAGAGCAGCAATTACTTAGGCACAGGCGTTGCCGGAACAGATGTGTATAGTCGTACCAACCACGTGATAGGTGTGGGTATAGACTATAAGTTCTAAGTTTTTGGTTCTTCATGGGAAGCAAGACGAAGAAAACGCTTAAATGGACAATAGCAGCACTGTTGACACCGGTGCTGCTCTTCTTATTGCTTTTCGTTTTGATTTATTTGCCTCCTGTGCAGAACTGGCTGGTTCAGCGGGTGGCATCGTATGCCAGCGAGAAGACGGGCATGCAGATCAGTATTGACCACGTGAACCTTGAGTTCCCGCTGGACCTTGGTATCGACGGTTTCCGTATGATACAGGGGCAGGACACCATTGCCGACATGGAGCACATGACGGTCGATGTGGAGCTGCTGCCGCTGCTGCGCAGCAAGGTTGTCATTGACGAGCTGGAGATTACCAATACCAAGCTGAATACCTCCGACCTGATTGCCACGACACGCATCAAAGGTCAGCTGGAGCGGCTGTTCCTGACCAGTCGCGGCATCGACCTGGACAAGCAGACCGTTGACCTGAACGGTGCCACGCTCGACGGTGCTTACGTCGATATAGCGATGATTGATACCGTCGTGCCTGACACTTCCACCTCCAGGACGTTGTGGAAGATCTATGCCGACAGCCTGACCATCAATCGCTCGCAGGTGGCTTTCCATCAGCCGGGCGACACGCTCTCCGTCAATGCGTGGTTAGGGCGTGCGTCGGCCTATGAGGGCGTGGTCGATTTGGAAAAAGAGCTTTATACCGTCAGCCGCTTTGTGGTGCGCGACGGTAAACTGGCCTACCACCAGAACTATGAGCCAGAGGTGGAAGGCTTCGACTATAACCACATAGACCTGACGGGCGTGCAGATTGATATTGACAGCATTATGTTCCAGCAACCGCGACTGAGCCTGAACGTCCGCCAACTGGTGATGCGCGACAAGAGCGGTCTGGAAATCACGGAGTTGCGAGGCCCGTTCAGCATGGACTCCACCAGCATACAGCTGCCGCATGCTGTGCTCCGTACGCCAGACTCAGATATTGAGGCAGAGTTTGAGATGGACCTGAATGCCTTTGACAGCATCAGTCCTGGTGCGCTGAGGATGCGACTCAATGCCCAGTTGGGAAAGCAGGACCTGTTGCGTTTCATGGGCGGACTGCCCCAGCAGATGCAACAGCAATGGCCCAACCATCCGCTGAGCATTCGTGGCTCCGTGAATGGAAACATGGAACAGGCTGACTTCACTGGACTTATCATCGATTTGCCCACCGCCTTCCACCTGACGGCTGACGGTACGGCGGCCAACCTTACAGACATGAACAGCCTCAAGGCTGACGTGGCGTTGCACGGCAAGACAGAGAACCTCAGCTTCCTGTCAGCCTATCTCCCATCGCCCTCCACCCTCCGTCTTCCTCCCATGAGCGTCGATGGACGTTTCAAGGTCAATGGTCCGAGTTACGATGCTGACTTTACCGCTCGCGAGGGTAGTGGTACGGTGAAGGGAACGGCTTTTGTAAATACTGCCGGCAGCATGCAGTACAAGGCTGACCTGCAGATAGAGAACCTCAACATCCACGACTTCATGCCCAAGGACTCCATCTACACGCTGTCCGCTGATGTACAGCTTGACGGCTCAGGCACCGACTTCTTCAATGCCGGCAGTCGTCTGGATGCCACTGCCGACATTCATCACTTGCGCTATGGCCACTGGAACCTGACAGACATGACTGCCGATGCCGTACTGAAGAACGGTCGTGCACATGCCAACGTCGTGAGCCGTAACGAACTGATAAACGGAAACATTGAAGTCGATGCGCTGTTGTCGTCGAAACAGCTTGATGCCACCGTGACTGCCGATGTTGACAGAATTGACTTCCATGCCCTGCGCCTGGCAGAAGACTCGTTGGTGGTTGGGCTCTGCGGACACCTCGACGTGACGTCAGACCTCAAGGACAATCACCGCGTGCAGGGATATATCGGCGAGATGGAGGTGACAGATAGCAAGCACGTCTATCGTCCTACCGACATCGCCGTTGATGCGCTGACCCGTCGTGATACGACCTGGGCACACCTTAACAGCGGCGACATCACTATGAACCTGACTGCCAGCGGCGGATATGAGCAGCTGATTGACCAGCTGATGAAGCTGAGCGATGAGGCCAACGGCCAGTTCAGCGAACGCATTATCGACCAGCCTAAGCTACTCTCCATGCTGCCCACGATGCATCTCGACATGCGCAGCGGCAACAATAATCCGCTGATGACGCTGCTGCGCAAGAACGACATCAGCTACAAGAACCTCTTTATCGACCTGACCACGTCGCCCGAGACGGGGCTCAACGGTAGCGGCTTCGTCTATTCGCTTGTGGCCGACAGTAACCGCATCGATACCATTGACTTCCTCATCCAGACCAGGTCCGAGGGCGAGGGCCGCCGCATCAAGGAACGACACGTCAGCTTCAATCTGCACGTGCAGAACAACAAGCGCAATCCGCAGTTCGTCTTCAATGCTCTCATCGACGGTGCAGTCCATAAGAAAGGAGCCGTGGTCGGCCTGCGTTTTTACGACAAGGACAACCGTCTGGGCGTGCGTGTCGGCGCCAATGCCGAGCTGTTGGAGACGGGCATCAACCTGCACCTCGTTCCCAGTAAGCCTACCATTGGCTATAAGGAGTTCAACCTCAACGAGGACAACTATATCTTCCTCGGACCCAACAACCGCATCAAGGCCAAAGTCGATCTGGTTGCTGATGACGGCACGGGTGTGAAGGTCTATTCCGAGGACGACAATTCAGATTATCTGCAAGACTTGACCGTCAGCGTCAACCGTCTGAACCTTGGCGAGTTGACATCAGTCTTCCCCTATTACCTGCCACGCATGGGCGGTATGCTCAACGGCGACTTCCACGTGGTGCAGGACACCGATGGCCATTTCTCTGTGGCCAGCGATATGGCTGTGCGTAACATGACCTACGAGAGCAGCGAACTTGGAAACCTCAGCACCGAACTGGTTTATCTGCAGAAGGGTCAGGATGCTCACGTGGTGGAGGCTCGTATCTTGAAGGACGACGTGGAGGTGGGTCTGCTGAGCGGCACCTATTATAATGAGGGTGCGGGCCGTATGGACGGCACGCTTACCATGCAGCGCTTCCCGCTGAATATCCTCAACGGTTTCATCCCTGGCGAGCTCATTGGACTGAAAGGTTTTGCCGAGGGCCATCTGGCTGTGAAGGGCAACATGAGTCGTCCGCAGGTTGACGGTGAGGTCTATCTCGACTCGTCCTATCTGGTCAGCGATATCTACGGCATCAGCCTGCGCTTCGACAACGACCCCGTGCGCATCGTCGGTTCCCACCTGCTGTTGGAGAACTTCAGTCTCTATGCCTATAACGACAACCCGCTGACGCTCATGGGTGAGATAGACTTCTCCGACCTTGACCGCATGTCGATGAACCTGCGTATGCGAGCCCGCGATTTCCTGCTCATCAACTCCAAGAAGAACATGCGCTCCGAGACCTACGGCAAGGCATACGTCAACTTCATCGGTGTCATGAAGGGACGCGTGGACGACCTCGACATGCGTGGACGTCTTGACGTGCTGGGTTCTACGGACATGGCGTACATCCTGCGTGACTCTCCGCTGACCACCGACAACCAGCTGGACGAGCTGGTGAAGTTTACTGACTTCAGCGATACCACGCAGACGGTCATCTCGCGTCCGCAGGTATCAGGCTTCAACATGAACCTCACCATCGACGTGTCGCAGGGAGCCCATATCATTGCCTACCTCAATGCTGACCAGTCTAACTATGTTGATCTGATGGGCGGCGGCACGCTACGCATGACCTATAACCCCACAGAAAGCCTGCGCATGACGGGTAAATACACGCTCAACAACGGTGAGATGAAGTATTCGCTGCCCATTATTCCGCTCAAGACGTTCACCATCCAGAACGGCAGCTACATCGAGTTTACGGGCGACGTGATGAATCCCACGCTCAACATCACGGCAACCGAGCGCGTGAAGTCAACGGTGAAGGACGAGAGTGGGTCAGGGCGCAGCGTCGATTTCGACTGTGGCGTCATCATCACCAAGACACTCGCCGACATGGGCGTTGAGTTTACGCTCGATGCGCCTCAGGACATGCAGATTCATGGCGAGCTGACGACGATGAGTCTTGAGCAGCGCGGCAAGCTGGCCGTCTCCATGCTCACTACGGGCATGTATCTCTCTGATGGCGGCACAGGTGCCTTCACCATGAACACGGCCCTCAGCTCGTTCCTCAGCAGCGAGATCAACAATATCACCGGTAATGCCCTGCGCACGCTCGATTTGAGCTTTGGCCTCGACAACTCTACCGATGCTTCGGGTGCCACGCATACCGACTACTCGTTCAAGTTTGCCAAGCGCTTCCTGAATAACCGCCTGCGCGTCGTCATCGGCGGCGTGGTCTCTACGGGTGCCGAGCTGCGGGAACGTAACCACTCGTTCTTCGACAACGTCATGCTTGAGTATCGACTTGACGAAACGGCCAATAAGTATATGAGCGTGTTCTACCAGAACAACTCCTATGACTGGCTCGAGGGCTACACCCAGCTCTATGGCGTCGGCTTCATCTGGCGCCGCTCGCTCAGTTCGCTGCTCGACATCTTCAGCTTCAAGTCTGACACGCCTACGTTTCCCCTACGTCCAATGACTCCTGCACAGCCTGTGGCTCCCGCAGAGCCCGTTGCTCCTGCAGACACAACCAATCACGTACCGCATGAATAGAAACTGCTTATATATAGTAATATGTATGTTTTTCGTTGCCTGTAGCACAACGAACAGCATCCCTGATGGTGACCAGTTGTATGTGGGCCTGAAGAAGATACAATATGAGAACTACGAGCCTGGTAGTTATGCCGACGAAACAAAGGAGGAGCTTGAGGCGGCCCTGGCCACGCCCCCCAACGGAGCCCTGTTTGGCAGTTCCTATTACCGCTCGTTCTTTGCCCCTAGTCTCTGGATATGGAACGCCTTTTCCGAGGGCGAGAGCGGCTTCTCCAAGTGGATGACCTCTTCGTTCGGTAAGGCTCCGGTACTGATGAGCTGGGTCAACCCCGAGTTGCGTGCCACCGTTGCCCAGTCTGTGCTTCGCAAGCATGGCTATTTCCACGGCTTTGTGGGCTATGACGTGGAGACACAGAAGAATCCCAAGAAGGCCAAGATTGCCTACCGCGTCAATATGGGTCCGCTGTTTACCATCGACACGCTGCAGTACATCGGCTTCCCTGCCGAGGCCGACACGCTGATACGCCTCTCTGCCGAGGATGCCCTCATTCATCCGGGCGATCCCTTTAACGTGGCTACGCTCGATGCCGAGCGTACCCGTCTGACACAGCTCTTCCGCAACAACGGCTACTATTACTATCAGCCGGGCTATGCCAGCTATCTGGCTGACACGATGGCCGTTCCGGGACATGCGCAGATGCGTCTGCAGATGGTTGATAACATCCCTGACGAGGCTAAGCGCAAGTGGTACATCGGCCACATCAACATCAATATGCGCAACTCCTCCCGCGAGCAGTTTACCGACTCCACCGTGCGACGCTCCTTCACCGTGCGCTACAGCGGCAAAACCCCGCCGTTGCGCCCTCGCGTCATCATGGCCGACATGAAGCTGCGTCCGCGCCAGCTCTTCAGCTATGACAACTACTTGGAATCGGTGTCTAAGCTCAATGCTATGGGGCTCTTCTCCATGATCGATTTCCAGTTTGCACCCCGTGACAGCTCGGCCACCTGCGACACGCTCGACCTGACGCTCAACTGCACCTTCAACAAACCCTACGACTTCTACGTGGAGACCAACTTCAATGCCCGTACTGTGGGACGCATAGGTCCTGAGCTGAAGCTGGGTGTGACACGTCGTAACGCCTTCCACGGTGGCGAGAAGATCGATGTCAACCTGCACGGCTCGTACGAGTGGAGCACCAGCGGTTCGAACAGCGACATGAGCAACTACAACTACGGTGCCGATGCCAGCATCGAGTTCCCGCGAATCATTGCGCCCTTCTACAGTAACAGCTCCACGCGGCGCGACAGCCTGGGACGCCGCATCCGCCGTCGCCGCTTCTTCTCTACACCAACCACGCTGGCGAAGATCTCTGCCGACATCATCCGTCGTCCGGGCTACTACAAGATGCACGTCAACAGTGGCGAGTGGACTTATCGCTGGCAGTCGTCCGAAACCAGCCGCCACGAGTTCTCGCCCCTGACGGTGAAGTACCAGTACATTAACTCGCATACTGCCGAGTTCGATAGCCTTATTTACGATAACCCCTTCCTGATTGCGACGATGGAGGACTATTGTATTCCCGAGATGCGCTACACCTATACCTATACGAGTCCGGCGGGCACGCGTAACCCCATCCGCTGGGAGACGTCGGTGGCCGAGTCGGGCAACATTACGTCGCTGGGCTTCATGCTGCTGGGTAAGGGCAAGTGGACGGAGACTGGCAAGACGCTCTTCAAGACGCCTTACTCGCAGTTCATCAGACTTGAGTCTGACTTCACCAAGACGTGGACGCTTGACTATGGTTCACAGCTCGTAGCCCATGCCAACGCGGGCTTCATACCATGTTTCGGTAACACGTACAAGGCGCCTTTTAGCGAGCTGTTCTATGTTGGCGGTGCCAACAGCATACGTGCCTTCGGTGTGCGCCGCATAGGTCCGGGTTCCTTCTCCGCCAACAAACTTGAGGGCGACCGTCAGATGTCCTATCTCCTGCAGAATGGCGATATGAAGCTTGTGTTCAACCTGGAGTATCGCCGCCAGATTTCGGGTAGCCTCTATGGTGCGGTGTTCCTTGATGCGGGCAACGTGTGGAACCTCAGTACCGATTTTAGCGACATCAGCGAAGAGGCTGACGAAATCTTTAACATACTGTACGACGGCACACGCTTCGACTTCTCTACATTCCTCGACCAGATGGCGCTGGGCACGGGCATCGGACTGCGTTACGACTTTGACTTCCTCGTCCTGCGTCTCGACTGGGGCATCGCTCTCCACCTACCTTATGCCACCAGCCGTTCCGGCTACTTCAATGTTGATAGCTTCTCACGTAACCAGACGCTCCACTTCGCCATCGGCTACCCGTTCTAAGGGAAATCCCGTCGCAAGTATGTAGTTAAGCTGTCGTTAATATATGGAGGGGGCTTCCTTTGCGCTCTACGAATACTTCGCAAGATAATCTTATGATACAGTGTGGTAGGTGATGAGACCCTCCATGGGACTCTGCATGATCTTTCCAACGGTAAAACCTTCCAAGTCGGCGGCCTGTCGCAATTCACTCTCATAGTGATAAGCCATGGAACCTACGAAACCGACTGGGAGCTGCTGGGTGTTGAGCATCGAAGTGCGCTGGGCGTAGGGTGACACGTTGTGCGTCAGGAAGTCGCGGAAGTTACGGACAATGAGGTCATGCAGCAGGGGGTTGTCACGGTGCTGCTCAATGAAGAGTGACGTGGAGGCCAGGAAACGGTTGGCCATCGGTTCACGATATACCTTGTTTATAATATCAGCCTGAGTCAGACTTGTCTCAGTCAAGTAGGCATCGCGGATATCAACAAACTGGGGATTCTTGAAGATGGCGTTCATGAAGAGACGGCCCAGCACGGCACCACTGCCCTCGTCGCCGAGGATGTAGCCGAGGGCGGGCGTGTTCTGAACAATCTGCTCACCATCGTAAAGACATGAGTTGGCACCTGTGCCGAGGATACAGGCAATGCCAGCTTCGTGCTGACAGAGGGCACGGGCAGCTGCCATGAGGTCGGAATAGACATCGATGCCCCGGTAGGGGAACACCTCGGCAAGTATCTGCTTCATCATGGGCACATGGGCCGGCGTGCAGCCACTGCCGTAGAAGAAAACGTCGATCTGCTCCAACAGCGGTTTCTCCAGTGCCCGCGAATTGATGAGGGTGGCACGCGGGAAGGTGGATAACTGTGACATGAGTTCGTGGCCCAGGATGCGGCGGATGTCGTCTGCTGTCTGGTGAACGGGGGTGATGCCCTGTGTCTTGAAGGTTGCAATAACGTCCCACTGCATGGGATAGGGTGAATGGATGAGGGTCCAATCGGTCTTGGTGCTTCCGCTGTCGGCTATTAGGATCATACTTGTCATAAGTTATGGGTTTTCGTTTTCAGTTTTGTTTTAAAGTTTCTGCAAAGGTAAGAAAAAAATGAAAAAATAAAAGAATAAAGAAATAAAAATCTTACCTTTTCGCAACATTGCCTGAAAAGAAGTGTCAGAGAAACTCAAAAAAATGTTTTTTTTGCCAACAGAAATAATTGTTTAACCCTAAAAACTGAATGCCTATGGGCTGAGATAAATACGATGCGTAGCATCAAGGACATATAACAACTTCCCCCGTCACTCCAATTATTACAAGGAATGACGGGGGAGGTTGTTATAGAAAATGTCGTGCAATATGCAATAATCCTATTTCTTGTACTTAACAGCCACTTTGCTGAAAGTAGCAATATACTTTTCAGTGGTTGAAATGAAGAAGTCGTACATTTCCAGCCACTGGTCTTCTTGCAAGTAGCTAAAGTCTTTCCACTGGCTGATACGACAGGTCACTTTATCATCGAGCCGTTCCCATTTCATGGCACCCAACTCTGCCTCGATGGTGTCTTTGTGGCTATAGAAGAAGTCGTATATTCGTTTGTTCGTCTCACGTACACCTGTATTGACGTAGATTTCCGTGCGACATGCGACTCTACTGATGATGATGTTCACAGAGGTACCGCCGATACCAACTCCACCTTTGCCCATCCAACTGTCAGAATTGGGTGTTGATGCAGCATAAGGGCCGTTTTTCTGTTTGTTGTATTCCACAAAGTGCTGCCAGAATTCCAGTCGTCCGTTCTCACTACGTTTCTTCTTCTCTGCTTTCTGTGACTCCACTTTCTTCTTCTCGGCAATCTTAATGGTGTATTCCTCAGCCTCCTTGATGGGAATTATCTGGTCAAACTCTACCATTACCTTCCCGTTATACATGTAAGGCGACACCTTGATACAACAGATGTCTATACCAAAGTTGCGTAGCCATAGAGCCGATGAAGTTACCTCTTTGCGGAAGTTGGCAGCAACGAAGACTATTCGCTGTGAGTTTTCAGGGTTCAGCTCGATATCTTCCATATCCTCCTTGTCGTAGAATGATAGTATCTGCTCTTTTGCCTCTTCTTCCGTGCCATTCAGGTACTTGGCAAAGATAGATACTATCTCGTCTTGCGACAAACTGGAGCAGTAAGAAGCATACTTGATGGCCTGCCATGTTACATCGCGCCCTGAGTCGTCGAGTTTGTTCTCTATGACAACCAGCTTCCCTTCTTTATCTAATGCAAGCAGGTCAAGCCGTTCATGAGTATCACTAAACCCGTCGAACTCTTTTTGGATGACAAGCAGTTCTTCACCCAGCACCTCAGGATTCTTGGCTATCCACTCCTGCAAGTGCTGACGTTCCTTCAGTTTCTGTTCCTTAAACGTAGTCGGTTCTGCAGTTATCAACTTATTGCTGTCTTTGTCAAGTATGTACATATTATTATTTTTTATCTATTACCTTTTTCTCTATTATGTCTTTTGCACAGCATTTGACAGTTTTTAATGTCCGTGTTTCCGCCATTGCTCCAAGCGGTCACGTGGTCAGCCTCCATTTCTTGTATCTTGTAGATCTTATGACAGATATTCTCATGTCCCAACGCACAATCAGGGCAATTACTTTTTCCTGTTGCTTTGGCATCTGCAGTCTGCTGATTATAGACAATGCGCTTCGTCCTTTGATCAAATACCCTAACATTCAGTAGTTGAGTATCTTGTTCGCCACCAAGCACATATTCCCATATTCCACTTTGATCTTCTATTTGGGTATCTGCTAACAGTTTTTGTATTTTCTCCGACAAAACATCAGGGTTGTAACCCTGAAGATGATATGTGCGCCATAGCCTTCCCCATTCCAATCCTTTCATCTTAGGTTCAACATCCTTAAATGTACTGTTTATCCAGCCAACGACACTATCAAAATAATTAGTCAATTCTGTGATGTCGCCATTGTTTCGATGTTCACTCATATACCGCTCAATCCGCTTGTTGTCATTCTCAGCTTCGGCAACCCAACGCAAGGCCTCTTCAAGAATCTCCTGCCGTTTGGGATCTCCACTGATATATGTCCTCCACTTTATCATATTGGTATTGCTTGAATTACTGAAGACCTTCTTGGCCTCTGTCACGAACTTACCACTATATATAGCATTTCGTTTCTCTTGTTCTGTCAGTTTCATACCAACGATATTGATAGTTTCGAACCATTGCTTTATTTCTGATTCCGTACCCTCACAAGCGTAGATAGTCAGCGGGCTCTTAAGAATTTTTTCACGCTTATCCTTTGGTAATGCGCTGAATTGCTTTTCCTTTTTGTCGTCTTCATCGATAATAGAAAAATGTCCTGTTACGTATCGTCCAAAAGATGTAATTCGTTGTTGACCATCTAGCACCTCATACATTCCATCGGGTCGTTTTACGAAATAGAGCAAACCAAGGGGATATTTTTTCAAGAGGCTATAAATGACATCCGCATCATGCTTTCCATCACCATAAATATAATGCCTTTGATACTCTGGCTGGATAATAAGTTTTCCACCCCAGCCAAACAGTCCTTTCGCTTCTAACTTACTATAGCTAAATCCGTTGCAAATGTCCGCAACAGTCAAATCTGTTATCAATGTAGTTTCCATACGTTATTTCTTTTTGCGGATTAAAATTCTTACAAATTTTTGCATATAATATTTGCCGTCAACAATATAATATGTATCTCCCTCTAGTGGCCCGGGAATTTCAATGACTGCGCCATCATTTAGCTTTGTTACTTCCTTCTTTCCTATTGTACCATTTTTGTTTACCTGCTTCTGTTTGGGATAAGTTTTCTCTGCAGCTCCAAACCAAGTTTTGGTAATACCAACAATCTCAAATTGCTCTGGACAATAAAAGCCCAAGAATGATATTGGCACACCCATCATTCCATTGTAATCTGAAGGGATTGACTTCGTGGCAGGTACTTCTATTGCATTAAAATTATCATAATGCAGGTATGAAACGAGTCCTTCCAAATCTTTATGGGTGCAGAATTTTAGGTTATCTGCCATTGTCATCAGTTCCAAAGGTTGATGTCTTTGTCCGTGTTCAATATTCGTCATCCAAATACTAGGTGACCTACCCATCACTTTCCCATTTATGATGCGGTATTTACTTCCTTCTTTTTCGTTCTTTAGATAATACTCAGCTGTCTCATTTGGAACATCAAACAATAGATCTAAACTTGAACGAGTCGTTCCAATCCACACCTTGTTGTCCTTGACATACGGGAAGACCTCCTTAGTGGAAATGCAGTTCTTATTGCAAATGTATAAGAATTGCTTTCCTGACTCTATAAGCCAATGAAAATAGATATTGAACAATGAAAACGGAGGGTTCGTGATAATGATATCCGACTCATCTCTTAGTTTTGTAACTTCTTCACTTCGGAAGTCACCATCACCTTCAAGATAATCCCATTCTAAATCATCATCATTAATAACACCATCTCCTGTTACATCACGCTCTAAAACGAATATTTTTCCATGTGTTTGTGCTTTTTTCGGGTCGAACTGAGGAGAATCGGTCTCAAACAGAGATGGCTGATACCCATTCTTCAACTTTTTGCTGTCAGGTGCATAGCTGGTAGAAACAAGTTTCTTTATGCCAAATTCCTCGAACCGACGAGCAAAGAATTTTGTAAAGTTGCTCCATTCGGGATCATCACAGGGAAGAAGAATTGTCTTTCCGCGGAATACGTCTGCATTGTATTCCACATAGGACAACACTTCGCGCTCAATATCAGCATATTGAGTATAGAATTCATCTTGGTTTGCTGCTTGGGCATTGTTTAGATTTGTATTTGCCATACACGATTGATAGTTTTAGGTTCACTTGCATCGACTATCAATCGCTGACGCACAAAGAAAGCGTGATGCTTCTTATGCGTTGAACTTTGGGGCATGCGTAGGAACCGGGACCCCATCCTTCCACTAAGAATACACCACGCCTATTGGCGCGAATGCATTGCTATAATCGGAAGGAATGGGGGATGCGATGTTCCACACCCCACAATCTCTATTACTTCGAAGCGTTTTTTATCCCAAATTGTTTCCTACGCATTTTGGTTCAACGCGAAATAATAGCTAATGCTTTCTATTAGTCCGGATTTCTCCCCGAACCGACGGCAAAGGTACAAATTTTATTTGTAAATAAGGTCTTTATAACGAAAAAACTGCGAAAAAAGGCAAGTTTCACCGATGAAACTTGCCTTAAAGCTCCTTTTAGAGCATGATATGTCTCAGCTCATACCACAACAGCTGTAAGCTCTTTGCCAATTTTCTGTATCGCCTCTGCAATACGCTTTATCTGATTCGGACTTGCGTTTTTTGTTCCTTTAGCATATCGTGAAAGCAAGCTTTGCTTTATATCCGTAACGCGACTGATAGCTGCGAAAGGAACATAAGGACTATAGGCATTCAACAACGATCTCACATCAAGGAATTTGTACTCAAAGTCATACTTCTTTTTAGCAAGCCACCAGGGCACCTTATCACCATTGGCAGCCATTTCTTTTAGGTGAGAATCAATGCCCTCTTCAACTTCAATCTGCAATTCTGCAAATGTTTCTGCGGTAAACACAAAAGTCCCTGACAAAAAATCTGTAACCGATGCTGAGAAACCGTTCTCACACCAAGTTACCTCAACCCGAATCTTCTTGTCTAATACATTCATTTTAGGAAGTGGAAGTAATCTTAGGGCAGACAAATACGTTTCTATTTTCCACGCAATCTGTGTTATAGAGAAGCCCAACACCTCGGCATATTCTATCAGTTCAAGAATATCAATCCTTCTTGAACCGGCCTCCATTCTGGATATGGATTCCTGTCCGACATCCATCTTCCGAGCAAAAACTTCCTGTCCCAGCTCCAGGCAATTGCGTTCATGCTGAAGCAGGTATCCTATTTCCTTCCATCGTTTATTTTTCAATGCTTCGCTCATATCGGATGCAAAGGTAATAAAAATGTTACCAAAACCATACAAAATATGCGAAAATCGACAAACCAGATCACGGTAGACCCAAAACACTAAAATGTACGTATTGCAACCGAACGTGTTCGGGATGCAAGGTGTACACGGTGTCCCTTGTTTATCAAACTAACAACTTTCAAGAAAATGAAAAAGAAAGTTTTCAATGCTGTCCGTCACGGCAGCAAGCGAGTGAAAAGGATTTCGAGAGAAGTCCGAGTGTTGGATCTGCAAGCAGCTTACGGCATCAGCGAGAATGCGTTAAGCACGCTGATGGTGATGGCGAACCCGCACAAGCACGCGAACCTTTTTTATAAGGTATGCAACTGCCTGCGTGGTTTCGATGCTCACCTGCAGGGTGTAATCGTGGAAGCTTTAGCCTTGTACTACACAGGCGAAGCATACACTATCACCAGCATTGAGCATGTCAACGAGCTGCTGATAAACCTCTATCGTGAGTGTGACCAAATCAGTATGTCGTAACCCTCTCTTGCTTGGGCAGTGCGGGTGGCTTTTAGTGCCTCCGCACGGTTGCCCTTGCAGCCGGAAGCAAAAATCATTATATTGCGCGAAAAGAACAGAAACAAGAATAATAAAATAGATAAGGTTATGAAAAGTAAGATTGACCCCTTAGCAAATGAACTTGCTGCAAAGCACAGTGAGTTAGAAGCACAGCGCAAGGTGCGCGAGAAAGAGTTAGGCGACCTTAACCTGGGTAGAATCTTGGATGGCATCCAGTCGAAAGCAGAGACCATCGCGGCGATTAGAGATGTGACCAAGGGCAAAGGCGATAAGAAGATCATGCAGGTGGTGGAGACTGAGATTATCCGCTCTGCTGATGGTGCTCTGTGGTGCCCCGACTACTCTTCACGTCCGAATGCCGAGCAGGATATCAACTGTTTCGTGAAGACTCATTGGGTCGCGATTGATGCACCCGTCTGGAAGTATTTCGTCATCCAATGTGCCGAGCGTTGTGGACTGCCTCAGGAATTGAAGATGGACGCTGATTTTATGAAGAAGTTAGTTAACCATACAGCCTTCAACTTTTTTAAGGCGCTCAAGGCCAACATTCCCTACGATGAGGTGTGGCTCAACATGCCTGACGAAACTTTGGTTATCAATAGCAAAGGTAACGTCAGCAGCCATCCGCATCGTCCGGAAGATTTATTCTTCTATAGCCTTGGCTACTTTTACGACGAGAACGCTGAATGTCCGACCTGGCTTGCTTTCCTTGACCGCATGCTACCTGAGGCAGAGGCTCAGAAGGTGCTGGCGGAGTATTTCTGTTACATACTGATGAAGACTCATCGCTATGAACGTATGCTGTGGCTCTATGGCCCAGGACAAAACGGTAAGTCAACGGTATTGAACGTGCTGGAAGCCCTTTTGGGGTCTGCCAACATCAGTACAATCAGTCTGTCGCAGCTGACCAAAGATCAGAAAATCCGTCATGGCATTGAACACAAGATGCTGAACATCAGTTCTGAAACCGGTCGCGACGTAGATGCTGATGTGTTGAAGCAGCTGGTTACTGGCGAAAAGGTGACCGTTGAGCGTAAGTATCATGATGCCCGTCAGACGGATGACTATGGCAAGTTCATCGTGGCCACCAACAACATGCCCAAGGCTGAGGATACCTTTGCCTTCTTCCGTCGTATGATTATCATGCCTTTCGAGGTGGTCATACCTGACTCCGAAAAGGATACCCACCTGATTGACAAGCTCAAGGAGGAACTGCCGGGCATCCTGAATTGGGTGTTGGCAGCATTCCCCGGACTTGTAGAACGCAACGAGTTCACCGAAAGCGAGTTGTGCAACCAGGCCCTGAAGAGATATAAGGCTCAGGCCGACAGTGTTTTCTTGTTCATTGATCAGATGTGCCAGAAGTCGAGTTCAGCGACCCGTGGGGATTATCTCTATAATGCCTACAAGGATTTCTGCATATTCATGAGACTGGAGAAGAAAGTAGGCCGTAACGAATTCTACAAGCAGTTGGAGGCACATGGACACAAGCCCGCACCTAACGGCAACGATGCCAAGATGTTTAACCTGAAACTCTCGGAATAATATGGATAAGCAGCAGTATGAACACTACGATGACAAGCGCCTTAACGAACTTAACATCGTTGAGGTGGCTCGTCGTTTGAACCTCAAACTCCATCGCGCTGGCGCATACTACAAGACAAATTGTCTGTGGCATCCCGACAGTAACCCATCGCTCATGCTCTATAATAAAACCGGCGAACAGCATTGTCATTGCTATTCGTGCGGTGCCCACCATTCGGTTATTGACCTCGTAATGGAAGCAGGAGGCTGGACATTTCAGAAGGCCTGTGAATGGCTCTCCCGTGAATTCGGTATAGGCACTATAAAGTCATGGAACTATTTCCCTGCACCACTACCGAAAGTTGCCGAGCCAACCCCACCGAAAGAGTACCAATACATCCCGATGGAGATGATTGACCCTTTGGTGTCGGTTGATAGTTCGCTGTGTCATTGCCTGATGCGCATGGCGCATACCAAGGATGCTCTGTGGACTCCCCAGGCGATTGAATGGCAGGTGGAGGAATACCGTCTTGGATGCTGTTCGCTATGGGGCAAGGACGATTGGACGGTCTATCCCTGCATCGACTACTGGGGCCGTGTCTGCAATCTCAAAGTGCAGCACTACGACACCACAGCAGAATCAGCGCGTTTCGGTCATGATGACATTGGGAATAGCTATTGGCTGGCCAGCATGTGGCTGAAGGAAGGAAAGCTGAAGCCAGAGGCTGGGAAAAAAGTTGAGGATGTCAGCTTCCGCAACAACTGCATGTTTGGCGAACATCTGCTCAAACGCTATCCATCTACTCAGGTGGCACTGGTTGAGAGTCCCAAGAATGCTATTTTCGGGGCCTTGGCCTTTCCTGAGATGGTTTGGATTGCTGCAGGTAATAAGCACAACTTGAATCGTGAGGTACTTGAACCGCTTCGCAACCGTGAAGTCTTAGCAATACCCGACCGTGATGCCATACCTTTGTGGACTAGTTTGCTGGAAGGTATGCGTGACCTGGCCAACTTCACCGTCAGTGACTTTTGTGAGCATCATGCACCAGAGGGACAGCCAAAGTTCGATATTGCCGACTATCTGCAAGGGGATTTTAATGGACTTTTATCAGATGCCAAATAGCGCCAATTCGTTTATTCACAGAGGCTTACGTTAGAAGTTTATGGATTATTTGCTATTTATCACAAAAAAAAAAAATTTTGCAATTTCTTTTTCAATTTTTGAGAAATATCTTGAAAAAATCCCAATACAATCAGTACAACAAACTATAATTCAAAGCTTTGCTATATTTGAAAGACCAACAAAAACCCCACAAATATGCCTTTCTGACCCTCACAGAACGGCGTTTTCAGGTGGTCAAAGTGGCGTTTCAACGTGGTCAGAACGGCGTTATGAGGATGGCAAAACGGCGTATTTGAAGAATGAAAAAAGTTGATAATTTATTGAAAATAAATTGGTTAAATGTTTGGTAGTCTCAGGATTTTTTTGTACCTTTGCAATACATCTGATGGATGTATTGCGAGTGTGGGCGGCGCCTCAACAAAGCAAGCTTTGCACTCGACTTGCACCACACTTGTCACGTAGTCAAAGAGGCTGCGGTGTTTTCATTAACCTTTTTAATCTGTTTAGTTATGGCAGTACGTTATGTTTTGCAGCAATGCAACAACCAGAAGTCGGACAACTACGGGCAGTATGTGGCTCGTGTCCGCACGCTGGGCACCATCTCGACCGCTGAGCTGTCGGAGCAGGTGCAGCAGAACGCTTCCGTGAAGCGCTCTGACGTGAAGGCCGTCATCGAGGAGTTCGTTGACGTGCTGAAGGAGAAGCTGGGTGAAGGCTTCTCAGTGAAAATCGACGGAATAGGGACTTTCTCGCCCCGCATCCGCGCCAAGTACCAGCAGGTGACCGCAGAGAGTCCCTACGACATCGACAAGGTGGATGCTCATGGTAATCGTGCCGGCATTGTCAGCGTGGGTGTCCTGTTCCGTCCTGAGCGCAAGCGCACCTCTGGTGGCACCATCCAGACGCTGATGCCCGAGCGCAAGCTCAGAAAGTGGGAGAACTACGTCCAACAGACCACGCCGTCCGGCAACGGTGGCGGTGGTGATTAGACCAAGGACCCCGGACCCTTCCAAACCTCCCCTGTTTAGGGGAGGCTTTTTTGTGCATTTTCCTCGCTTTTTGATAAAAATAACACGTTTGACAAAAAAAACTCTATATTCTAAACTCTAAACTCTAAACTTTTTATTACCTTTGCAAACTGCAAGAGAAATCTTTTAAATAATCATAAACAAAAATGGCTTATACAGAGACAAAAACAACTGGCTACGGCACACGTGTAAAGAACTCGTGTGGTAGCATCGTGACAGGTATCGTGCTCTTCTGCGCCGCAACTGCTTTGCTGTGGTGGAACGAAGGACGCGCAGTAAAAACGGCAGACATGCTCGAGGAGGCTGAGGGTGCCTGCGTAGAGCTTGCAAACGCTGACAAGATTGACCGCGAGCATGAGGGTGACCTGGTTTGCGTGTCAGGCTTCGCTACGACCGAGGACTCGCTCATAGACGAGCAGTATGGCATCGGCGTGAAGGCTATCAGCCTGCAGCGCAAGGTGGAGTATTACCAGTACGTGGAGCACTCAGAGACCAAGAAGGAAGACAAGCTGGGTGGCAAGCAGGTGGAGACCACTACCTACACCTACAAGAAGGACTGGGTGAGCAGCCCCATTGAGTCGGGTGAGTTCCACGACCCTGCCTATCAGAACAAGAATACCGTCCTGGCTACGGTTGAGAATCAGGATCTGTGGGCACAGAACGTGACCTTCGGCGCCTATAAGCTGAACGAGAGTCTGATTCATAGCATTTCCTCGAAGGAAGCTTTCGACGTGACGTTGAGCGATGATATGTTGAAGCAGATTGACAAGGACACGAAGACTGCCTACGAGCGTTTCTATGGTGCCGTGACGACGACCGCCAAGCCCCAGGCTGTGCCCGATTCTACCGGTACGGCAACGGCTGAGGCCAGCGCCTACGACTTCATTCACGTGAGCAAGAACGAGATTTACTACGGTCGTACTCCTGCCGCTCCTGAGGTAGGTGACGTGAAGGTGACGTTCGAGGTGGTTGTACCTGCCAAGGTTACGGTTGTGGCTCAGACTGCCGAAGACACCTTTAAGCCCTTCAAGGCTAAGAATGGCAAGACGTTCCAGACGCTCGTGATGGGCAAGAAGGACGCTGCTGAGATTTTTGAGTCGGAGAACAGCGCCAACAGCACGTGGACCTGGATTCTGCGTATTGCCGGTATCTTCCTCGTAGTGTTTAGCCTGAAGATGATCTTCGGTTTCATCGAGACTATCCTGAAGGTTGTTCCCTTCGTGTCGAACATCGTGGGTTGGGGCGTCGGTATCGTCTGCACCATCGTCGGTGTGGTATGGTCGCTCATCGTGATTGCCGTGGCTTGGATTTTCTATCGTCCGCTGCTGGGCATCGCCCTGCTTGTTATCGCCGGTCTGCTTATCTGGCTGTTCGCCTTCAAGGGTAAGGACAAAATCAAGGAACTGGCAACTAAGAAGTCGGAGTAAAGGAGTAAGTATATGAAACCAACATTATTCTTATTGGCTGCCGGTATGGGTAGCCGCTATGGTGGTCTGAAGCAGCTTGACGGTCTGGGACCCAATGGTGAGACCATCATGGACTACAGCATCTATGACGCCATAGAGGCTGGCTTCGGCAAAATCGTGTGGGTTATCCGCAAGGACTTTGAGGAGCAGTTCCGCACGCAGATTCTCGCGAAGTACGAGGGCAAGGTACAGTGTGAGCTCTGCTTCCAGGCACTCGATGCGCTGCCCGAGGGCTTTAGCGTGCCCGAAGGCCGCCAGAAGCCGTGGGGAACGAATCACGCCGTGCTGATGGGTAAGGACGTCATCAAGGAACCGTTCTGCGTCATCAACTGTGACGACTTCTACAACCGCGATGCCTTCATGGTTATCGGCAAATATCTCGCCAACCTGCCTGAAGGTACGCGTGGCCAGTATGCTATGGTGGGCTTCCGCGTAGGCAATACGCTGAGTGAGAACGGTACCGTGGCCCGTGGCATCTGCTCGAAGAACGAACAAGGTCATCTGACTACCGTCGTGGAGCGTACAGAGATTGTGCGTTGTGCAGCAGACGGCTCGAATGCCGGTGCTGCTACGGAGGCCATCCGTTATAAAGATGAGAACGGTCAGTGGGTGGCTGTTGATGACAAGACGCCCGTATCCATGAACATGTGGGGCTTCACGCCCGACTACTTCGAGTACAGCGAGGAATATTTCAAGGAGTTCCTCAGCGACCCGAAGAACATGGAAAACCTGAAGGCAGAGTTCTTCATTCCGCTGATGGTCAACAAGCTCATCACCGACGGCACGGCCACCTGTGAGGTGCTCGACACCACCTCGAAATGGTTTGGCGTGACCTATGCTGCCGACCGTGAGGACACCGTAGCACGCATCAAGAAACTGGTTGATGAGGGCGTCTATCCCAATAAACTATTTTGAATGTTACAGAATATCCTGACTGAGAGCGAGTGCAGCTTGCTGCGCTCGCTCATTGATGATGCCACCAGCATTGTGGTCTGCTGTCACATGAATCCTGATGGCGACGCGCTAGGCTCGTGTCTTGGTTGGGCGGAGTTCCTGCAGTCGATGGGTAAGGAGTGTGCCGTCATCGTGCCCGACCAGTATCCCGACTTCCTGCGTTGGATGCCCAATACTGAGAAGATTCTGCGCTACGACAAGCACGTGGAGCAAGGCGACCTGCTGTTGAAGAGTGCTGACCTCATCTTCGGTCTCGACTTCAACAGTGCCTCGCGTACGGACAAGATGGCTGATACGCTGCTGGCATCGGCTGCCAAGAAGGTGCTCATTGACCACCACCTGGGTCCAGATTTGCCCACCGTGCTGACGGTTTCGCACCCCGAGGCTTGCTCAACCTGTGAACTGGTGTTCCGCATCGTGTGGCAGATGGGTGCGTTCGAGAAACTCGATAAGAAGTTTGCTATTCCCGTGTATTGCGGCATGATGACCGATACGGGTGGCTTTACCTATAACTCGTCCGACCCCGACATCTTCTTCATTATCTCGCAGCTGCTCACGAAGCACATCAACAAGGACAAGATATATCGTAACGTCTTCCATAATTATAGCGAGAATCGACTGCGACTGACGGGCTACGTGATGCTGCAGAAGCTGGTGGTTGACCAGCCGCGCCATGCCAGCTACTTCACGCTGACGCGTCAGGACCTGCGTCGCTTCCACTTTATGAAGGGTGACGCCGAGGGACTGGTGAATATGCCCCTGCAGATCAAGGGTTTGAAGCTCTCCGTCTCGCTACGCGAGGATACCGAGAAAGAAAACCTTGTATGGGTGAGTCTGCGCTCGGTTGATGACTTTCCCTGCAACAAAGTGGCGGAGCAGTTCTTCAATGGCGGTGGCCATCTGAACGCCTCCGGCGGACGCCTCTACTGTTCAATGGACGAGGCCGTACGTATCACGCAACAGGCCTTCCTCTCCTTTGAGGAAATGTTGAAAAGGTAAAAAGGTAAAAAAGTGAAAAGGTAAAAAGGTGAGAAGGAAAAAAGGTAAAAAAGGTTAAGCGACAGCAAATTCTTCACTCTTCACTTTTCACTCTTCACTAAAAAGTTGTACCTTTGCGGCGTCAAAACAAAAAAGATATGAAGAAATACGTATATACATTGTTCGTGCTGCTGGCCGTTGTGGTGGCAAGTTGCAATAACTATGAGACTTATGGCGATAAGAAGGAGAAGGAGCGTAATGCCATTGCCGAGTACATCCGCAAGAACGACATCACCGTCATCAGCGAGTCTCAGTTCAAGCAGCAGGACAGCACTACCGACGTCAGCAAAAACGAATATGTCTATCTGGAGAAGACGGGCATCTACATGCAGATTGTGCGCAAAGGCAGTGGCTATAAGCTGCCGGAAAAGCAGCACATCCGCATACTCTGTCGCTTTACCGAGTTCAATATTATAAACGATACCACGCAGCTGAGCAATGAGTTTAATGCACGTTATCTCGACATCATGAGCGTATATCGCACGGGTAACACCATCACAGGCTCGTTTGAGAGCGGACTCATGTATTCGGCTTATGGTACGGCATCCGTTCCCAACGCTTTCCTCGTTCCGTTCCAGTATATCAATATTGGCCGTCCGCTGACGGACACTGACAACGTGGCACAGGTGAAGATGATTGTGCCTCACACTCAGGGACAGGCTTATGCCCAGCAGAACGTCTATCCTTGTTTTTACAGGTTAACATTAGTAAAAAGCGCCGTTGAAGAAGACGCAGAAAAATAATCAAGTATGACACTTATCAAATCTATTTCAGGCATCCGTGGTACAATAGGCGGACGCCCGGGGGACACGCTTAACCCCCTTGACATTGTAAAGTTCACAACGGCTTACGCAACATTTATTGGTCGGAATACTCAGATCAATCAGACTCCCTTGAAGATCATCGTTGGTCGTGATGCGCGCATCTCTGGCGAAATGGTCAAGAACGTTGTCTGTGGTACCCTGATGGGTTGTGGCTTCGATGTCATTAACATAGGACTGGCTACGACACCCACCACTGAACTGGCTGTACGCATGAGCAGTGCTGACGGCGGTATCATCATTACGGCCTCACACAATCCCCGTCAGTGGAATGCACTGAAGCTGCTCAACCGTGAAGGAGAGTTCCTGACAGCTGCTGACGGTGCTGAGGTGCTGGCCATTGCAGAGCGTGAGGACTTCGACTATGCAGATGTTGACCACCTGGGTCACTATACCGAGGACAATAGCTTTGACGAGCGCCACATTCAGAGCGTGCTCGACCTGGAGCTGGTGGACGTTCCTGCCATCAAGCAGGCACGTTTTACCGTCTGCGTGGATACCATCAACTCCGTAGGCGGTATCATCCTGCCCAAGCTGCTCGAACGTCTGGGCGTAGGCTACAAGATTCTCAATGGCGAGGCCAATGGTGACTTTGCCCATAACCCTGAGCCTTTGGAGAAGAATCTCGGCGGCATCATGGACGAGATGAAGGCACACCGTTACGATCTCGGAATCGTGGTCGATCCTGATGTTGACCGTCTGGCTTTTATCTGTGAAAACGGTCAGATGTTTGGTGAGGAATATACGCTGGTGAGTGTGGCGGATTATGTTCTGAGTAATCAAAGTACTCAGAAGACTCTGAATACTGTCAGCAACCTTAGTTCGACAAGAGCCCTGCGCGACGTGACGCTGAAGCATGGCGGTGCATATACAGCAGCAGCTGTGGGCGAGGTCAACGTCACCACGAAGATGAAGGAAGTGGGTGCCGTGATAGGCGGTGAAGGCAATGGTGGTGTCATCTATCCGGAGAGCCACTACGGTCGCGATGCCCTCGTAGGCATTGCGCTGTTCCTTTCGCACTTGGCTCATAAGGACTGTAAGGTCAGTGAACTGCGTGCCATGTATCCCAACTACTTCATGGCGAAGAACCGCATTGACCTCACGCCTGAGACCGATGTTGATGCCATTCTCGTGAAGGTAAAGGAACTCTATAAGGACGAGCAGGTCAACGATATTGACGGTGTGAAGATTGACTTTGCCAACAGTTGGGTTCATCTGCGCAAGTCGAATACCGAACCGATTATCCGCGTCTATAGTGAGGCTCCGACGATGGAGCAGGCTGATGCGATAGGAAAGAAACTGATGCAGGTCGTTTACGACATGCAATAAAAAAGTGAGTCCCAAGGCTCACTTTTTTATTTATAGCAACTTGACCATCATGTCGGCCATCTTGTCGATGTAGGAATCGAGGGAGTCCATCATGCGGTTCTTGTTTTCCAGGTCAAGCTTGTTCTTAACCTCCATATCAACCACCTTGTCGAGAATGCGTGACATGAGGTCGTTGACACGGTCAAGCTGTTTGCTGACGATGGGGGCACTGATCTTGTACTGCTCCAGATCGGCATCGAGTTTGGCGAGGTAGGCATTGAACTGTACGTCCATCTGGTGCATGTCGCGCTCCATCTGTTTCCACGAACTGACGGTGGTCAGGATGTTGTCGGCCAGGGAACTGATGTTGTTCAGTCCTTCGGTGGCACTGGTGAGCTCGGGGATAGGCTCGAGCTGAATGATGTCGGTGGGTTTCTTCTTGTCTTCCATTGTTTTCTGTGGTTAGGAGTTAGGGGTAAGGGTTTTGTATTTCTTCGCAATGTTAGCTTCGCGTCGCTTAATGCCTTCAAGCATCTCCTCGTGGCGTATCTCTTCCTTAACGTAGGGCAAGTTCTCGGTGACTGGCAGCACGGTGAAGGGAACGGTGATGCAATAGACGATGGCCAGCAAGGTGAACAGCAGACCGCCAGTCTGCCAGATGAACCAAGCTAGTAGCAGCAGAGTGCCGACGTAGGTGGTCATGATGAGGGCATCGCGCCAGCCGAAGCCCTTGGGTGTCGGTACATGACAGTCGTCGAGCATGCGTACGCAGTCCTGATAGTAGGGGTTCTGTTCGAGAATGTGCTGCACGGGGATGGATGCTTGGTGTTGGGTGCCAGGTGATGGGTGTTGGGTGATGGGTGTGGACTCTGGAGTATAGACCTTCATGACCTTTTCCTCTTCCTTATACTCTAACTGCAGCAGGGGCTCGTTGGCATTTGATGCTGACTGGATGCTGAGTCCCACGTAGGTACGTAGCATGTAGGGATCGCTGAGCATGAGGTAAATGGGGTAGGGGTAGCTCTTTCGGGGTTGATGGATGAACTCGCTGAGCATGTCGTCCCAGTCGCTGCCGTCGTCGCGTGTCATCTCCAGGCGTGCCGGCCAAGACATGAGCTCTTCATCGATGATGCGGTTGACATCTGGACGTTCCATTCCTGACTCCTGCTTCATGGTCTGCCATGCCTGCATCTCGGCCACCACGTAATCGAGAATGGTTGAGAGGTAACGCGTCTTGACGGTGAGCACGAAGTCGCGACGGAAGGAATCGACCTTCTCCTGACGTAGCGGGTCGTCGATGGACACTTCCTCCTGAAACTCCTTGTCGTAGAGCTTGGCCATGCGTGGAACGATGGTTTGCTGGAAGCTGTCGCGTAGCTGGCGGATGATGTCGAGGCGTACGTCGGCAATCTCTTTCTTCTTTTTCAGCAGTTCGTCCAACTGTTCAGAACGTTTCTTCTCAATGATACGCTGACGGTATGACTGGAAGACATAGGCTGCAAGTCCGAGGGCTGCTCCCGAGGCACTGATAACGAGTCCTGTCTTTGACTTCCCGCTGTGATGCTTCTTGCGCATGAGGCGTATGCCCTCCTTGATGAGGCTACCGCTAACGCTGATGAGTTGCTTCTTGATGGCCTGCATCTTTTGGCTCACGTCGCCCACCTCACTGAGTATCTGATCGATAGTGGCCTCATATTGGGACAGCTCGGAGAGTATCTGGTCGTAGGGAGAAGCGTCCCCCTGTCCTCTCCAAATTGAAGGGGTAGTCGCGTCAAACTTCAAACTGGCTTCGTCGCCTTTCATTAGCTGGGTCTTGCGCAGGGGGATGATAGAACCTCCAGCAGCCTCAATGACAATCTCGCGATTAATCTCCTGGGCACGTGCCAGCCGTATGCCCAACTGACGGCGCAGCTTACTCAGCCGGTCGTACTCCTCGTTGGGCAGGTTGTTGCCGTAGCGGTTCCATGCCTCCAGATAGCGTGCAGCGTATTTCTTCTCGTTACGTGTCATGCGTTGATTATTTCCTCAGCACGTTCAAGTGCCAAGTTGATGTGGTTGCAGATGTTCTTCTCGCCCAAAAGGTTGTTGAAACCTGACTTGGTCAGCACAGCTTCCACCCTGGGGTTGACACCCGACAGCACCACCTCGATGCCCTCTTTGCGACTCATGGTGCAGAGGTTCGTCAGGTTGTGGATGCCGGTGGAATCGACAAACGGAACCTTACGCATTCGGATGATGCGCACCTTGGGACGTTCGCCGAAGCCTGCCATAATCTCCTCGAAGCGGTTACCTGCTCCGAAGAAATACGGACCGTTAATCTCATATACCTCAACACCCTTGGGAATGGTGAGGTGCTCCAGATTGCCGGCCTGTATGTCGGCATCTTCGTTGGGATCTATCTCGTCGAGGATGGCCTTAACCTCTGTAGTTTCTGCCATGCGGCGCATGAAGAGCAGGCAGGCAGCAATGAGACCCACCTCGATAGCAACAGTGAGGTCGAAGATGATTGTCAGCAAGAATGTCATGATGAGCACGGTGACATCGCTCTTCGGGTTGCGCAGCAGAGCCTTGAACGAGCGCCAGCCGCACATGCCGTAGCTGACGACGACGAGCACGCCTGCAAGACAAGCCATGGGGATGTACTGTGCCAGTGGCATGAGAAACAGGAAAATGAGCAGCAACACGGCAGCATGAATGATGCCGGCAATGGGTGTGCGTCCGCCGTTGTTGATGTTAGTCATGGTACGCGCAATAGCGCCTGTGGCAGGTATGCCGCCGAAGATGGGCGATGCGAGGTTTGCCAGTCCCTGTGCAACCAGCTCTGTGTTGGAGTTGTGGTGGTCGCCAGTCACACCGTCAGCTACCGTGGCTGAGAGCAATGACTCGATGGCACCCAGGATGGCGATGGTGAGGGCAGGAGCCACGAGACCCTTGATGGTCTCCCATGTCAGCTGTGGTACCTGTGCGTCGGGCAGTACGTTGCTGATGGAGAAGCGGTCACCGATAGTCTCAATGCTGGTGACACCAGCATATTGCTTCAGCAGCAGGGCAGCAATGGTCATTACGATAATGGCGATGAGTGATCCCGGCAGTGCTTTCAGTGTGCGTATCTTACCCATGGGGATGAGTGGCCATAGACAAATCAGGATGACGCTGCCTATACCGACGGCAGCACTCCAGCAATCGATGTTTTGCATGCTCTGTGCATAGGCTATCCACTTCTCGATGAAGTCAGATGGTACGCTCTCCATGCTGAGTCCCAGCAGGTCTTTTACCTGCGTGGTGAAAATGGTGACAGCGATACCGCTGGTGAAGCCTACGACGATGGGGTAGGGAATGTACTTGATGATGGTGCCCAGGTGGAGTACGCCCAGCAGGATGAGGAACACGCCAGCCATGAGTGTGGCAATAGTCAGTCCTTCTATGCCGTACTGCTGTATGATACCATAAATGATGACGATAAAGGCTCCCGTGGGACCGCCTATCTGTACCTTTGAGCCGCCGAAGATGCTGATGATGAGTCCGGCGACGATGGCTGTGATGATACCCTTCTCGGGCGACACGCCAGAGGCGATACCGAAGGCGATGGCCAGGGGGAGTGCCACAATGCCCACAATGACACCCGCCATCAGGTCCTTCATGAACGTTTGACGGTTGTAATTGCGAATGGTTGAAGCCAACTGAGGCTTGAAGTCAAATGTTTTCATTACTGTATAAATATTTGATAAAGTGCATCTCCAATACCGCTGAAGATGTTGACAATGGTGCTGGCCACGAGGTAATAGATGCGTAGCTGCAGCACGATGATGATGATGAGCACGATGACCATGACGATGCTCTGTACGGCTTTAGCGTTCACCTCATGAATGATGGCACGGTCACCATTGACGAATCCGTCGATGAGTCGCATGTTCTGTCGGTTCGACTGATGGAAGAAGTCGAGTATGTCGCCGACGAAGAACGGGATGAGTCCGATGGCCACGTCGCGCAGGGTGTTGTTGATGATGGCCAGCGTGAGAGGTACGGAGTGTAGGATAAACAGCGAGAAATAGATATAGACCAGCGAGAAGACAGCCATTGCGAGGTCGCCGATGCCGTAGGGCAGTGCCAATCCCACGATGGCATCGACGTAGAAACGGTCCATCCAGTCGGCAATGCGTTGCAAGGATGCGTATGCTCCGCTCTTCTGTAACTTCTGACGTGCCTTCTCTCTGTCCATTCTTTAGAAGTTTACTCCACAGTTCAAGTAGAAACAGCGGTTGTGCGATGTGTCGAACGCGTCATCGCAGATGTTGGCCAGACCAAACTCGTAGGCAGCCTCGGCATAGATGATGTCATACTGTATGCCACAGCCGATACGCAGACCGCCGTCAAAACGCTTGAAAGTGTTGTCGTCGAACGAGCTGAACGCCTTACGGTCGCCATAGTCTTTGATTTGGCCACCTACGCCGCAAGCCAGATAGCCACCCATAAAGGGGACGATGCTGACGGGGCTGTTGGTGTCAATCTCGTATTTCAGCAACAGCGGAACCTCCAAATAGTTCAGATTGTAAGTGAAGTTCTTGCTGTTATGGACTCCCTTGCCGCCTTTTTCTGTGTAGAACAGTCCTGTCTCCAAATAAACGGGCGAGGAGGGTACCAACTGGTAACCTAACACAGCACCGACGTTCAAGCCTGTCTGTGCCGATCCGCCGTCAAGCTGTTTGTCGTCAGAGTTGACGGTCGATATGGCTGCTCCCAAACGGAGTCCGTAGTAGGTGGCATTGCGATGGGGACGATAGCTAGTGTGTGTGTTGCCTACCGGCCTGCCAGGATAACGGTTGTACTGTGCCGACATGGGTACTGTGAGTACCATTGTAATAAGAGCGATAATAATTCTTTTCATTGTCTTGTATTTTTAAATGTTCCCTGCAAAGATAGTTAATCTGTGTCTCCTTTACAAGGGATTTAGCCTATCTTCCCAAAGGGATTTCCCTATTTTTTCTTCCTAAAGGTCTGCAGGCCCTGTTTCAACCATTCCAGATAAGCGTCAACATCCTCGTCGTACGAGCGGTAGCCATTGAGTAGCTGTCCGTCGTTGTCGAGCAGCACGTAGTAGGGCTGGGTGTTGGCACCGAAGTTCGCACGCTGCAGGTAGCTCCAGCGGTCGCCTACTGTGCGTAACTTACGCTCCTGACCGTTCTCGTTGACGATGATGATGGAGTCCAGTGGTGTCTTGTCATCTACGTAGAGCGAAATGAGTACGTAGTCATTGTTTAGTATGTCGGCCACCTGCGCCTGGCTCCATACGGCTCCCTCCATCTTGCGGCAGTTTACGCAGCCATAGCCCGTGAAGTCGATAATCACGGGTTTACCCTCAGCGCGTGCTGCTGACATGCCCTGCTCATAATCGTTGAAGCGGGCGGTGACAGCTTCTTCCTGTAGTTTGAAGTCTTGTGTTGACATGGGTGGTGCAAAGGCACTGATGGCCCTGAGCGGAGCACCCCACAATCCTGGAACCATATAAACTGCAAAGGCCAGCGATGCCAGTGCGAGGAAGAATTGCGGTACGTTGGTGCGTCGTCCTTCGTCATCGTGGGGGAAGTGGAAAATTCCCAGCAGGTAGAGGCCAAGTAGGGTAAAGATGACTATCCAGAGCGCGAGGAATACCTCGCGGTCGAGCAGATGCCAGCCGTAGGCAAGGTCTGCTACCGACAGGAACTTCAGGGCGAAGGCCAGCTCAATGAATCCCAGTGTCACTTTCACCACGTTCATCCAGCCGCCGCTCTTGGGAACGGACTTCAGCAGGCTGGGGAACAGCGCAAAGAGTGCGAAGGGTACGGCCAGTCCGATGGCGAAACCCAGCATGCCAATGGTGGGGCCGAGCAGTTCTCCTTGTGAGCCGACGGCTACCAGGAGGAAACCAATGATGGGACCTGTGCAGGAGAAGCTGACCAGTACCAGCGTGAAGGCCATTAGAAAGATGGAGAGCAGACCTGTTGTCTGTTCCGATTTACGGTCTACCTTATTAGTCCAGCTCTCAGGCAGTGTTATTTCGAAAGCTCCGAAAAAGGAGGCTGCGAACACCACGAGCAGCAGGGCGAAGAAGATGTTGAACCATGCATTGGTGGAGAGTGCGTTCAGGGCATTGGCACCAAACAGCAATGTGACAATTAGTCCCAACAGCACGTAGATGACCACGATGCTCATTCCGTAGGTGAAAGCTTCGCGAATGGCTTTCGAACGCTCTTTGTTGCGTTTCAGGAAGAACGAGACGGTCATGGGGATAATGGGCCACACGCAGGGCGTGAGTAGTGCCAGTAGTCCACCCAGTAGTCCTGCGAGGAAGGTGTAGAGGAGGGAAGGGGAGGATGCCTCCTCCAGTGTAGGACTGCTAATGTCCTCCGCTATGGGACTATATGGGGAGATAGTGTCTGTAGCACCGACAGATTCAAAGGTAACTGTCGTGTCAATAGCCTCTGTTGCTTCTTTGGCGGGTTCGGGCTGTTCGGCTTTTGTACTATGCTCGTCGGTAGCAGTGGCAGGGCGTTCACCTTTTACCTTTAGCGAAACCTCTGAGGGCGGCATACACATCTCGTCGTTGCATGCCCCATATTCCAGATAGCAGTCAATATCGTACTGGGGCTCCGTGAGTCGGATATGCTGTACGAAGGTAACGCTGTTCTCAAAGAACTGCAGCTCCTGTCCGAACTGCTGATCGTACTTGGTAATTTCCTTGCCTCGGAAGGTCAGTGAGCCAATAATCTTGGCTCCCTGCATCTTGTCGGCATTGAACGAGGCGGCAATGGGGCCACCAGTCACCTTGGGCGAATAGACATGCCAGCCGGCATCTATGTGCAGATGGAAAAGCAGTTCTGCCTCTACGCCGTCAAGTATTTTCATCTCTGCCGACGTATGGACAGGCTCTTTCATCTGAGCCCTTGTTGTCATGCATAGCATGGCCAGCAGCATGACGCACGTAAGTATTTTTGTTGTTCGTTTCATCATTTCGCTTGCAAATTTGCCTGCAAAGGTAGTGCAAACCAAGCAAAATGCAAAATAAAAACGCAAAAAAAGCTATCGGCCAATGAAACGCTTGTCAAGATAATGCTGGAAAGCCTCCCTGTACATGTCGCCAATGGGCAGGAATGTGTCCTTGTCAAGTATGATACGGTTCTTGTTGACTTCCTGTATTTGTTGCAGGTTGACGATGTAGGAACGGTGTATGCGCATAAAGGTGTCAGGCAATCGCTCTTCGAGCTTCTTCATCGACAGCAGCGTAGTGATGGGTTTCGACTCCCCCTCCACGTGAATGCGCAGGTACTCCGACATTGCCTCCACATAGCGTATCTTGCTGATGTCGATACGTACCACGCGATAGTCAGACTTGACGTAAAGGGAGCCCTTCTGTGATTCCCCGACGGAGGACGTAGTGGAGTCCCCCATTGGGGGGATGGGGGACTGTAGGGTCATTCTCTCCTTCAGTCTATTTGCAGCACGACGGAACTCGTCGAGTCCGAAAGGCTTGAGCAAGTAATCGACAGCATTGACGCGGAAACCCTCGACGGCGTAGTCGGCATATGCCGTAGTGAAGACAATCATGGGTGGTGCTGCCAGCGATTTCACGAAGTCCATGCCGTTGAGGTCGGGCATATTGATGTCGCAGAACAGGGCATCAACGGTCTCCTGCTGCAGGAAGGCACGTGCCTCTAAGGCGTTGCTGGCCTTACCTGCCAGTTCGAGAAACGGCACTTTTTCTATGTAGGTAACGAGCTGCTGTAGTGCCAAGGGCTCGTCGTCAACGGCTAAACATTTGATCATAGTGGTATTATTAATGTGATATTATAGACATCAGTCTCATCGCTAATGTTCAGCGAGTATCGGCTGCCATAGATGAGGTTCAGACGCTCGCGGATGTTCTTCAGTCCCACGCCTCCTGTTTCTTGCCCCTCGTTCCTTGTTTTTTGTCCCATGCTGTTGCGGCAGTGGAAGACAAACGTGTCATTGTTCATCGTACCACAAACTTCAACGAAAGACTTTTGCTGATAGCTAATGCCGTGTTTGAAGGCATTTTCCACGAAGGTGACAAACAGCAGCGGTGGTACCTCGCCATTGCCCACAGCTGTCGGTAAATCCACGCTGATGCTCACGTTGTCTGTATAGCGCAGGCTCATCAGAGTGATGTAGTTCCTCAAGAATCCCAGTTCGTTGCTCAGTGGCACCATCTGCTTATTGCCTTCATAAAGCACGAAGCGCATCATTTTCGACAGCTCAACGATGGTGTGCTTGGCTTTCTCTGGGTCGATATCCACTAAGGCATGGATATTGTTGAGCGTGTTCATGAAGAAGTGGGGATTAATCTGGTAGCGCAGGTACTCCAACTGACGTTCCAGATTCTGATGCTCGAGTTCTGCCATCTGCTGCTGGTCGTGTCGCTGCTTAAAATAGAGTTTCACGCCCAGGTTCATACCCAGCATGAGGATAAGTACGATGACGGCTACGATGTCGTGCTCGCCCATCATGACAGGAGGCCGATGGTCTTTGTGTGGCTTCATGTCTGGTGGAACATCCTGTGGCCCCTCAGTTGGGGACGTATTAGAACTCTCCACAGGCGGGATGGGGGGATGTGAAGGTCTTTGCTCTGTACGCGGTGGTCCGAAATGGTTGTGTTCTGGCTTGTGGCTGCATTGCCAGACGGTAAAGGCACCTACCATCAATGCCACCAGAGCGAAGTAGGTCCAACGCCTTCCTCGCCATACCAGCAAGGGCGCCAGCAAGAAATTGTGTAGCACGAAGGCCATAAGGAAAAACAGCAGCTTGCGCCACACTATCAGCACTTCGTCCCAACTGAATACCATTCCTGTGTCAGTAGCCGTGCGCAGGTAGATGCTGAGCACTGGCGCTATGAAGAGCAGACTCCACAGTGCCAGATACGTCAGATTTTCATATTTCTGTTGTTTCCCCATCATTATGTATAACGTCAACATAAGGACGATTATTGTCTTTCAGCGCCATCCGCCGCCAGGACCACCGCCTCCAAGCATGCCACCTCCACCTGAGATGGTGTTCGAAGCTGTCACACTAATGCTGGTCGAGCCGAGGCTGACGGTATAGTTGTTGCCGCTGGTCAGGCCTAGCGCACTCATCATGATGGTTCCGTTGTTGTAGCCGTAGGGAGGCATGATGAATGTGGCTATGGTGGTGTCGCCGCTCTTGATGGTGACCGTGCTGTTGGCCGTTACGGAGCCTGAGGTGCAGATGATACCTTGTGAGGTACTGCCCACCGTGCCATCCACTCGTCCGCCGATGCCGAAGATGTTGCCACCTGTGATGTAGAGCTTGTGCTGTTCGTCGATATCGATGCCCGTCTCTGCTCCGCCGGCTCCCATGGCGATAAGTGTGCCGCCTTTCAGATACATGTTTCCGTTGGCATCAATGCCGTCGTTGTTGGTGCCTACAGCCACAACCTCGCCACCACTGATGGTCAGGTCTCCTGACGAGTTGATAGCATCATCGTGAGCTGATACCCACACACTACCGCCAGTGATGTCGAGTGTGCCTTTGCTTTCAATGCCCTCAGCGTTGTTGCCAGTGGTTCGTACCATAATGTCACCATTGGTAATGGTCAGCACGCCGTGCTCGTTCTTTGTGCCAATCTTAATGCCTTTGGGCGACGAGGTGTAGGCGTCGTCGAGGTTGTCTGTGTTGCCCGTGTAGTTGTGGTTCTCTGTCGAACCGTTGCTGTAGTAAAGTCCGCCAGTGGTAATGATACGTATCTTACCTCCGTTGATGTAACCTTCCCAGTCGGCCTTCATACCCTTGCCGCCGCTGCCTGTCGATTTTAGGTAAATCTCGCCCCCATTGACGGTCAGTACGGAGTCACAGGCAATGCCGGCAGAGGCTTTCGTCTCCAGGTCTTCTTCGTCCCATTTGCCATTGCTGGTGCTGACGACTGTCGTACGTCCCCCATTGATAATGACATCGATGTCACCATTGATGCCCTTTGCACCTGCTGCCGACACCTCAACATTGATGATGCCGCCGTTGATGAAAAGGTCGTCACCGGCCTTGATGCCGTGATTGGCTGTTGACTTGACATAGATATTAATGCCTTTGTCGAACACGATATTACTCTTGCCGTGAATACCATTATTATAGGTTCCATAGACCTCAAGCGACCCTGTGCCACTGAAGAGCAGCTTACCTTTAGCAAAGAGTGCTCCTTTATGGCTGTCGTCTGCTGTAGTACCGTCAGTCAGTTTGTTGGTACCTGTTAACACGATGAAGGCTTTTTTCTTGCTCTCAATGTCGAGGGCTGTGCTGCGCAGGTTGGTGATAGTGGCATTGTTCAGGTTCAGCTCGAAGTCGGCCTTGCCGTCGATGGTGAGCGAACCATCTGTTGTGGTGCCTGTTACTACGTAGCAGACTCCTTCCGTCGAACCGTGACTGGCTGTCACGTCGTTGCCATCAACAGTAATCGTTACACCGCTCTCCTCCTTAGCGGTGGGGTTCGACATGTCGATGTTGATAACCGTCGTAAACGTGTGCTGGCTGATGTCGTCGCTCGCTTCAGGGTAGGAAGCAACAGCACCTACGGGCTCTGCTGTAATCTTGTCGATATTCACGGCAAAGGTCAGCAGTTCGCTGCTGGTGTCCGATGTCTGTTGGCCGCCATCCGTAGTTCCTTGTTGTCCGTTGTTTGTCGGTTGTTGTTTGTTGTCAATCAAATCACTCAGTGGGTCATCGTTGTTGCATGACGTCCAAGCTGTCATTGATACGATAAGCATCAGGGCATACATTAACTTTTTCATCCTTTTCATTGTTTTTGTTTGTTTGAGTTGTATTCTGGATGCAAAAGTAATGTATGCCCTGCTTTCCTGCAAAAAAATTCAGTCAACAGCCTGAAATATTCAGCGAACAGGATTAAAGTCCTAAGCGCTTCTTGGCGTCTGCTGCTGCATTGTCAATGGCATCGGCCGCCTTTTTCTTCTGAGCGTCAACAGCATCATTGGCCTTCTTGCGAGCGTCTTCCTTTACTTCGTTCACTTTGGTCTCTGCACCTTTCTTCACAGCGTCAACTGTTCCCTCGACAGCATCAACAGTACCATTGACGGCATCGACAGTCTGACCGGGAATGGCAGTGATGGAATTGACAAGCGTAATGACTGCATCGTTCTCTGTACCAGCCACAGTCTTAATCTGCTCTGCGTTTTCCTTCAGGTAGATGCTTACCTTCTCCTGATAAACCTTTGCGGCCAACGTGTCACCGGCAGCCTTCAGTTCTGCGACGCGAGCCTGTGCTTTCTGCATGACGGCTGCCATTGCCTCCGGGTTCTTGGTCAGAATCTTCTCGCCCAGCTCCTTTGTTAGGTTGTCGGCGTCAATGCCGGCCAGTTCTTCTGCTGTGGGCTCAGCCACAAGGCTTGTTGAGTCAATAGCGGGGCCGCCATTTTCTGTCTTGTTGTTACATGCTGTGAATCCGATGGCAGCTACAGCCATCACTGTTAATAATACTTTCTTCATAATGTTTTTATTTGATGGATAAATAGTGGCTGCAAATGTAATGGTTTTTGGGGACATAGGCATTATTATGTGCGTTAATTAGCGTTAACAGGTGCTTCCTTGCTGACGCGTAAGAACGGGATATTGTCCATAAGATGCGTAAAAAGTCGTCAGGACTCTTGGTTATGCGGCAAATTATTTGTACATTTGCAGGCAAAACCTGAAAACTGTTATGATAATAAGAAAACTTTTGCTATTTGTAGCCGTGTGCAGCTCAATGGCTGTACAGGCTGACAACACACCTGTATGGAAGAATCCGCTGGTAAACCAGCAGAACCGTGAGGCAAGACGTGCCAATTTCTTTGCCTTCGAGAGTGAGGAACTGGCACAAAAGAACGACAAGACGCTCTCTGGACGTTACTTATCGATGGAGGGAATGTGGAAGTTCAACTTCGTGAAGGACTACAACGAACGCCCACAGAACTTCTGGCGGACAGACTATGACGACTCGCAGTGGAAGGACTTTCCTGTACCCGGACTCTTTGAGTTAAACGGATATGGCGACCCCATCTATAAGAACATCGGCTACGCCTGGGGTACGACGTTCGAGTCGAACCCACCTTACATCGGTGAGACCAATAATTACACGGGTTCCTATCGTCGTACGTTCGACCTGCCGCAGGAGTGGAAGGGCCAGCAAGTGCTGCTACACGTAGGTTCTGCCACGAGCAACCTCTCGCTGTGGGTCAACGGCAAGTACGTAGGTTACTCGGAAGACGCGAAGATAGCGGCTGAGTTTGACATCACGAAGTACGTGAAGCCGGGCCGTAACCTCATCGCCATGCAGGTGATGCGCTGGTGCGACGGTTCGTACTTGGAAGACCAGGATTTCTGGCGTTTCACGGGCATTGCCCGTGAGGTGTACCTCTACGCTCGTCCTAAGGTGCATGTGGAGGATATTACCGTTACGCAGGACTACATGAACGATGAGGCCATTTTAAATGTTGATATTAAAGCGATGGGTAATCCTCAAATCTCGATGGCACTTTATGATCCTGCTGGCGAACTGGTAGCAGAGAATATCGAGAAGTCTATAACGTTTAATCGCGTTATGCCTTGGTCGGCAGAGACCCCCCATCTCTATACATTATATATATATGTAAAAAAAAGTGGTGAGACACTGGAGGTCATTCGTCAGCGAGTGGGTTTCCGACATATCGAGATTAAGGGTGGACAACTGCTGGTGAACGGTCAGCCTATATTAATAAAAGGTGTGGACAGGCATGAGCTAGACCCCGACAGCGGTTACGTGGTCAGCGTGGAACGCATGATTCAGGACATCAAGATTATGAAGCAGCTCAACATCAATGCCGTACGAACAAGTCACTATCCCGATGACCCGCGCTGGTACGATCTCTGCGACGAATATGGCCTCTACGTGACGGCCGAGGCCAACGTGGAGAGTCACGGCATGGGTTATGGTGAGGGTACACTGGCCAAGCGTACGGACTTCGAGCAGATGCACTTGGAGCGTAACCAGGCTAATGTGCTGACGCTGAAGAATCATCCCTGCATCATTGTCTGGAGTCTGGGTAACGAGGCTGGCTACGGTCCAAACTTCGAGAAGTGCTACGATTGGATCAAGGCGTATGACAAGATGCGTCCCGTGCAGTACGAACAGGCAGGACACTGGGGCAAGACTGACATCTTCTGTCCGATGTATATGGATTACCGGGATAGCGAGAAATATTGCCAGAGTGACAGTCCGCTGCCGCTCATCGAGTGCGAGTATGCCCACGCTATGGGTAACTCCATGGGTGGCTTCAAGGAGTATTGGGAGCTGATACGTAAGTACCCCAAGTTCCAGGGCGGACACATCTGGGACTTCGTCGATCAGGGCCTGCGTGACAAAAGCAAAATTACTGGTAAGGAAATCTTTACCTTTGGAGGCGACTACGGACGCTATCCTGCCAGTGACTATAATTTCAACTGCAACGGCATCATCGCCCCTGACCGCCGACTGAATCCTCATGCCTACGAGGTGCAGTACTACTACCAGAACATCTGGATTACCGACAAGGGACTGAAGGAAGGACAGATGGAGGTGTATAACGAGAATTTCTTCAAGACTTTGGACGATGTGGAACTGGTCTGGAAGGTCAAGAAACATAGTGGAACGATTGCGTTAGGCACTATCGAACCTCAGCAGCGGAAGTCCATCACCGACGAAAAACTGAAGGAGATGCTGGTGCACGTCATGTCGCACCATCCGGACGATGAGATTCTGGTGAACTTTGAGTTCCGCAGCCGCGAGGCCCAGCCGCTCATTGACAAGGGACAGGTGGTGGCTCGTCAACAGTTTGTGTTGCAGCCGTACCAGTTCCCGAAGATAGAGGCTACAGGTACCATAGAATCTAAGGAAGAGACCAACACCTATATCAAGCTGACGGCAGGTGGCACGACGATGACCATTGGCAAGCGTGACGGTTGGATTGATTATCTGGACGTTGACGGCGAGCCCATGCTCATTGACCGCGAGAGCATCACACCGGAGTTCTGGCGTGCCCCGACGGATAATGACTACGGTGCATGGCTGCAACAGCGCTTCGGCGTGTGGAAACAGCCGCAGATGAAGCTCACCAGTTGCTCTCTCAGCGACAACAGCGTCGTTGCCCAGTTCGATATGCCCGACGTGAAGGCACAGCTCCTGATGACCTATACGCTGACAGCGGAAGGTAGCGTCATTGTACGCGAACAGTTGAAGACGACGGCCGGTGCTGAGGTCATGCCGATGTTCCGTTATGGCATGCAGCTGCAGATGCCCAAGCAGTATAGTAAGGTGCAATACTACGGACGCGGTCCGATAGAGAACTACTGCGACCGCAAGGACAGCCAGTTTCTGGGTTATTACGAGAATGAGGTCAGCAAGGAGTACTTCCCATACGTCCGTCCGCAGGAGAGCGGCAACCACACCGACGTGCGCTGGTTCCGCGTGACTGACGGTAATCGAGGCTTGGAGTTCTACAGCAACGCAGCCATAGAGTGCAGCGCGCTGCCGTATCTGCAGGCTGACCTCGACGACGGTCCGTTTAAGGATAAGAAGGTTGGCCACCACAGCGGTGATCTCGTAGAGCGTCCGTTGACTCAGGTACATATTCAGCAAAACCAAATGGGACTGGGCTGTGTCAATTCTTGGGGTGCTTGGCCACTTGACGAGTATCTGGTGAAGTACGGTGACAAGGACTTCACGTTTGTCATCAAACCGGTGAAATAGTGAGTGGTGAGTAGAGAAAAGGGCAATGCGACGGTTCGTTATATGCTTGGCGTTGGTTATCGACCACTTTTCCATCTGTGTTGCGCAGGAGATGCAGGTCATAAAAGAACATAAGCAGCAGAAGTTTCCCGACGAGATACCGGCGGGAAACTATAGTGGCATCACCCTCATGGGCGATGACCGCTATGCGGTGGTGAGCGACAAGTCAGAGGAGGATGGATTCTTCGTCTTCCGTATTCTATTGGACTCTGTGACGGGAAATATTATCAGCGTGGAGAACGAAGGTTTCCGTTCGAGCGGGATGCGAAACCGTGACAGCGAAGGTATTGCCTACGTGCCCGATACACAGACGCTTTTTGTCAGCGGAGAGAAAGGCAACGAAATCAAGGAATACACCCTCGATGGACAGTTGACGGGACGGAAACTGGCCATTCCTGCTGTCTTTGCGAAAGCAAAAGGCAATTTAGGGTTCGAGTCGCTGACGTATGATGCAGAACAAAAGCTGTTCTGGACGACAACCGAGAGTGCGCTGCCAGGTGAAGGCAGGGTGCTGAGGTTGCAGAGCTTCGGGTTGGATATGGAGCCGAAGGGCCAGTTTCTGTACGAGATGGACGATTCGCTGTCGGAGCGGCCGTTGGTGATGGGCGTTAGTGCCATTTGTGCCTTGGACGGTGGCAGACTGCTGGTGCTGGAACGGGAGGCGAAGGTTACGAAGCTAAAGATAGGGTCGTGGGTGCATTGCAAACTGTATGTGGTGAACCCGACGGCAAAACCGTCGGGCACACTAACTGATACGGACGGGACACCATCGGAAAAAGCTATCACTAAGGAGTTGCTGACGGAATTTAGGACGAAGATTAACCTGACGCGGCGTAATTTTGCCAATTATGAAGGGATGTGCATGGGGCCAAGACTGGCTGACGGCAGTCGTACGCTACTGATGATTGCTGATTCGCAGGACCAACATGGAGGAATATTAAGGGACTGGCTGAAGGTTTTGGTAATCAAACCCTATAGGGTGACAGAATGACACTTTAAAGCATTGACTTATGTCAAAATGTATTTCGAACTGAGTACTTTTACAAAAAAAATGCAAAAAAGTGGGAGGTGATATTTAATTATTTGCTACCTTTGCAGTCGAAATAAGAAACAAATCGAAAGAAACGAGAAAAAGATTGTAGAAGTATTAACAAAAAAGAGAAAAGAAGATGAAGAAAGTATTTGTTTTGGGAGTCTTCGCACTCCTTGGCGCAATGAACGTGAATGCGCAGTGTCTGGTAACAGAAGAAATAGACACCACATATATTAAGTTGGACGCTAATCAGTTGCCCATTAACTACATCAATCTGACAAAGGCAGACCTGATGGAGAAAGTTGGTGAGCTGGAGACTATCTTCGAGAACGAAGAGTTTGGCCTCTATGCTGCAGGCGACTACACTTTCAGGGTGCAGGGTGACCGTGTTGTTTCCCAGTCAATCAATATTGCTGACGCTTCAGAGGAGAAGATTGTGTATAACCAGATTCTCAATGCGCTCTCGAAGAGCAACTCGCTGAAGGATACACACAATACGGGCGGCAACCTCTATGAGTATGCTGACTTCCAGATTGTGTTCGACGATTTTGACGGATACGAGAAGTTGACCTTCCAAGCAATACCTACTGAAGTGGATTTTTAAATGAATGTGGTAAAGGACATAAAGAAAGGCATCCAAACAGATGCCTTTCTTTATGTCCTGATGTTTAGGTAATAACCCATACGATAGAAATTGTATAGCAGCAGATGAGGATGTCTGCCACATAGGTTTTTGCGCAAGACGTTATCCAATAGGCGGAACGTGGTACGTAGCAGGAAGGCTGGTAGTGGACGCTTGCTCCAGTTGATGATGCCTGAATAGCCTTCCAGCTCATGCCGGAAGTGGTGGAGCGTACGAAGGTTACGCTCAGTCTTTTCCATAAACTGTCTGTTGTCCTCAAAGGAAGTCATTGTAACCGGATTATCGATATGGACAACCTGCACATGTGCCTGCTCCAAAGCCTTGCCGAAAAGTACGTCTTCATAGCCGCTGTTCTTGAAACGCTCATCAAAGGGAATCTGAAGCATGGTCTTCTTGCGAATCATGAAGTTGGTGGAACGGAACTGACGATAGGGCCGTGTCTGACGACTGCTTGCACGATGGGCAGGTTCTGCTTTTTTTTCGTATCTCCAACGAAGATAATCGGGATAACATCCTCCAATGTCAATACCTCCGTTGATAACGTCGGCCTTATACTCACACGATAGGTATTTACTGATATAGTTGATATGAGCAATCGAAACGTCGCTGTCGAGGAATAGCAGCCACTCATAACGACTCTGACGAGCCAGAAAGTTGCGTGTGGCAGCACTACCTTCATTCTTCTCCTTCATGATGTAGGTGCAGTGAGGAAACTTGCCGATGGCTTGGTTTTGCTCAGGATGGGGAGAACCATCGTCAGCAACGATAATTTCATAATCAATACCGGCTGTCTCAGCCTGTTGCCTGAGATTATCCACTAATATGATGCATAGATCATTGTAGGTGGGGATCAGTATCGAAAGCGTCTTAATTGTCATGATTTGTGCGGCAAAGGTACGAATAAGTGAGGAAAAAACCAAATTTATTTGAGTTTTCTCGAACGAAAGAACCTTCGACCGATAGGTCAAAGGTACGAAAAAAAGAGGAAAGAGGAGAGAGGAGAATCCGAAGTGAGATAATAAAAAAAACGTTAAAATTGGATATGCTGTAGCAAATTCTTCACTTTACACTCTTTACTTTTCACTTAAAATTTGTACCTTTGCACCCGCTTTCACGAGATGGAGGCAAGAGATTCAAATTATATAATTTAAACATTAAAGATTATGGCAACAAAAATCAGACTGCAGCGCGGTGGCCGTAAAGGATACGCTTTCTATCGTATCGTCATCGCTGATGCAAGAGCACCACGAGATGGTAAGTTTACTGAGAAGATTGGTACTTACAACCCTAACACCAATCCTGCCACAGTAGATTTGAATTTCGATCGTGCACTTTACTGGGTAGAAGTAGGCGCACAGCCTACAGACACTGTTCGTAACATCCTCAGCAAGGAGGGCGTCTATCTGATGAAGCATCTGAAGGGTGGCGTAAAGAAGGGCGCTTTCGACGAGGCAACTTTACAGAAGAAGTTTGACGCTTGGAAAGCTGACAAGCAGAAGGGCGCAGACGCTATCCGTGAGAAAGAGGCTAAGGCCAAGAAAGATGCTGTAGCTAAGGAGCTCGATCAGGAGAAGAAGATTAATGAGGAGATTGCAAAGAAGGTAGCCGAGAAGAAGGCTGCTGCCGCTGCTGCCAAGGCTGAGGCTGAGGCCGCTGCTGCTGCAGAGGCTACTGCAGAGGAAGCACCTGCTGCTGAGGCTGCTGAAGTACCTGCAGAAGCATAAACTTCTTAATCGTAAAATTTTAAAGGGCGGATGCAATATCCGCCCTTTTTCTGTCGTTTTACTGATGTATGCATATTGTTGAGATTCCATCGTTTTTCCCTCCTTATGGTGGCGAGTTTTGTTTGGAGCAGGCCAAAGCGCTGAAGGCTCTGGGCCATGAGGTGCGTGTTCTGAGTAATATACAGCTTTCTATTAAAAGAAGTCTCAGGGAGTTTATCTGTTTTTCTTATGGCCGATGGTGGGATGACCTTGAAAATGTAGAGGTGTATTGTTCCTTTCAGCGTGGCATTCCCAAGGTTGTCAAGCCCAACGTGAAACGATGGATAGGCATTGTGCGGAGCATGTTTGCCGACTATGTGAAGCGATACGGTAAACCAGACATTTTACATGCTCATTGTGTGAAGTGGGCTGGGTATGCAGCCATGCAACTTAGTGAACAATACGGCATACCTTATGTTATCACAGAGCATCTTCCAAAGCAAATCTATCAGGTGGAGTTTGGCGAAGCACCTAGTAACGTTTGGCAGATTCCGCTGCTAAAGCAGGCGTTGCGTCAGGCTAATAAAGTCATTACTGTATCGGAAGAATTAGTAGACGACCTGAGTTGTTATTTCGGCAAGGACTATCAGCATACGACGGTCTCTAATATGATAGATACTGATTTCTTTGCATATCGGGCTCGTAGGCCATTGGCAAAAAGACCGTTCAATTTCTGCTGTCCAGCTGTCTATGTGGAGAGAAAGGGTTATGATGTGTTGTTTGCTGCGTTTGATAAGGTGGTCGATGCTGGTTATGATGTACGTCTTCTTGTAGCAGGTGAGGGAACTGATGGGACTTCCTGCCAGCGATTATTACAGACATTCTCATGTGCTTCGCGTATTAAATGCTTCGGTTTTCTTGATAAAGGCAGATTACGCGATATGTTGTATGACAGTGATGCATTAGTGTTGGCCACCAGGGGAGAGTCTCAGGGACTGGTACTATTGGAAGCATTGTGTACGGGAATACCGATTGTCTCGACAGAGGGAATACCTCGCAGTGTTCGTTTCAGCAAAGGTTGCAGCTTTGTTCCTGTCAATGATGTTGCAGCCTTGGCAGACGCAATGATAAACGTGATGAATACGCCACAGTCGGGAAGTGAGCAGATTGCCCAGGAGGTATGTGGGAAGGTTTCTCCACATGTCATTGCCAGTAAGATGGAAGAAGTGTTTATAGAAGTGACTCGTATAAATTAACATATTGGCGTGCAACCTTTCTGTAGTCATGGTGCTTCTTAACGTAGGCAATACTGTCAGCCTTTAGTTTGTTAATCTTGTCGGTGTTCAGAATCAGCCACTCGAGTCTGGAATAGACACTCTGATAGGTTGGCTCCACATTGATGATTGGCTGAATGCTGTCCTCGTGGATGATTTGGTAGTTTTCCGGTTCTCCTCCTCCGATGACAATGATTCCCTTGCTCATGGCTATCAGGGAGTTCATGGATGGGGTATAGCTATATAGCTGGTCTAACATGACATCGCTGCTGTTCATGGACTGTTCGTATTCCTTATAAGGCAAATCTTCCACTCTTACTATTTCACATTGTTGAGGATATTGTTTCGCAATATCTTCCAAGGCCCTAAGCATGATGTCTGTCCCTTTATAAACACTTCTTTTTTTGTCAATGCCAATGAAGAAACGTATGACCTTTCCGTTAAACTGGTGTACAGGAACGTCGTTGCCGGATATGATAGGTAGTGGAATATATCTCGTCTTATCGGGAAAGTATATGGAATAACATGCCTGATATTCGTATAGGCACGTAGGAATATAGTCTGCATCCTCCATGACATAGCGTGTATAGTCTCCCTTGGGTGTGTTAACGTATTCATTGATGAAGAAGCGTGTTGCTTCATCGTCACGCATTTTATCTCCAATATAGAAATCCCCGTATCGGAAGGTCTTACGATGTATGCCGTCATCCACCCAATACCAGTCGCAGCCGAATGCTCCCACAACGACTTTCCTGTTATGTCGGCGAAGGTATCGGTAAAAAGGATATTGCCTTTCTGCTTTAAATCCAAAGGTGTCGGGATTAATAAGCTGGACAATGTCGTATTTTTTGAACTTCCGAAGAAGAGACACCATGCGTATCATGTGAAATATTCCAGAAAAAGGTCCTTTGGAACGTCTGATATTGATATCGCGTGGGAAATCATGAAACATGTTTCCGTCCCCAACGGTTGTCACTTCATGTCCAAGTTCTCGCAATCCTTCGGCAAGAAATGTATGAAGACCACTATACTCTCCGAAAAGCAGAATTCTCATCTCTCTCTCTTTAATAATGGTAACACTCGTATCAGCAGCTTTCGTCCGAAGTTACTATTAGTCAGACGACGGAACCACTTGTATTTAGTGGTGTAGTTCTTGTCGGGTAGGGGGAAGAGTCCTTCACGCTGAAGGAGGGAGAGCTTGCGCTCAAGATAGTGACGAGAACGTGTTTGCACGATAACATTGTAGATGTAGTCCATTGTCAGCTGGGCCACACGGCGGTTAATGGCTTGTTGTTCATTGTAAGGTAGCGTCGTGATCATGTTTCTTAGGCTGGTAATCACGTACAGTTTATCTGCAAGCCGTTTGATTTTGCTACGATTGTCTTTCTTGCTGGTTATGGTGCCTTTATGTTTCCGATAGACATACGCCTTCGCATTGGTACGATACACTGCTTGTGCCTGTAACAGCAGGCGTGGTGTGAATTCCTCGTCTTCATGATAGATGTTAGGAGTAAATCGTAGTGTACCTAATATGGCTCTGTTGAAGATGTACCCACATGCTGTACCGTGAATGTTTTGCTGTTTCATGAGGCTGGCACCGTTCAAGGGACCTTGATCCTCAAATGTTGCACCATGTGTGGGGTGATGTGAAAAATCAAACACTACCATGTCTGGCTGGTTGTAGCGTACAAGGTCGAGGCTGTGTTCGTAGGCAGCCTGATTGAGGTAGTCGTCTGCGTCTATGAATTGCAGGTATAATCCACTTGCCATGCGCATGCCCAGATTGCGTGCCTCGCTCAATCCTTTGTTCTTCTGACGCACATAGATAATGTCGTCACCATATTTGAGTAATTCGTTGATGGGACTCTCTGCAGAGCCGTCGTCGATAATGATTATCTCGCGTTCGTAAGGACGTAATGAGAGAACGAGAATGCTTTCGAGACATTCGCGTAACATCTTCACCGGCTGGTTGTAATAGGTCAGGATGAAGCTTACTTTCAGATTCGTTGTCTGCATACCAAAGTACAAAGGTAGTGCAAATTGAGTGAAATGCAAAATATTTTTTGTTTTTTTACGTTTCATATATGAAATGAGCGATAATAGCTACAGGCATATCCTGAAATATACGGGCGTGTTTGGAGGCGTGCAGGGCTTGAATGTGTTGATAAGCCTTGTACGTAATAAGTGTGTAGCACTCTTGTTGGGACCTGGTGGCATGGGATTGTTATCGTTGCTGAATACTGCCATGCAGTTCATGTCGCAGGCAACCAATCTGGGTATTGCCACGAGTGCCATCCGTCATGTGTCGGAATTGTTTGACGCTGGCGAAGAAGGCCCACTGCTGCATTACATTAAGGTGGTGCGTGCCTGGTGCCTGGTGGCGGCATTCTTGGGTGTGGCTTTATGTTTTGTGGCAGCTCCGCTGCTTGACCTGATGTCGTTCTCGTGGGGTGACCATACGCTGCATTTCTTCCTTTTGGCTCCGGCAGTGGGTATGCTTGCCATTACTGGGGGAGAGACAGCTATTCTGAAGGCTACACGTAGATTACGTCCGTTGGCTATTATTCAAATATGGGCCATGATAGCATCACTGTTCATAGCTATACCGCTTTATTATTTCTTCGGCAATCCAGCCATTGTGCCGGTGATTACGATGATGGCCTTCGTCACGATGTTTCTGACCTTGATTTATTCTTATAGGTTTTATCCCCTGTCGTTAAAGGGCTCGTGGGAGGCATTGGACGAGGGTAAACCTATGGTTAAGCTTGGTATAGCGTTTATTTTGGCAGGTGTTGTGGGCAGTGGCTCTGAGATGTTCATTCGTTCTTTTCTGAATGTGCAAGGTAGTTTGGACGATGTGGGCCTGTATAATGCTGCATATATGATGGTGGTCACCTATGCAGGTATGGTGTTCTCGGCTTTGGATTCCGACTACTTCCCACGCCTGTCAGCCGTTAATCAGGATATTCTGGCTTCCAATGATATCATTAACCGTCAGTTGGAGATGTCGTTGCTCATGGTGGCCCCCATGCTTGTTGCCTTCATTATCGGTCTGCCAATACTCATCCCTTTGTTATTCAGTAATGAGTTTGTTTCTATTGTCCCCATGACTCAGTTGGCCGCAACGTCAATGTATATGAAGGTGTTGACGCTCCCTGTGGCTTACCTGACGCTGGCACGCGGTCGCTCAAGATCTTACCTCCTGCTCGAAACGGCTTATTTCGTATTCTTCGTGGCTGCCGTATGGGTATGTTATGAGCAATGGGGATTATATGGCATGGGTATAGCCTTGGTCGCTGCCCATGTGTTTGATTTGATAATGATTCATCTCTATGCACGCTTTCAGTTTGCATATCGTGTTTCACGTCCAGTAGTACGTTATTCTTTGGTACAGACAGGACTTGGTTTTCTGGCCTTGGGTATTACGTGGATAGAAAAACCGCTGACTTATTGGGTCAGCGGCTCTCTGTTGTTTATGTTAAGCGCTGCTTTCTCGCTGATTCTTATCAGGAGGAAAGCTCGTAAGATTGCTTAGAATCTGAAGTCCAGTTCAAGGTCAACGAAGTTGTAGTTGTGGTTTTCCAGAACGCGGTCATTGACGCGTGCATACTCGATGTTCATCTGCAGGTTCTTCGTGAAAAAGTAATTGAAACCCACTTCGTACATCGTCTTGGCACGGTTCCACTCCTTGTTGTCACGATAGCACTGGTAGCGGGCCTTGGCATGTAGCTTCGATTTCACGACAGGCACAATGCCGAAAGCGTACCAACCATCAGCCTTGTCGCCCAAGTCGAGGTTTGTTCCCCATCCCTGGCTGTGCAGATACTCAGCACGGAACGTATATTCGTCCTTGTCGTACTCGGCAGAGAGACAGTAGCGGTTTTTACGTGCACTCTTGATGGTGATGGAATTGGAAGTCATGTCAGGAGTAACATACCCCTCCTTGGAATACCATCCGTCAGGTACAAAGGTCGCCGCTACCTCACCTTTAGTTCCCGTCCAGCCGAAGGCACCGATGCGTACACCCTCAATAGGCATTACCCACAGTCCGCCGATGATGTCCTTCTTGTTGTCCTTGTCCTTCTGGTTAATGCCTTCGCCGTTGTAGATGCCTACCTGATAGTGCAGCAGACGACGTCCGTTGGCATTGGGGAAAAGGCCACCTGAAATCTGGATACCGATGTCACGACCACCACTCGACTTCTCGCCAGTACGGTCGCCGAAGCCTGAGAGTGCATTGATGACGTTGGCGTACGAGTACCAGCCCTGTGTGATGGGGTGGGTGGGGTTCTCGAAAGTGAAGGCACGTTTGAACTGACCAGCACGTACCTTGAACTCCGGATACTTTCTCCACTCAGCATACAGGTCAACCAACTGTACGGTAGGTTCTCCAGGACCCTTCACGTTGGTGCCCTGAATCTGTGCACGCCAGTCGAAGTCACCAATCTTGCCATCCAGGATGAAACGAGCCAGACGCAAGTTGAACGAGTTGCTGTGGTTACCCTCAGGGTCCTGTCCCTGATACTGTAGCATGCCGTAACCACTGAACTTTATGTTCCTTACCCATTGGGGGAGTTCAATGGTTGTTTTCTTTTCTTGTTCTTGTGCATTGGCAGTCAATGCAAAGGCCATCGCGCAGAGGGCCGTTGTAACGAGTTTGTTCATAATGATGATTTTTGGGTTAGTAATACTACATTTTCTACGTGTGGCGTATGTGGGAACATATCCACGGGTTGTACCGCCTCCACCTTGTAGGCAACGTCCAGCATCTGTAGGTCGCGAGCTTGTGTTGCCGGGTTGCACGATATGTAGACGATTCGTTTCGGAGCTGCACGCAGAATGGTTTGTACCACGTCTGGGTGCATACCTGCACGTGGCGGATCGGTGATAATGATGTCTGGCCGTCCATGCTCTTTGATGAAATCATCATTTAGGATGTCTTTCATGTCGCCAGCATAGAACAGCGTGTTGTCTATGCCGTTGACCTCAGAGTTAATCTTGGCGTCTTCAATGGCCTCAGGTACGTACTCGATGCCGATAACCTGACGGGCCTGACGTGCAACGAAATTGGCAATGGTGCCAGTGCCGGTATAGAGGTCGTAGATAAGGGGTTTCTCTGAGTCCTCCGAGTTTTCGGAAAAGGCAAACTTACGTGCAACGCTATATAACACATAAGCCTGTTCGGTGTTCGTCTGATAGAACGATTTGGGTCCCACTTTGAATTTCAAGTCTTCCATCAGCTCAAAGATGTGGTCGTTGCCCTTGAATGTCAGGATGTCCTGGTCACCAATGGTGTCGTTGCACTTCTGGTTATCCAGATACATTAACGAAGTGATTTCTGGGAACTCATCGGCAATATGCTGCAACAGCGCGATAGCCTGATGACCTTCTGCAGAATTCCAATGATTATCATCGTTCAAGTGGAACTGGAAGATAACCATCCATTCTCCTGAGTTTGAGTTACGTATAATAATGTCGCGAAGCAATCCGGTCTGTGCGCGTAGGTCGAAGAATGACAAACCATTCGCCATCGCATAGTCGCGTACCTCATTGCGAATCCGGTTGTGCAGGTCGTCCATCAGCCAGCACTTGTCGATGGGCAGAATCTTGTCAAACGCTCCCGTAATGTGGAAGCCGATAGCTGGCACATCCTTGGCTCCCCCGCCTTCGAAGGGAGCGGGGGGGAGGTCTCTCATCTCCTCCTTGGTCAAATACCTTTTGTTCGCACATCCGTAGTCCAGCTTGTTGCGGTACTCCTGCGTCTTCACGCTACCCAATATGGAACGGAACTCAGGCAGTTCAATCTTCCCGATGCGGTGTAGCTGGTCATACACTTGCTGCTGCTTCATGCGCAGCTGTTCCTCGTAGGGTATGTGCTGCCACTTGCATCCTCCGCACACGCCGTAGTGCTGGCAGAACGGCTTAGTGCGTAGGGGAGAGGGCTTGTTGATGCTGACAATCTCAGCCTCCATGAACGAATGCTTCTTGCGCCTTACCTGAAGGTCAACAATGTCGCCAGGTACGGCATAAGGAACAAACACTACCATATCTTCTATACGCGCGAGGGCTTTGCCTTCGGCTGCATAGCCGGTTATCTCAATGTCGTGCAACAGTGGCAGGGCTTTCTTCTTTCTACTCATGTTGCAAAGGTAGTAAAAAAGTCCGAGATAACCAAATGTTTGAAAAAAAATCCTAATTTCTTGCGTTGTTTATTTTTTTTTGTGTACCTTTGTGCCTACTTATAGAAAACCAAATATTTAATATTAATTGTAATAAAGCTAACTTATGAGCCAAAAAAGAGTTTACCTCTTCGGTAATGGTAAGGCCGAAGGTAATGCAAAAATGCGTGAGGAACTCGGTGGTAAGGGTGCAAACCTTGCCGAGATGAACCTGCTTGGTGTTCCCGTTCCTCCAGGTTTTACAATCACAACCGATTGCTGTAACGAGTATTATCAGGTTGGTCAGCAGAAGATTATGGAGCTGCTGAACGACGACGTGATGGCTGCCGTGAAGCACATCGAGGTACTGATGAATTCGAAGTTCGGTGACAAGGAGAATCCTCTTCTCGTTTCTGTTCGTTCGGGTGCCCGTGCTTCTATGCCCGGTATGATGGACACTATCCTCAACCTTGGTCTGAACGACGAGGTGGCCGAGGGAATGGTGAAGAAGACCAACAACCCCCACTTCGTTTATGACAGCTATCGTCGTTTCGTACAGATGTATGGTGACGTTGTGCTGGAGATGAAACCCGTTAACAAGACTGACATCGACCCATTTGAAGAGATCATCGAGAAGGTGAAGGCTGAGCGTGGCGTGAAGCTGGACAAGGACCTGAACGTCGACGAGCTGAAAAAGTTGGTTCAGTTGTTCAAGAAGGCCATCAAGGAGCGCACCGGTAAGGACTTCCCCAACGATCCTATCGAGCAGCTCTGGGGCGCTATCTGCGCTGTGTTCCGTTCTTGGATGAACGAGCGCGTGATGGCTATGGTATTCGGTAACATGGGCGACACCTCTGCTACAGGTGTATGCTTCAGCCGTGATGCTGCCAATGGTGAGAACTTGTTCAACGGTGAGTATTTGGTAAATGCTCAGGGTGAGGACGTTGTGGCTGGTATCCGTACCCCACAGCAGATCACGAAGATTGGTTCTCAGCGCTGGGCTGAGCGTGCCGGCATCTCTGAGGATGAGCGCCTAGCCAAGTATCCTTCTATGGAGGAGGCCATGCCTGAGACCTATGCACAGCTGAATCAGATTCAGGAGAACCTTGAGAACCACTATCACGACATGCAGGATATGGAGTTCACCGTTCAGGAGGGCAAGCTGTGGTTCCTGCAGACCCGTAACGGTAAGCGCACTGGCGCAGCTATGGTAAAAATTGCCATCGACCTGCTGCACGAGGGTATGATTGACGAGAAGACCGCCATCATGCGTTGCGAGCCCAACAAGCTCGACGAGCTGCTGCACCCCGTATTCGACAAGAAGGCTCTCTCTGCTGCTAAGGTTATTGCTCAGGGTCTGCCTGCTTCTCCTGGTGCTGCATGTGGTCAGATTGTGTTCCACGCTGACGACGCCAAGGCTTGGCACGAGGATGGCCACAAGGTAGTGCTCGTACGTATCGAGACCTCTCCTGAGGACCTCGCTGGTATGGCTGCTGCCGAGGGTATTCTGACTGCTCGTGGTGGTATGACCTCTCACGCTGCTGTGGTTGCTCGCGGTATGGGTAAGTGCTGCGTATCAGGTGTAGGTGCACTGAACGTAAGCTATAAGGACAAGACTGTCGAGATTGACGGCATTGTATATAAGGAAGGTGACTACATCTCTCTGAATGGTACCACTGGTCAGGTTTATGCTGGCGAGGTGCCCACCAAGGCTGCTGAGCTCTCTGGTGACTTCAAGGAGCTGATGGACCTCTGTGACAAGTATACCAAGCTGCAGGTTCGTACCAATGCTGATACTCCTCACGACGCACAGGTGGCTCGCGCCTTCGGTGCCAAGGGTATCGGTCTGACGCGTACTGAGCACATGTTCTTCGAGGACAAGAAGATCATCGCCATGCGTGAGATGATCCTCTCTGACAGCGTTGCTGGACGTGAGAAGGCTCTTGCTAAGTTGCTGCCTTACCAGAAGGCAGACTTCAAGGGCATCCTCGAGGCTATGGACGGTCTGCCCGTGAACATCCGTCTGTTGGATCCCCCTCTCCACGAGTTCGTTCCCCACGATATTCCTGGTCAGGAGACTATGGCCAAGGAGATGGGCGTAAGTCTGGAGGCTATCCAGCGCCGTGTCGCTTCTCTGGCCGAGAACAATCCGATGCTCGGACACCGTGGTTGCCGTCTGGGTATCACCTTCCCCGAAATCACCGCTATGCAGACCAAGGCTATCCTCTCTGCTGCTTGCGAGCTGAAGAAGGAAGGCAAGAACCCGATGCCCGAGATCATGGTTCCGCTGATTGGTACGCTGTACGAGCTGAAGCAGCAGAAAGAGGTTATCCAGTACGCCGCAAAGGAAGTGTTCCAGGAATACGGCATGGAGGTTGAGTTCGAGATTGGTACGATGATTGAGATTCCTCGTGCTGCTCTGACCGCCGACCGTATCGCTGAGGAGGCTCAGTACTTCTCATTCGGTACCAACGACCTGACTCAGATGACCTTCGGTTACAGCCGCGACGATATCGCTTCGTTC
>CACXJZ010000003.1 GCA_902768105.1 uncultured Prevotellaceae bacterium
GATTCGTACCAGAACGAGTAGTTACCCGAGAAGAGTGTTACCTTGCCGAAGTCAATATCGACGGTTTGTGTCGAGACGGCATCCAAGAAGTGACGGTCGTGGCTCACCACAAGCACGCACTGCTCCAGGTTCGAGAGGTATTCCTCCAGCCATTGCACGGTGTCAAGGTCGAGGTCGTTCGTCGGCTCGTCGAGCAGCAGGTTGTCAGGGTGTCCGAACAGAGCCTTGGCCAGCATCACGCGTACCTTCTCGTTATTCGAAATCTCTGACATCTGCTTGTAGTGCTGCTCTTCCTGTACACCCAGGTTCTGCAACAGCTGGGCAGCCTCGCTCTCAGCCTCCCAGCCGTTCATCTCGGCGAAGGCCATTTCCAGGTCGGCAGCACGTACGCCGTCTTCCTCGGTCATCTCCTCCTTGGCATAGAGCGCCTCGCGCTCCTTCATGTTCTGCCATAGCGGCTGGTGACCCATCAGCACGGTGTCCATGACTGTGTAGTCGTCATATTTGAAGTGGTCCTGCTCCAGCACGCTCAGACGTTCGCCGGGAGCCAGCTCCACAGTTCCTTTGTTAGGTTCCAACTCACCGCTGATGGCCCGCAGCAGGGTTGACTTACCTGCACCGTTGGCACCGATGATGCCGTAGATGTTTCCATTTGTAAACTTTAGATTGACGTCCTTGTACAACGTCTTTTTGCCGAATTGTATGGCCAAATTGGTTACTGTAATCATCTCTTTTTCTTATACCTTATTTATATATCAGGGTGCAAAGGTACGAATAAGCGAGCAGAAAACCAAAAGAATTTTGAGTTTTCAAACGGAAAAGATGAGAAATAATTTGCATTTATACAGGATGTTCGCCTTGTGGCATACATAACGAGGAATAAACACGATGATGCATCCGTTGTAACACGAACGTTCCTGGGAGGGGATGAAGAGATAGGTGCCATGAAAGGGATGGATAGGTACGCCCTTTCGATCGTTTGCGTATGCGCAAACGACCATTCGCGTACGCGCAAACAACCGTTTGCGTAGGCGCAAAAGCTAAACGCAAAAACGACAAGGGCAATGATAATCTTTTTTCTTGAAACCGCCAAATAATCAATAGAAAAGTAAAATAATGGGGGATTGTTTGGAATATAAAATAAAATACGTAACTTTGCAGGCAATTATGAGATACAATCCATACAATCAACAGGGAGAATATGACCATCTGACCGTCAGCCGCGAACAGCCGCTGCTGGAGTTCCTCTTGGAAAACGTCAGTCAGAGCCGTTCGAAGATTAAGGCCACGCTGCAAGGGCAGGGCATCAAGGTGAATGGTAAGACCGTCACCCAGTTTGACTTTGTGTTGCAGCCGGGCATGAAGGTCGCAGTGAGCAAGACCAAGCGCAACCAGCGGGGCTTCAAGAGCCGCTACGTGAAGATTGTCTATGAAGACCGTTGGCTCATCGTCGTAGAGAAGGCTGTTGGCATTCTCTCGATGGCTGCCGGTCACAGTAGCCTGAACGTGAAGTCCGTGCTCGACGACTACTTTCATAAGACTGGCCAGAAATGTCGTGCCCACGTCGTTCATCGTCTTGACCGCGACACAAGCGGACTCATGGTTTATGCGAAGGACATTGATACTGAGCAGCTGTTCGAGCATGCTTGGCACGACCTGGTCTATGACCGTCGCTACGTGGCTGTGGTGAGTGGCGAGATGGAGGATGATCAGGGAACGGTTGCCAACTGGCTCAAGGATAATAAGGCTTACGTCACTTACTCCAGTCCTACCGATAATGGCGGTAAGTATGCCGTGACGCATTTCTTTACGCTTGATCGTACGACGGAGCATTCCTTGGTGGAGTATCGATTAGAGACGGGACGTAAGAACCAGATTCGTGTTCACTCGGCCGACATGGGCCATCCTGTCTGCGGCGACACGAAGTACGGCAATGGTGACGACCCGCTGCATCGTCTCTGCCTGCATGCGTTCCTGCTGTGTTTCACGCATCCCGTGACCCACGAGCGCATGGAGTTCGAGACACCCATTCCCGTAGCTTTCCGGCAGCTGTTCAAGTAGTCTCCTTTTCGAATATTTCGTCAAACACTTCGCGTAGCTTGGTTGGGTTGTCAATGAGGTTGCGCAAAGTTTTCAGGTTCTCTTCGTTCGGTGACGGGGAAATCCAGAGTTTGATGTATCCGTGTGTGGAGTATTTGCTGTCCAGATGCTCCTTGAAACGCAGCCATTGGTGCTCGTGGTCCAGCTCTGGGTAGTTGCTCAGCCCGAACTGGATGGTACGGCGAATCACCGTCTCAGGACTCAAGTCGCGGTCGGCCTCTGCCACAATCTTTCCGTAAATGCTGCGTGGAGCGTGCGAGGCCGAAGCGCGGTGGTCTTCTACTGCCTCGCTCATCATCCTGATCTGTTCGGGCGAGAACCAACGTTTCAGCCGGGCATCGTTAGCCAGAATCTTCCCGCCCGTAATATGGTGGATGGCACGGGGACCCGAGAGTCCCAGATCGTGATAGGCTGCGATGGTATAGACCATGTTGATGTCGGCACCCGTAGTGCGCACCAGCTCCAGCGAGCGTCGTATCACACTGTTCACGTGACTCAGGTTGTGCGCCTTGTCAAACTCTGTATAGCGTGGCAGGATGTTCCTTTCTACGAACTCCACCAGGTCAAGACTTGCTGTATTCCGTATCATCGCCCTTTCTGTTAATTCTTGATGAGACTTGTTGTTGTTGAATTTCTTGCAAAGGTAGTGAAAAATGAGATAATGCAAGAATGTAAAAATGTAAAAATGGTTAAGCGGCAGCAAATTCTTCACTCTTCACTCTTCACTCTTCACTTAAAATTTCGTATCTTTGCACCACGAAAAGATAATTGAAGATATGAAACAGAACTCTGTGAAGGCATGGGTACTGGCCGCAAGACCGAAGACGCTGACGGGTGCAGCAGTGCCGGTGCTGATAGGTTTGGCGCTTGCGTTTTGCGATATGAAAGCGCTGTACGGGATAGAGTATTTTAGCTGGACAACGGCCGTGCTGTGCCTGTTGTTTGCCGAGGTGATGCAGGTGAATGCAAACTTCATCAACGACTTCTTCGACTATGCCAACGGCAACGACGGCGCTGACCGACGACTGGGCCCGTTGAGGGCCTGCACGCAAGGGTGGGTGAGCATCGATGCTATGAAGCGTGCCATTGCCCTGACCACCGTCCTGGCGTGTGTCGTGGGTTTACCGCTCATCCTGTTTGGTGGGCTGGAGATGATTCTGGTGGGAGTTTTCTGCGTAGTGTTCTGTTTCCTCTATACCACGCACCTCTCGTACATGGGACTGGGCGACGTCTTGGTGCTGCTGTTCTTTGGTATCATACCAGTTTGCGTGACGTATTACATCCAGTTGCACACGCTGACGTGGCAGGTCTTTCTCGCGTCAGTAGCCTGCGGACTGGTGGTTGACGGTCTGCTCGTGGTGAACAATTACCGCGACCGCGACAACGACCGTGAGGACGGCAAGCTAACGCTCGTGGTGAGGATTGGTGCAAGAAACAGTCGGTTACTTTTCCTGATGTTGGGAGTTGTGGCAACACTGATGGGTGTTGTCTTCTGGATGAACGGCCATGTGTTAGCGTTTGTGTTGCCGTTCGTCTTTTTGGTTTTTCATTTCTACACTTACTTGAAGATGAAGCGAATCAATCGTGGTCGTGAGCTCAATACCTGTCTGGGCGAGGCAGCGCGTAACATTCTCATCTACGGCCTTTGCGTGGTTGTCGGGATATTGCTCTAACCCCTAAAATCCCTTGAAGTACCACCACGCCAAGGCGATACCTGCCAGGACGACGATGCTGATGATGGTCTTCAGCAGGCAACTGGCTACTTTCTTGAGTAGCAGGAAGCCTACGACGACCAGAACCAGGATAATAATATAATGTATATAGTCTTGCATATCACTAATAACTAATTATAGAAGTTCCATGATACTCCGAGACGCAGCGTACCCTCGTTCGTGGGGTAGTGAGGCGTGAGGAAGTAGTTGCGTGAGCCGCCACCGGCATTGACGTGGCTGTACATGACAAAGAAGCGGGTACGCTTCAGGTGCATGTTGGCATAGACGTCCACAAACGGGTAGCCTCCCAGCTCGACGCGGCTGTCGGGGTTCTGCTGAATGGCAAACTGGTTGAGCTGCGGACAGAAGTCGGGCGCCTCGTATTTGGTGAAGAAGGTGACGTCGCCGCCAATCTCAAATGTAAGTTGCTTGACCACCTTGAACTTGATGTAGAGGTTGCTCCAGATATTGAGCGCCGGTAGGGGCAGCACGTCCTGGTTGCTGGAGTTCTGGTAGGTGATGATGTTCTCCCAGTTCAGGATACCCAGCCGGAAATTCTGACGCAGCTGTGCCGTCAGAATGTTGATGTTGCCTGACTCCTGATAGACCTTGGCCTTGTAGTTCTTTCGCGCTTCATCGCCGTAGTCGTACGACATGCCCAGATAGGTGTAGTTCTTGACTTCGTCAATGGCTACGCGTAACTGCGTGTTGGTCTTGGTATAGCTGAACAGCCCCTCGAGGTGCAGACGGTTCTCTTTATCAAGGCTTCCGTCCCACCAGAAGTGCTTGGAGTGATACTTGCAGAGGTAAAAGCCCGGCGATATGCGATGCAGGCTGGCATTGGCCGCCAGTTGTACGGTGTCGCCGAAGAGCGGGAAGTTCAGGTCGGTATTGAAGTCAACTGCTAGGTCACCCACGCTGGCGCCAGCCACCCATGCTTCTGCCATGAGGTTGTAGTGTAGCGTCTTGCCCTGCGTCTTGTTGATTTGTCCGCCAATGCTGATGTCGTGTTCGGTCCATCGGCTCATGGTGGAATAGGTCTGACCGGAAATGGTGTCTGGCATCTGGTAACGGCGGTATTCGTGTGAGGCAAAGACCTTCAGACCAGCCTTTGCATACTTGTTGAAACCCTCAAGCAGGGCGATGGCAAGGGTGTTCTTGACTGACAGGTGTTTGGTGTTGTCGTAGATGGAGTCGCCGTAGTTTTGCAGGTCGTCGTAACGATCGAAGTATGTGTTTGCATAATAGTCATCGGGCGAATCGCTGGCCTGGTAGATGCGGTCGTAATTGTTCAGGTCGAGCGTGTGGATAAAACTGGTGACGGGCACAAAGACTTGCTTCATGGTCGAGTCGTTCAGTGCCTCGGCAGCCAGCAGACTGTCACGCTTCTCGTGGCTATCGACGGTAATGCGGCTGTTGCCCTCAGTCACGGGTCCGTTATCAGGCGGCAGTTCGCCCACCACTCTGGCATCGTCGGGGCGTCCCTGTGGTGTTTCCGTTTCTTCCTTCTTTGGCTTGGCTTCTTCTGCAAACTTGCGGGCTTTGATTTCCTCCTCGGTCATCTTCTCCTGGCGGTAGAATCCCACGCTGTAGCGGTGGCTGAGCAGGAAGTGCATGTTGTTGTTACGGTTCCAGTTTAACGATAGCACGGTGGGTATCTCGTCGGTAGAGAATGTGCTAATCTCGCTTTCAGGATGGAGGATGTAGTTATCGTCGGTGATACCGCCGTTCTCGGCCACCTTCTGGTGGTTGATGTTGAACAGCGCGTGCAGCTGGTACTGGTCGCCCAGGTAGGAGCCGTAGAGCGTGGCTCCGAAGTGTGAGGCTGCCTGATGGGCATAGTAGCCGCGTGCATAGGCGTAGTTCAGGTCAAAGCCGAAGCCCAGTTCCTTGCTTGCGTTGACGGCAAACTTCGCGTCGATGTGGTCTTCGCCGTTCTGCTTGTCACCGCAGTTGTCGTAGGATATATTCGTGAAGGGCGATAGCGTGTTGGTAAAGTGGAACTGGTCTGGCTGCTTGTTGAACCAGCTGTATGGCTGTGTGAAGATAAACTCCTCAAACTCAGGACGGTCTATGAAGATGCGGCTCAGTCGTGCCGTGTAGTTGTTACCTGTCGTGTTATATTCGCCATAGATGCCCGTGTTGAAGATGGTGTTCATGTAGAGGTGGGGTATGGTGTCGGGCTCTGTTGGCCGTACGTCACCAAACCTGCGGTCTATGGTCCACACGTGTATGCCCTTGGGCACCTCCTTGTTGCTGGCGGAGTCCGTCTTGTGTTTATTGAAGTTTCCGTTGTCGCTGCGGCGTGTGATGTTGCCGCTCTCGTCAATCTGGTTATATTCCTGTGCAACTGCAGTCAAAGACAACAGGGCACAGGCCACAGACAACAGACCACGGATGATGCTCAGTTTCTTCATTTAAAGCTTGAATATTCTGATAACCAGTTCAACGAATTTGAAAACCATACCCGTCAGCACGATGATGGTACCTGTCTGGTGGTCGCTGATGAAGTACCAGCAGACGCCGACGATGGCGCAAACCATGAAGATGACGTTTAGGACAAAACGCAGACGAGGGTGGGGTATGGGCTTCTTGTGCTCACGTAACTGGTGTCGGCTATGTAGTGTTTCTAAGTCTTCCATGATTACTTCAACAGTTCCTCGAATTTGCTAAAGATAAAGTCCTTGCGGTCAATAGTTTTCCGTCGGAACTTACCATAGGTGCGTGCCAGCTTTGTCTGCTTTTTGTTCAGTGCCATTTCGTCGGTAATCCATTCTTCGGCAGTAAACTTCTGCGGGTCACGCTCCTCCTCATACAGGTAGTTGATGCGTGTCATGCGGACTTTTGCCTCTCCGTTCTTGCAATCCACGAAAAGGAGGAAACGCATGCGGGTGCGGTCGAGCACCAGTGCCTTGTCGGTAAACACCAGCCACTCCAAGAAGTTGGCTACAATCTGGTGCTTCTCCTTGTCCTGTATGAGCACGCGGCTCTCCTCAAACTGGTTTCCGCCCTTTGTCATGCGCTCAATGTAGTTGAGCATCTTGTCGTAAATCTCGTTGGCCGACATCCCTGGTGCCAGGAATGTTTGCTCGAAGGTTACCTTGCCGTCGATGACGGGTACTGCTCCAGCCAGATACTTCTGGTCGGGGTTTACAACTACTTCTTCCACCTTCTTGACGGGCTCATCGGGAACTTCCCAGTCGTTCTGTGCCATCGTTGTCAGCGGCAGGCACATTGTGATTGCTATGAGTAACTTTTTCATTGTTCTTGATTATAATCGGTGCAAAGATACGAATAAGTGAGCACAAAAACAAAACAAAAAACATTTTTTTAGTGTTTTTTGTCGAACGGAAGTATCTTAGACGTAGTCAAAGGTACGAATTTTTTTTTTATTTCAGCTCTAACTCTTTCTGCAGACGTATGATTTCGTCGCGGTACTGGGCTGCCTGTAGGAAGTCCAGTCGCTTTGCAGCCTCTTTCATCAGCTTTGTGGTGGCGGCAATGCTCTTCTCAAGCTGCGGACGTGTCATGTGCTGAATGATGGGGTCGGCAGCAAAGGCACCGGTCGGCTGCTGGCTGGTTGCTGTCGGCTTTTGGCTGTCTGCTGTCGTGTTCTGTTCAACCAGTGAGACGGTTAGAGCCTTCTTCACCTGAGTGGGCGTGATGCCGTGCTCCTCGTTATACTTCATCTGCTTCATGCGTCGGCGCTGGGTCTCGTCGATGGTGAGCTGCATGGACTGGGTGATGTTGTCGGCATACATGATGACCTTGCCGTTCACGTTTCGTGCTGCACGTCCGGCGGTCTGCGTCAGCGAACGGTGGTTGCGCAGGAAGCCCTCCTTGTCGGCATCGAGAATGGCCACGAGCGACACTTCTGGCAGGTCGAGGCCCTCACGTAGTAGGTTCACGCCCACCAGCACGTCATACTCTCCGCGCCGCAGCCCGTCCAGTATCTTCACGCGGTCGAGTGTCGCCACGTCGCTGTGTATGTAGGCCGTACGGACATCGTGGTTGAGCAGGTATTCGCTCAGCTCCTCCGCCATACGCTTCGTCAGGGTGGTGACAAGTATGCGTTCATCGCGCTCCGTGCGTGTGATGATTTCCTCCATCAGGTCGTCAATCTGGTTCTCGCTGGGGCGCACCTCAATCTCAGGGTCGAGTAGTCCCGTCGGACGTATAATCTGTTCAACGACAACGCCTTCCGCTTCGTTCAACTCGTAGTCGGCAGGCGTGGCTGAGACGTAAATCACCTGGTGCACCATCTCGTTGAACTCGTCGAAGCGCAGCGGGCGGTTGTCGAAGGCTGCAGGCAGCCGGAAGCCGTACTCCACCAGATTGGTTTTGCGGGCACGGTCGCCTCCGTACATCGCGTGGAGCTGTGGCACGCTGACGTGACTCTCGTCGATGATGAGCAGGTAGTCGTCCGGGAAAAAGTCGAGCAGGCAGTAGGGCCGTTCGCCCGCCTGTCGTCCGTCGAAGTATCGCGAGTAGTTCTCAATGCCCGAGCAGTGTCCCAGTTCCTTGATCATCTCCATGTCGTACTCCACGCGTTCCTTGATGCGCTGTGCCTTCAAGCCGTCTCCTAGCTCCTGAAAGTATTCCACCTGCTTCATGAGATCGTCCTGTATTTCGCGGATGGCAATGTTCGTCTGCTCCTGCGTGGTCATAAAGAGATTGGCTGGATAGAGCTTGTACTCGTCGAACGCCGCCATGCGTGTCATCGTGACGCTGTCCAACTCCTCAATGCTGTCTATCTCGTCATCCCAGAAGGTGATGCGCAGCACTACCTCGCTGTAGGCCATTGCCACATCGACGGTGTCGCCCTTCACGCGGAAGCAGCCGCGCTTCAGCTCCATGTCGTTGCGGACGTAGAGTGCAGCTACGAGCCTGCGCAACAGCGCGTTACGGTCGAGTACCTGTCCCCGTCGTAGCTCAATGACGTTCTCGTGCAGAGCTACGGGACTGCCCATGCCGTAGATGCAGCTGACCGATGACACCACCACCACGTCTTTTCGTCCCGAGAGTAGGGCAGACACGGCCGACAGCCGCAAACGGTCTATCTCCTCGTTGATGCTCAGGTCCTTCTCAATGTAGGTGTCGGTCGTGGGCAGGTAGGCTTCCGGCTGGTAGTAGTCGTAGTAGCTCACATAGTATTCCACAGCGTTCTGCGGGAAGAATCCCCTCATCTCCTCATAGAGCTGTGCTGCCAGTGTTTTGTTGTGGCTCAGTATCAGCGTAGGCTTGCCCGCGTTGGCAATGACGTTTGCCATCGTAAAGGTCTTTCCTGAGCCGGTCACGCCGAGCAGTACTTGAGCACGTTCCCCGCGTTCAAGACCGTCGGTCAGCTGGCGTATGGCCTCGGGCTGGTCACCTGTCGGCTGATAGTCTGATGTGAGTATAAATTTGTTCATTGGGCGTGCAAAGATACAAATAATTCTTAATTCTTATTTCTTATTTCTTAATTTATTTCGATTTTGCTTTGTTATTCGTAGGAAAATGCGTACTTTTGCAGGCTGAAATTTGCAAATTCAGAACGAATGAAGAAAATTGTTGTCATAATGCTTGGCGCGCTGCTGGTTTGCAGCAGTTGTGTATCGGAGTACAGCCGTGTCTATAAGACCAACGACTACGACTTCATGTACGAATATGCCAAGCAGCTGTTCGCCAATCGCAAGTTTGCCCAGAGCATGCTTCTGCTCGAGCAGGTGGTACAGATGAAGAAGGGCTCCGATGAGGCAGAGGAGTGCCTCTACATGCTCGCTCTGGCACAATACAACGACGGTGACTACGAGAGTGCAGCTGCCACGTTCCGCAAGTACCACCAGGCTTATCCGCGTGGCATCTTTGCCGAGCAGGCTGCCTTCTATGTAGGACAGTCGCTCTACGAGAGTGCTCCCGAGCCCCGTCTCGACCAGTCGCCCACCATGGGTGCCATCAATGCCTATCAGCAGTTCCTCGACTACTTCCCTGAGAGCAATCGCCGCGCCGAGGCACAGGATCGTCTCTTCGAGTTGCAGGACAAGCTGGTGCAGAAAGAACTCCTCTCCGCCCAGCTCTATTACAACCTCGGCGGCTACTTCGGCAACTGCACCAATGGCGGTTCCAACTACGAGGCGTGCATTGTCACCGCCCAGAATGCGCTGAAGACCTATCCGTACACCCAGTTGCGTGAGGACTTTGCCCTGCTCATCATGAAGAGCAAGTTCGAACTGGCAGAGAACAGCAGCGAAGAGAAGCGCCTTGACCGCTATCGCGATGCCGAGGATGAGTGCTACGGCTTCCTGAACGAGTATCCTGAGAGCAAGCACGTCAAGACTGCCGAGCAGTTCATCAAGAAATGCAAGAAAGTGACGAAAGACTAATTTAATTGTATAATAGTCAAATTCGTAAATAAATTATTAAATTGTAAATAGTTAAATTGAAATATAAAAGATGGATTACAAAAAGTCAAAAGCACCGGTTAATACCGTAACCCGCAACATCATGGACCTTTGTCGCGACACTGACAACATCTACGAGAGCGTTGCCATCATCGCCAAGCGAGCCAATCAGATTTCCGTACAGATCAAGGACGACCTCAGCAAGAAGCTGGCAGAGTTCGCCTCTTATAATGATTCACTTGAAGAAGTGTTCGAGAACCGCGAACAGATAGAAATCTCGCGTTACTACGAGAAGCTGCCCAAACCCACGCTGCTTGCCACGCAGGAGTTCACCGAGGACAAGGTCTATTGGCGTGACCCCGTACATGAGACAGCGCAGACTCCTGCCTTCCAGGAGATGTGAACATTAAAGAATAAAGATTAAATTTCAGAAGATTAAACGTGATACAGCGCATACAGTCAGTCTATATGCTCTTGGCCGTCGTGTTCACGGTGGTCTGTTTGTGTATGCAGATAGGCACCTTCTCCGTAGCAGGACTGCCCGTGATGAACGAGTTTAACCTCTGGTGCACCGACCTGCTGGGCGGACGCCATTTCCTGACGTGGCCCCTTTTTGCCGTGCTGGTGCTCTCGTCAGCCATCGGTTTCTGCACTATCTTCCTCTATCGCAACCGCAGGCTGCAGGCACGCATCTGCGTGCTCAACGCCCTGCTCTTGCTCGGCTGGTATATCCTCTACGCGGTCTTTGCCCAAGTAGCGCTCACCAAGGCTATTTCCGTTGATTTCGTCAAGGACCTTGCTGACGCGTCTTTCCGTCCTGCCATCGCAGCGGCACTCCCCGTTATCTCGTTCCTGCTCTACATCATGGCCCGCCGCTCCATCCTTGCTGATGAGAAACTCGTCAGGGCAGCAGACAGGATAAGATAAAACTTTAAAAAAGCTACTCAGCGTTTCTACAATAGAAAAACGGCACTTCTCTGCGCGAGAGATGCCGTTTTCTTGGTTGACTGTTATTCGACTTTATTTGATGTTCGGTTCTTCGAGTCCGATACCCTTCTTCTTGTCAACGACCTTCAGCAACAGACCTAAGAGCAGGGCTGCAACACCGAGAGCTGCCAGCATGAGCAGCGGGGCGGTGTAGTTGAGTTTGGTGGGGTCTTCGACACCAGGATTCGTCTGGTCGAGCACTTTGCCGATAAGCAGGGGGAAGAGCCATAGGCCGATGTTCTGAATCCAGAAAATGAGTGCGTAGGCAGAACCGATGACCTTGGCATCAACCAACTTGGGCACGGAGGGCCACAGTGAGGCGGGTACCAGCGAGAACGATGCGCCGAGCACGAGGATGGTCAGGTAGGCAATGGCTACACCACCGACAGCACTACCCTTGAAGAGGGGAAGTATGAAAGCAAATGTCAGGTGGCAACCGATGAGCAGCAGCGAGCCCAGCACGAGCATGGACGCTGCCTTACCCTTGTGGTCAACATAGCTGCCGAGAATCGGCGTGATGAGCACGGCCAGCAGGGGAAATACGGCGAAGATGGCTTCGGCCGACTGACGCATATAACCCATGTAGCAATAAGTGACGAGGGCGAGGATAGAGAGGCCCAGGAGACCGTATTTCGTGGCAGGCTTCTTCTGGAAATTAGAGGCAAAGCCAGCTGCGGCTACCACGAGCATGATGATGTACTGAACGATGGTGACGCTTGACGATGCCCAGAACGAATCGGCAGCGGGCTCCACCAGATCAAGGTTGCACTGCAGCATGTTGACGGCATACTTCTGGAAGGGGAAGATGGCCGAGTAGTAGAGCACGCAAAGCAGAGCCACGAGCCAGAAACCGCTGGAGGTGAGGATCTGTCCGAGGTCCTTGATGCGGAACGGGTCGTCCTTCTCTTCTGCCTCACCTGTCTGTGCGTCGAGCTTGCTGTCCATCACGAAATAGACGATGGTCATGATGAGGGCGATGCACATCAGCACAACGCCGAAGGCTACTGAGCGGCTGACGCTGACCTCGCCACCCAGACGGGCGAAGAACGGCGAGAAAATCATACACGTAGCCACACCCAGACGGGCCAGTGCCATCTCAGAACCCATAGCCAAAGCCATCTCACGGCCCTTGAACCACTTGACGATACCACGACTGACGGTAATGCCGGCCATCTCACAGCCGCAGCCGAAAATCATGAAGCCGCAGGCGGCGAACTTCGCAGAGGCGGGCATACCTTCATAGAAGGGGCTGACCCCCAGCTCGTCAAAGATAGGAATATAGTTCAGGTTGTTGGTGAACCAAGTCTCCAATCCGCTTCCTGCGAACGAATCGCTTACGGCGTACCACTTGATGATGGCACCGATGAGCATGACGACGGCGGAGAGTACTGCGGTGAAGCGCACACCCATTTTGTCGAGAATGATGCCGGCGAAGATGAGGAAGAATGCGAAGACGTTAAGGAACACCTCTGAGCCTTGCATGGTGCCGAAGGCCAGCGAATCCCATCCACGGGTCTCCTGCATGAGGTCCTTGATGGGTGATAGGATGTCCATGAAGATGTAGCTGCAGAACATGGCGAGTGCCAGGAGCAGCAGAGCGGTCCACCGCATGGCGGCGGAGTCGCGGAGTGTTTTTTGAATCTGTTGGTTCATTTTTTTATAAGCCCCCTAAGTTAGGGGGGTGGGGGTCTGAACGACCGCCCTTTAATGTTGTTAATACTATTGTTAATTGTTTTCTATCATGTAATGATGGTGTCTCTTCAGACCCCCAACCCCCTAACTTAGGGGGTTAATGGAGCCACCGGTCAAGCCAATTGAAATAAGTGCGCTGCCAGAGAATGCCGTTCTGGGGTTTCAGTACCCAGTGGTTCTCGTCGGGGAAGATGAGCAGCTGCGCCTCGATGCCCCTCATACGGGCAGCGTTGAAGGCCGACATGCCCTGTGTGGCATTGATGCGGTAGTCCTTCTCGCCATGTATGCAGAGGATGGGCGTATCCCACTTGTCAATGAACTGGTGGGGCGAGTTCCTGTAGGTCTTGTCAGCATTGGCCGTACGGTCCTTGTTCCAGTAGGCATCGTCGTACTCCCAGTTCGAGAACCAGTTTTCCTCGGTCTCGGTGTACATGGCCTCCAGGTTGAAGGCACCGTCGTGGGCAATGAAGCACTTGAAGCGCTTGTCGTGATGTCCGGCGAGGTAATAGACGCTGAATCCGCCGAACGAGGCACCTACGGCACCCAGTTTGTCCTTATCGACGAAGGGCAGGTTCTGGGCGGCATCGTCGATGGCTGCCAGATAGTCGCTCATGCACTGTCCCGTCCAGTCGCCGCTGATTTCCTCGCACCACTCAGAGCCGAAGCCCGGCAGTCCGTGGCGGTTGGGAGCCACGATGACATAGCCCTGCGAGGCCATGATGAAGAAGTTCCAGCGGTAGCTCCAGAACTGGCTGACGGGACTCTGCGGTCCGCCCTCGCAGAAGAGCAGGGTGGGGTACTTCTTGGTCTCGTCGAAGTTTGGCGGCAGGATAACCCATACGAGCATCTGCTTACCGTCAGTGGTGTTGACCCATCGCTGTTGTACGGTGGGCTTGTCCAGCTGGTCGAGGATATGCTTGTTCTCTGTTGTAATCTGCGTGATGGCGGTCTTCTCGGGTTTCTTGGCGTTGGGTGTCACCACATAGAGGTCGGCTGGTGCCGTGTAGCTGTGGCGTTCCATGAGCAGCTGCTTGCCGTTGTTCAGCAGTTGCAGGCTGCCGAAGTCTGCCCAGTCGTTGGTGAGCTGCTTGACTTCGCCCTTCTTCGTGATGGCATAGAGGTTCTCCGTAGCGTGCCATACACTGATGAAGTAGATCAGGACATCCTTGCTGTCGCTCCAGCAGAAGTCATCCACGTTTGAGTCGAAGCCTTCGGTGAGGAAGGTCTTTTCGCCTGTCTCAAGGTTATGGAGACACAGACGCTGGCGGTCGCTCTCGTAACCGTCACGAGCCATCGAGAGCCAGGCAATATACTTGCCGTCAGGCGAGAACTTGGGGTTCTGGTCGTAGCCGGGCAGGTTCTTGAGGTTCTCTGCGGCGTTGACGGCCTGTGTCTTCAGCGTCTTGGTGGGGTCAACCTCGGGTGCCACGTAGTCGGCAGGCTTGCAGAGGTTGGTCGTCTCACGCGTACCTATATTATAAAGGAAGATGTCTGAGTCGGTAGAGATGCTATAGGCCACGCCCGTCTTCTTGCGACAGGTATAGGCAATGAACTTGGAGTCGGTGCTCCAGTCCAGCTGTTCCATGCCGCCGAAAGGCTCCATAGGGCACTCGAAGGGCTCACCCTCGAGGATGTCGGTCATCTCTGCGGCAATGGTATTGCCACTAACAGAGCAGACGAACGGGTGCTGGATGCTCTCCACGTAGTGATCCCAGTGGCGATACATCAGGTCTGTGACCAGACGGCCGGTAGCCTTGGGCAGGTCAGCGGGGGTCTCCTTGATGCTCTCGTGGAAGGGGATGCTCTTCAGGATGATGACCTTCTGGCGGTCGGGTGAGAACTTAAAGCCCTCTACGTTGCCGTCGGTCTGCGACAGCTGGCGGCGGTCAGTGCCGTCGGCCTTCATGCTCCATATCTCACCGCCCGACAGGAAGGCGATAGTCTCGTTATCGAGCCATGTGGCGTCAGTCTCGTTCTTACTGCCTTCAGTGAGCAACTTCTGTGCGCTACCGTCAGCGTTCATCACGTAGAGCACCTGATGGCTCTTGTTGTGCTTCACGCTGTAGTAACCTACCTGATAAACGATTTGCTGACCGTTCAGCGATGCGGCATAGCCGGAGATGCGTCCCATGGCCCAGAGAGCCTCGGGAGTCATGCGCCCGTCCTTGACGGTGATGTGTTGCTTTCCGATTTTCACGTCTTCTTGTGCTTGTAGTGTTGAAAATGGGACTAATAGGGCCAATAGGACTAATAGACCCAATAATTTCTTCTTCATATGATTATTATTTATTCATTATTACTCCGTAGGTATGCCTCCCCTTTTGGGAAGGTTTGGTGGCGCCTTATTTCTTTCTTACCGGGTCACAGGTTAGACCACAGCCTAACTTCTTGAATATCTTACGATCGACCTCGCTGAGCATCACCGTGGAGTGAACTTGGCAGTCGCGCAGCTTGGGCAGTTGCTCCAAGGCCTTGCGGCACAGCTCGTCATCCTTTGACACCACGCTCAGTGCCACTAGCACCTCGTCGGTGTGCAGGCGTGGGTTCTTGGCACCCAGATACTCGGTCTTCGTCTTCTGTACGGGCTCAATGAGACTCTGTGGAATGAGCTTGACCTCATGGTCGATTTCTGCCAGGTGCTTTGTGGCATTGAGCAATAGGGCTGCGCTACAGCCCAACAGCGGTGACGACTTGGCAGTAATGATGGTGCCGTCCTCCAGTTCGATGGCAGCTGCCGTGTGGTCGGTCAGTTCCTGTTTGGCGGCAGCGGCAACGGTTACCCTCCGATAGGCTGTCGTAATCTTTGCTTGGTTGAACAGCATCTGTATCTTGTGTACCTCTTCCTCGTTGTCGGCACCGTCGGCCAGCTTGTTCGTGGCAGCATAATAACGGCGGATTATCTCCTCGCGGCTTGCATTGCAACACACCTCGTCGTCGGAGATGCAGAAGCCCACCATGTTGACACCCATGTCGGTGGGTGACTTGTAGGGGTTGTCACCGTAGATACCCTCGAAGAGTGCGTTGAGCACAGGGAATATCTCAATGTCGCGGTTATAGTTGACGGCAATTTTGTCGTAGGACTCCAGATGGAACGGGTCAATCATGTTTACATCGTTCAGGTCGGCCGTTGCTGCTTCATAGGCAATGTTGACAGGATGCTTTAGCGGCAGGCTCCACACGGGGAACGTCTCGAACTTGGCGTAACCAGCACGTATGCCGCGTTTGTTCTCGTTGTAGAGCTGTGAGAGGCAGACAGCCATCTTGCCGCTGCCTGGTCCGGGAGCTGTGACGATGACTAACTCGCGGCTGGTCTCCACATAGTCGTTCTTGCCGAAACCCTCGTCGGAGGCAATCAAACTTACGTTGTGGGGATAACCGTCGATGAGGTAGTGTACGTACGACTTGATGCCCATGCGCTCCAGACGATGGCGGAACTGGTCAGCAGCACGCTGACCATCGTAGTGGGTAATCACTACAGAGCCCACCATGAAGTCGCGGCTCATGAACTCGTCGCGCAGACGGAGCACGTCCTCATCGTAGGTGATGCCGAGGTCGGCGCGTACCTTGTTCTTCTCAATGTCGTCGGCGCTGACCACGATGACGATTTCCAGCTGGTTGCGCAATTGTGCAAACATGCGTAGCTTTGAGTCGGGCTTGAAGCCGGGTAGCACGCGTGAAGCGTGATGGTCGTCAAACAGTTTTCCACCCAGTTCCAGATACAGTTTTCCGTCAAACTGTGCTATGCGTTCACGAATATGCTCTGACTGAATCTTGAGATATTTCTCGTTGTCGAATCCTATTTTCATTCCTGTCTTTTTGTTTTTTTCCTGCAAAGGTACGACTAAGTAAGAAGAAAACCAAATTTTATTGAAATTTTCTCAAGCGAAAGTTATGATGTGTTGAAACGAAAATCGGTATGCTTCTGTGTAAAGCATACCGATTCCTTATAGGATAGCTGTCTTGTTGCCTGTCGCGTTACTTGTCCTCCGTCATGTCGCCTTCAATGTAGAGACGCACCATCTCTGTCTTGGCGTTCGAACGTATGGTAATCGACTTCTTGAAGTGACCAGGAAACTTGCCGGCACCGTTGTAAGTAACCTTGATTTCACCACTCTCACCAGGCTGGATGGGAGTCTTTGTGTATTCGGGCACCGTACAACCGCAGCTTGCAACTGCCTGATTGATAACCAGAGCCTTGTCGCCGACGTTTGTAAAAGTAAACACGCAGGTAACCTTCGGGCTTTTCTCGGAGAAAGAACCGAAGTTATGTGTCAGTTTGTCAAACTTGATGTCTGCCTGTGCGCTTGCGAAAGCAATTCCGCAAACCAGCATCAGGGTCATAAGTATCAGCTTTTTCATATCCTTAATTTTTATAATGTTCGTTAATATGACGTTTTCGACGTGCAAAAGTAAATTTATTTTTCCATTTTTGTGTATATTTTGCTTCGTTTTTTCATTTATTTAATATATATCCAAATAAAATTTGGTATTTTGCTCACTTAATCGTACCTTTGCACCTCAGAATTGAAAAAAATAATATATAATATGTATAGAAGTAAGACATGTGGTGAGCTTCGACTCACAGATGCAGGCAGCGTGGTAACGTTGGCCGGATGGGTACAGCGCTCACGTAAAATGGGCGGAATGACGTTCGTCGATTTGCGTGACCGTTATGGTATAACACAGTTGGTATTTAACGAGGCTGTTGATGCAGCGCTCTGCGAACAGGCGAATAAATTAGGACGCGAGTGGTGCGTTCAGGTCAAGGGTACTGTGAACGAACGCGAGAGCAAGAACAAGAACTTGCCGACAGGCGAGATAGAGGTGATTGCCTCGGAACTCAACGTGCTGAGTGAGAGCCAAACGCCACCCTTTATCATTGAGGACAATACAGACGGTGGTGACGATTTGCGCATGAAGTATCGCTACCTGGACCTGCGACGCAACTGTGTTCGCAAGAACCTGGAGCTACGCCACCGCATGACCATTCTCATCCGTAACTTCCTCGACAACTTGAACTTCATTGAGGTGGAGACACCTATCCTGATAGGCTCGACGCCGGAGGGTGCACGCGACTTCGTGGTGCCCTCGCGTATGAATCCCGGTCAGTTCTATGCGCTGCCTCAGAGTCCGCAGACGCTGAAGCAGCTACTGATGGTCAGTGGATTTGATCGATACTTCCAGATAGCCAAGTGCTTCCGTGACGAGGACTTGCGTGCCGACCGTCAGCCGGAGTTTACGCAGATTGACTGTGAGATGTCGTTTGCCGATCAGGAAGACGTATTGGAGATATTTGAAGAGTTGGCCCGTCACCTGTTCAAGGAGGTGCGTGGTGTGGAACTACCTAAGTTACAGCGTATGACGTGGCATGAGGCCATGCGTCGTTTCGGTAGCGACAAGCCCGACCTGCGCTTTGGTATGGAGTTTGTGGAGCTGATGGATGTGCTGAAGGGCACGGGCACGTTCCCCGTATTCAATGAGGCAGAGTACATTGGCGGTATCGTGGTTCCCGGCTGTGCTGACTACACCCGTAAGCAGCTTGACCAGCTGACCGACTTCGTGAAGCGTCCGCAGGTAGGCGCCAAGGGCCTCGTCTATGTGAAGTTCAATGCCGATGGTACTGTGAAGTCGAGCATCGATAAGTTCTATGAGCCGGAGGTGTGGACGAAGTTGAAGGAGGTGACTGGTGCCAAGGATGGTGACCTTGTGCTCATTATGAGTGGTGACAAGGCCAACAAGACTCGTACGCAGCTTTGCACCCTGCGTCTGGAGATGGGTGACCGTCTCGGACTGAGGGACAAGGACAAGTTCGAGTGCCTGTGGATTGTTGATTTCCCGCTCTTCGAGTGGAGCGACGAGGAGCAGCGTCTAATGGCCACGCACCATCCGTTCACGCTGCCGAACCTCGACGATATTCCCTTGCTGGATACGGCTCCTGAGAAAGTCCGTGCCGTGGCCTACGACTTCGTCTGCAACGGCATTGAAGTGGGCGGTGGTTCACTGCGTATCCACGATGGCAAGCTGCAGGAGAAGATGTTCGAGATTCTGGGCTTCACACCCGAAAGGGCAATGGCTCAGTTCGGATTCCTCATCAATGCCTTCAAGTACGGTGCACCGCCTCATGCCGGCCTGGCCTTTGGTCTTGACCGCTTCGTGAGCATCATGGCAGGACTGGACAGCATCCGTGATTGCATTGCCTTCCCGAAGAACAATTCTGGTCGTGATGTTATGCTGGATGCCCCAGGCGAACTGGACCCGAAACAGCTGGAAGAACTGCAACTTAAGGTTGACTTAAATCAAGAATAGTGTGGTTTTTTATAAAAACAGCTTATAATCAGATACTTAATGTGAGGAAAAGATTTATCTTTGCAGTGTGAAATTTGAGAGAATAAATTCAACACAATTTCAAAACGTGTAAATAATATTAAAAAAACTATGGCAGAAAAGAAAACAACAACAAAGAAGGTTGCAGCTCCCAAGGCAGCTGCTGAGCCTAAGAAGGCACCTGTGAAGAAGGCTGCAGCTCCTAAGAAGGCAGCTTCTATCGTACTGAACGCTGAGAACGCTGGTTTCAAGGCAGGAGATGTTTATCAGGCACTGGCAGCAGCTGGTAAGGCACTGACCGTTAAGGAGATTGCTAAGGCTGCAAAGATTAGCGAGGAGGAGACTCTGCTCGGTATGGGATGGCTCTTCAAAGAGGGCAAGATTGCTGAGGCTGAGGCTAAGATTACTTTGGCTTAATCCGCAAGAACCAAATAAAAGGAGGCTGGTAGCGCTTGTGTCTTACCAGCCTTTTTTTTCGCTCACTTCCACCTCCTTATTTCTAATCCCTAAACCCTCGTATGACCTACGAACAACAGATTCTGAATATTCTCACAGAGGCAGGCGAACGTGGTATCAGCGTTCAGTCTATTGCCCGCCATGTGTATAATCTGAATCGCACGTTGTTCTATACACCAAACCTGGAGGAAATACACTCCTTCGTTCAGCAATACCTTTTACGTAACAGCAAATCTGACCTTTCACTTATAGAATCAACAGGTCGGCGAGGCTTTTACCGACTGAACACACAGGGGTCTGCTGATGCCCGCCAGCTCATGCTCCACTTCCGTGAAGAGCAAGAAGAAGCAGAGGCTTCTGAAGAGAAGCCTCTGCAAGATATGTCTTTGGATTTATTTGATGGATTGATATAGGCTCAGCAGGTTCTCTGCAGTCTTTCGCCATGAGAAGAGCTTGGCACGCTCTAATCCGATTTCTCTTTTCTGTTGGTAGAAAGCGGGGTCAGTCTCCAATCGTAGCATCATGTCACAAATCTCACTGCTACTTTCCGGATTGATAAGAATAGCATCAGGTCCTCCGATTTCAGGCATCGATGACGTGTTGCTGGTGATGACGGGAACTCCGCAGGCCATAGCCTCTAACAGCGGAATGCCGAAGCTTTCGCGCAGTGAGGTGTATAGGAAGCCAAATGCATAATTATATATATAAGGTAAATCTTTGTTGACGATATACCCTGGCATTACGATATTCTCGCGGATGTTTTCTATATTGTTGCGTTCGATAATGCCGTTCAGATAGTCTTTGTCAAGGTCAGCCATCAGGAGCTTGCGTTTCTTTTCCGACTTCTGCAAGTATTGGGAGTAGGCAATCAGTGTCCGCTCGGTATTTTTCTTGGGGTCAGTATTGCCCAGGAAGAAGAAATAGCCTGGTTCAGGGATGTACTTCTTATAGATGCAGTCCTTGTCGTCTGTGGGACGGAACCAGTCGTTGTAGCCGTTGTATATCATGGCCATACGTTCTCGGGAAATATGTAGCTTGCTGATGATATTCTCCATCTCGAAATTTGAGACGGTGATAATGCGGCAGCATTTGTGCAGGATACGTGGCACGTCCCAACGACGGTAGAACCATCCTAGGTTCTGATAGAGTGAGTGGTTTTGCTTGTCGCGCGGCTCCAGGAAAATAATGTCGTGCAGGGTGAGGACCAGTGGTATGTTGCACCAGATAGGAGCTGTATTACTGGTACAGTGCAACAGTTCCACGTTGTACTTTTTAGCAGCACGGGGTAAGGCCCACTGCTCCCAAAGCGGGTAGGAGGGACACTTCAACTCAATGACATGCAAATTACCTGAACTCTCTACACAACGGTCCTCCCCAGGCTTTACAAAAACGAAATACTCGTTCTCGGAATCCATTTGCTGGAGTTCTTTTATTTCCTGTAGCACAACATAGTCCATGCCGTGCTTGTTCTTTCGGAATATTCGTTGGGCTTCAATACCTATTTTCATAGAGACTTGGGGTTAGGGGTTAACGTTTTGATGACTTTCGCAGGAACACCGCCAACAACGGTGTTGTCGGGTACGTCCTTCGTCACGACTGCACCTGCAGCTACAACAACGTGACGACCAATGGTTACGCCTGGCAGGATGACTGCATTGGCTCCAATCCATACATCATCGCTAATTGTGACCTGTTTGGTAGAAACGCCCTGTTCGTCGATGCGTTTATCGGTTTCTGCAAAGTTATGGTTAAGTGCCGTTACCGTGATGCCCTGCGCCAAGTTAACATGGCTGCCAATGGTAACAGGACCAATGACGGTGCAGTGAATACCAATACGCGTATGGTCACCAATGATGACATTGCCCACGGCATTGTTGATGCAGCAAAAGGACTCCACAACACTCCGGCGACCCAGTGAGAATTTCCGGTAGGGTGGGGTATCCATCCGCACGCTACAATATATTTTTGAACCGCGTCCGCGCTTCTGGTACAGTGGCGCTATTAGGCGGATGTACCATCGTGGCCTTGCGTCGCGCTGGTTCATGATGAGGTAATCCAGAAACCTCTTCAGCATCGGGCTTCCTTTTAAACTTTTCCGTAGTTCTTCTTGATCTTTCATGCGGTCAAAGGTACGACTATTTATTGTTACTTCCAAATATTTCGTGGATTTTATCTTTTAACGAAGAAACGCACAAGTAGGAAATTCAAGGGCACACAGACCATATACATGGGTATTGGAGCCCATTCTTTAGGCACCCCGAGCCAGATGAAGGAACTGAGACTGATTACTTGTAGTCCCCAGTTGACAAGGTGGCTGAAGGCAAACCCACCGGCATTCTTCGTGGTTGCCTTGACACGGAAAGTAAAATGTGTTGTCATGATATAGTTACAGCAGAAACTGATGATGTAGCCGATAGTCAGGGCAATACGCTCGTCCATGTAGGGTAGCAGTAGGTAATAGATGGCGTACTGCATCAGTGTTGATATGACGCCAACGATGCCAAAGCGTATAAGTTCTTTCAGTTTCTCATTCATGACTCAATAAGTTCCTTCCATTGTTTGATGATGTTTGATACGGCAAATGTCTCTTTGCGCCTGAGGGCTTCTTGCGACTTCTCCTGCCAGTTCAGGTGTGTCGCTTCTTCTAAGCATTGCGCCAGCTGGCTGACATTCCCGTTCTCAAAGTATAGGCCGAAGTCGTCCATGATTTCCTTGCTGGTGGGTAAGTCAGATGACACGACGGGCAGTCCGTGAGCCATTGCCTCAACGATGACCAGACCAAATCCTTCCCAGCGTGAGCTGAGTACATAGACCTGCCCCTCTGTATAATACTTCTGAATATTCTTGGTAAAGGGGTGAATCATGATACGGCTCTCAAGTCCGTACTTGGAAATCATCTGGCGGTAAACAGCTTCCTCTGGTCCTTCGCCAACGATGTCGAGTGTCCAGTCCTGATTCTTTTGTGTGAAGATGTGAAAGGCCTCTATCAACAGGTCGAATCCCTTGTGTAGGTACGATAAGCGACCGACGGCCAGGAACTTATGTGATGTGCCCTCGGAGGGCTTGCCTGGTTCGAGTGTCAAGGGGTTGTATATGACGTAGGTGGGGAAAGGGTACTTCGCAGCATCAAAGCGCGAGAGTACGATTGTGGCGTCAAGCTTTGCCAACTGATACTCATAGTGACGGCTCAGCTCAGGACCAATATAAAGAGAATCCTTGCCGAAAAGTGCCTCGTAGGAGTTGTGAATCCAGCCGATGAGTTTACAACCTTTCAGCTGTTTTCTGCATGATGCCAGTCGTACGGCTAATGGAGCATGGTCGCCTATGATGACATCATAGTTTCCTTGTAGCAGTTCTGCAGTCAGTGCATCACGATTCTCTGACGGAAACGAGCTGTGGGCATAGAGCTCCGAGGTATATTGTGTTTGCGGGAGCACTTTCCGATAGAGGTAACTGTAGGCCTTGCATATTGCCTCCTTAGCAGTTCCGACCTTAGGATAACTGAAGAAACGGTAATGAATATTGGCTTCCTCCAGTCCATAGAGCGATGTGTCCTTGGCCGACGGATGATCCAGTGTGATGATGGTCACGTCATAGTCCTTGGCCAGCTCTTTGGCAATGACAGCTGTCACACGCTGCACACCGCCAATGGTAAAAATGGAGTCCATGAGAATGCCAATTCGTTTCATAGGAGAATGTATATAACAGTAATTCTTCGCAAAATTAATAAATTCTTGCAATATAACCAAGACTTTTTTTGATTATTAAAAAAATATGTTTATCTTTGCATGTGTAAATGAATGCTCTATGAAGATACTTTTCCTTACATATCATGGATTTGGTGAAGCCAGCGGCATCAGTAAGAAAATGCTTGCCCAGATAAAAGGCCTTCGTCAGAATGGTCATGAAGTGCATGTGTGTTCCTATGCGAGAACCAAGGATGGCGACTGTTGTCGTTTCGTCGATGATGAGGTTATACGGAATTATGGACGTGGTGCTATTGCTGGCATACGTCAGCGTATGAGCTATGGCTGTATTGCCGACTATTGTATCTCGAACGGCATAGAACTTGTCTATTCACGCAATTATCAAAATGCCTCCCCTTGGCTAATCAGCCTGTTCTCACGATTGAGCAAAGCCAGCATCCACAGCGTGCAGGAAATACCCACCTATCCGTATGACGAGGAGTTCAAGGGTTATCCGTTAGATAAAAAGTTGGGCTTGTTTATCGACCAGCTGTTCCGTAACCGTATGGCGAAGCAGATGGATGCTATTGTTACGTTTTCTGATGCCAAGGAGATTTTCGGCCAGCGAACCATCAATATCAGCAACGGCGTTGACTTGGATGTCATTCCGTTGCATAAGCCAGTGACAAACCCCGATAACGAGATACATGTCATTGCAGTTGCAGAGGTGCATACATGGCATGGGTTTGACCGTTTCATTCACGGACTGGGTGAATACTATCAGAAGAGTCCGCAGAAGAAGGTCTTTTTCCACATCGTTGGTCCTGTGTGGGACCCTGAAATGAACGGCTCGTCACGAGCTCCTGGCTTTGCTACCTATATCAAGAAATATGGCATTCAGGATTATGTCGTGTTTCATGGATCCCTTTATGGAGACAAACTGAACGATGTCTTCAACCAGTGTTGCTTTGCTGTTGGCAGTTTGGCCCGCCATCGTAGTGGCATTACCCATATCAAGACTTTGAAGAACAGGGAATATGCCTGTCGTGGCATTCCCTTTATCTACTCGGAGTGTGACAGTGATTTCGACCATCAGTCATATATCATGAAGGCGCCTGCAGACGAAACACCTATTGACATCTCTCAGGTGTTGGAATTCATCGACAGTCATCACTTTGTTCCTGCTGATATTCGTAAGACGGTGGAGCATCTGTCCTGGAAAGAACAGATGAAGCAAGTCGTTAACCAGATAAGAATTAATAAATAGTACAAGCGTTATGAAAGTTGTTTATGTCATAGACTCATTGGCAAATAAGGGAGGTGCGGAACGCATCATTCTCAACAAGATGGAATACATGGCCACTCATTTCGGCTATGATATGTCCATCATAGCCTGCTACCAGAATGAGCAGACACCAAACTTCTATCCGGTTCCTGAACAGATAACCCAGTATAAGTTGGCCGTTCCTTACTATTCACAATACAAGTACCACTATCCCTATCGTTTGTTGTTGAAACGACGCTTAAGACATCAGTTCTGTAAGAGGGTGAAAGAAACGGTACAGGCCATTGACCCGGACATCCTGATTGGCGTCAGCTATTTCGGTGCAGACGTCGTTACGAGCATTCCGTGTCGCGCTAAGAAGCTTGTGGAGGTACATGAGCCACGTCCGTTTACCTTGTCTAATTATGGACTATGTCGAGGACGCCTGTCTAACTGGTACATGAAACATTTTCGTGACTGGTATTTCAAAAGGGTGGAAGCTCAGGCTGACTTGGTGGTGACACTGACACCTGGCGATGCCCATGAGTGGCGTAAGGCAAAAAGGGTTCTGGTGATACCCAATTTTACCGTGATGCCCGTTGAACGTGTAAGTGACGTAAGCGCCAAGCGTGTTATTGCTGCCGGCCGCCTGGAGTGGGTAAAGGGCTATGACCGTTTGATTCCTGCATGGAAAATCGTGTCGGATAAACATCCTGACTGGCATCTTGATATCTTTGGCTTGGGCATGAGAGAGCAGGACTTGAAACAACAGCAGGAAAGTCTTGGATTACAGGAACGTATGACCATTCATCCCGCTACGTCAGCCATTGGAAAGGAGTATAGCGCAAGCTCCATCTTTGCATTGTCTTCTCGTTTTGAAGGCTTTGGACTTGTCCTGCTGGAAGCCATGCAATGTGGCCTTCCTTGTGTGGCTTATGATTGCCCCTTCGGACCGGCTGCTATCGTCAAAGACGGTCAGAATGGTTTTCTGGTTCCCGAAGGCGATATTGAGCAGCTGGCAGAGAAGCTTCTGGTCCTGATTGAGGACGACGATATGCGTCGGCGCTTTTCCAAGGCAGCCGTTGAACATTCCAAGAAATTCACGGCCGACGAGATCATGCTTCAATGGAAGCAGTTATTTGAAGAGTTGACGAACGCGTAACAGACTCTTGTGAAGCAGTCGGTACGGCCAGAAGCTGTGATACTCTTTGGCATCCGTAGCGACGATGCGCTGTCCGTTGAAATCTACAAAGTTGTATTGATGACCACCATACTGGTAGAAAGGAATTTCTGTCGGTATTAAATTCTCCCTTACCAGATGTTCCTGATAGGAATGACTGTTCATCTCGTCTATTTGGAAGAGGTGTACGTTGTCACCGTACCTGACCTCACAGTCTTGTGCCACACGATACAAATGTCCGTTGTCTTCTAACAGGCAGCCTGCGTTTCGACCATACTTCATGCTGATGCATAATGGCGATTGTGGGTGCATGGTATATGGGCCTTCTAATTGGTTGGCGGTAAACAGGAAAAGGTAGTTCTTATGTTCCCCCTCAACACTCTCGATGGAGCTCATCAGGTAGTATGTGCCGTCTTTCTTGAACAGTGAACTGTCGGCATAGCCAACTTCAGAGCTGATGACCTCCTTGCTGACGAGCGTCTTGTAGAGCGAGAAACTGCTTAACGATTCGTCGTCTGCCTTGTAGAGACGGATGTCGCCGAGGTCGCTGCTTTCAGGAATCATATATACAGCGCCGTTCTCTTCGAAGACGAAGGGGTAGGACAGGTGGCAGCCTTCTACCTGCAGTACCGTGACGGGTTTCGTCCATGTCTTCAGGTTCGTGGTAGAAATCATCCTGAGCACGCCATTCGAGTAGTTCCGTTTCTCTTCATAGAACAGGTACAGGCGTTCCTTGTAAGTGAAAAGGAATGGGTCTGCCACGATGACGATGGGATTGAATGAAAGAGGATGGTGCTGGAAGGGTATTTCAAGTAGTGTGGAGAACTGCTTGACGTCCCAGGTATTATCTGCTTTGCCTGTCAGCAAACGAATCTTGAAACATTCTACGGGATGCATACATGTTTAATTTTTCAAAAAATACATTTTATTTGCTGCAAAAATAGGAATAATTGTTTGCATTTCAAAATTTTTCAGTAAATTTGTGGCATAAAAACATTTAAATGCCGATAAATTGACATGTATGTGTGAAAGAAAGGGCTGATTTGCCTGTATTCTGGAATAATACATTTGTCCTATGAAAATAGTATATGTAATTGATTCTTTGGCAAGTAGGGGCGGGGCAGAGAGAATCCTGTCAGACAAGATGAGCTATATGGCCGAACATTTCGGCTATGAGGTTTATGTTGTTACCTGTTACCAGAATACGCAGACAGACCCGAATATATATCCATTGTCGGACAAGGTAAAACAGATAAACCTTTCTATTCACTATTACGCGCAATATCACTATCGCTATCCCATGCGTCTGTGGGTGAAGTATTCCATTTATCGGCGTTTGAAACGGGGACTGATTGCTACCGTCCAGAAAATCAATCCCGATGTCCTGATAGGCTTAGGCTATTTCAATGCAGACCTTGTTTGCGGCATCAAGTGCAATGCCGTAAAAATGGTTGAGTCGCACGAGGCACGTATCTTTACGATGTCTGACAAGGGATTGCATCGTTCCTACTTCTCGCGCAAATTCATGAAGTACTACCGTAATCGGTATTTCCGTCATGTCGAGAAGAAGGCCGACGTCGTTGTAACGCTGACGAACGGTGATGCTAAGGAGTGGACAAAGGCGAAGCGTGTTGAGGTTATTCCGAACTTCACCGTGATGCCAGTTGTCCGAATGAGCAGTTGCGAGTCAAAGAGAGTCATTGCCGTAGGCCGCTTGGAGTGGCAGAAAGGTTTTGACCGTCTGATTGATGCATGGGCCATCGTCAATCGGAAGCATCCTGACTGGCAGCTGGACATCTTCGGTTCTGGCTCACTTGAGGCAAGCCTCAAGCAGCAGATTGCTAGTCTTGGCTTGAGTCATGTCTCGATACATTCGTTTACATCGAATATCAGTATGGAATATTCCGACAGCTCCATCTTTGCATTGTCTTCCCGCTTTGAGGGCTTCGGGCTTGTCCTGCTGGAAGCCATGCAGAACGGTCTTCCTTGTGTAACCTTCGATTGCCCGTTTGGTCCGAGTGATGTGGTCGCTGACAATGTGAACGGCTATGTTGTCAAGGATGGTGATGTTCCTGCCTTTGCTGAGGGATTGTGTCGCCTGATGGAAGATGACAGTCTGCGTAGCTCGTTCTCCCATGCTTCTGTTGAACGGGCAAAGATATTCGATAAGGATGTGGTGATGGCTCGTTGGAAGGCCTTGGTAGAAGAGCTGGCCAGTCAGCGTGCGTGAAACTTGACGCAGAGGTCGGGGGCATACCTGAACAGGAATGATTTAAACCGCTTTTTCAGACTACCGTTAAAGTACAGGCCAGGCACCTTTTTCTTCAGGTCTGCAATGATTTCCTTTCTTTCCGCATAGAGTTCCGGGGTATGTGAAACATACCACATCTCAATGCTGAACGTTGTTGAGATGGCGTCCATCAGTTGATGGTCTTCAGCTGGTGTCAGCCCTTTCTGCCTGAGTTCCCATAGACGTGCTATGACGTGGTGGAAGTCCGTAACCTTCTTCTTGTTGATGGCAGAGACAATAGACCCCGGGCGTTGCCTATATATATAAAAGGTGTAGTCTGTCCTGATGCATTTTCCTGCTACCAGATGACACTCCGTCGTAAAGGGCACGTCTTCAAAATAGATGCCGGGAATGAATCGAAGGTGTTTTTCTTCCAGGAACGTCCTCTTGTAGAATGCCCTCCATGCGTAACACTCACGGGCATTATAGTCCTCCAGAAAGCCCTTCCTTCCCGTTGTTTCACGACAGATGCATTCCTCCTGCAGTTCCATCTTTCTGGTGTCAATTTCTTCATTGGTCATTTTGATGAATCCGGCATACAGGATGTCGGGCGAGCTGCTGCTTAATGCCTCCGTCAGCTTTCCCAATGTGTTTTCAATGAGCAGGTCGTCAGAATCCAGGAACAGGATGTAGTCGCCCTTGGCTTTTGCAATGCCTGTGTTTCGGGCAGCGGAAAGGCCTTGGTTCTCTTGCTCCTCGACGATGATGTTGTCGTGTGCCTTGATGATGTCGTCAATGACTCCAAAACTGTTGTCTTTTGTACCGTCGTTCACAAGAATCACCTCATACGTGTCTTCCTCCAGTCCTTGTTTGAAGATGCTTTCCACACACGGACGGATATACTGTTCAACGTTATATACGGGAACGATAATGCTTAGTTTGATAGCCATTTACGTTTGTTTTTACAAATTTTTCTGTTAATTTGTTGCAAAAATAGAAATAAAAGTTTGAATTTCAAAATTTTTCATTACATTTGTGGCATAAAAATAGAACAAGTCCAATAATTAGACCTGTATGAACGGCCGAAAACTAAGAGTAGCTTATTTCCTTGAATCCTTGGTCGCCTTTGGAGGAGTGGAAAGAGTTTTGTCTGACAAGGCAAACTATATGGCTATTTATTTTGATTATGAGGTCTATATCATTACGTGTGCGCAGAAGCCCGAACAGCCTAACGCTTTCCTGTTGCACGACTCCGTCAAGCAGGTCTATCTGAATGTCCCTTACTACGAACAATACAACTATGGCTATCCGAAGCGCTTGTTCGTGAAACGTGACATTGGGCGGCAGATCCGTCAGAAGCTGTCTGAGGCTGTTCAGCAGATTGACCCTGACGTCTTGATTGGTGTGTCGCATTTCGAGGCTGCCTTGGTCAGCACCATCCCGTGTCGTGCCAAGAAAGTCATTGAGAGCCACGAGGCGCGCCCGTTTACGATGTCCGGCTTGAGCCAGTATCGTAATTTCCTTTCCAGCATCTACATGAAGTTCTACAGGATAAAGTACTTGCACACCATAGAGCGTCATGCTGACGTGGTGGTCTCCCTGACTGAGGGCGACGCCCACGAATGGAGGAAGTCCCGCCGCGTTGAGGTTATTCCCAATTTCTCCCTGATGCCGATAGAGGAATATAGCAACTGCGAAACGAAGCGCATCATTGCTGCAGGGCGTCTGAGTTGGGAGAAGGGCTATGACCGTCTGATATCTGTCTGGGAGATTGTTTCCAAGAGGTTTCCTGACTGGAAGCTGGATATCTTCGGAAATGGTAATCTGCAGGAATCGCTGGAGAATGAGATCAAGAGTCGTGAGATTGAGAACCTGACCATCCATCCTCCTACCAAGTCCATCGGTCATGAATATGCAAACAGCTCCATTTGCGTGCTGACGTCCTATTTCGAGGGATTTGCCCTGGTGCTTTTAGAGTCTCTTCGTCACGGTGTCCCGTGTATTGCCTTCGATTGCAAGTTCGGGCCCAGAAGCATTATCGAAGATGGCACGTGTGGCTATCTGGTTGAGGACGGTAACATCCAGCTCTTTGCCGATAAGCTGAGCAAGCTGATTGAAGAAGATGACGAGCGGCTTCAGCTCTCCTTCATGTCTGTTGAGCATGCAAGGTCGTTCGATGTCTATGGAACCATGACTAAGTGGAAGACGCTCTTCGAAGAGCTTACTGCTTAGCCAGTTGTTTCCTGATTTTATTCTGCCACTCAAAGAATGTGAAATAGAAGCGCGGCGCCTTTCTTAACAGGAAAGACATCGTTTTTGCTCTTATCCCGTTGGTGAATTTCAGGTCAGGTGCCTTCTGCCTCAGGTCTTTGATGACCTCCAGTCGGAATGCAGGGTCTTTGGAGTGATACATCGCGGAATAGCTAAGTGAAGACAGCGAGACGAAAACGTCATCCTGAAGCTTGCGCTGCACTTGAGGCGACAGGTTCTCAAGCCGTGTCAGCTCCCACGTCTTGGCAATGATGATGCAAAAGTCGTCGGCTTTCTTCTTGCTGAACGAGAAGGTGGCCGAACCGCCTCTGTTCTTGCGGTAGATGTTCAGCAGCCAGTGCGTCCTGAGACATTTCTTCGCCTTGATGTAGCACTCATGAGTGAACGGAACATCCTGATAGCAGACGCCCGGCACGAACGTTATCCTATGCTCGGAGAGATACTCCCTGCGGAAGAGCGTTCTCCATACGTAGCATTGTCGGGGATCCAGGTCGGCCAGGAACAGCTGTTCACCGGTCTTCTCCTCGAAGACGGCGTCCGGCTGTGGTATGTCTTTGACGTTTGCAATCTCTTCATCGTCCATTTCCAGGAAGTCGGCAACCACCAGGTCGGCCTTTGTCTCCAAGGCTTTCTCCAATAGCGTGGGCAGGCTGCCGTCAATGAGCAGGTCGTCGCTGTCGGGCATCAGGATGTATTCGCCCTTGGCCTTGGCAATGCCGTTGTTGCGGGCAACTGACAGGCTCTGGTTCTCCTGGTTGATGACGGAGATGTTGGCGTGCTCGTCTATGAGGTCGGCAATCATCTCCATGCTGCGGTCCTTCGTACCATCGTTGACAATGATAACCTCGTAGCAATCCTCGTCAAGCCCCTGTCGGAGGATGCTCTCCAGGCAGGGACGCACATACTTCTCTACGTTATATACGGGAACGATGATACTTAGTTGCATGGCTTTTACTGTTGCTTGAATTTCCAGGGCATGAGGAAGCACTCCGCTTTCCTGATGAAGTTGTAGCCGAAGATGCGAATCATGAAGGTGCGGAACCTGTAGTACGCCTTTGCCTTGGGCGAGAACCAGGAGTTCTGGTAGTGGTGGATGGCATAGGTGTAGGGTGTCAGCTCCACTTCTCGCGAGTCAAAGACCTTCGGCGAGAAATAGGCGTCGCTCAATACGATGACCTCCTTGTTGAAGTCCAGCTCCCTGACCTTCTTGCTCTCTTCCAGTGACAGCACACGGATGGGCTTCAGCTTAGTAATTTCCTCGTCCATGATTTCCGGCAGCTTGCGTATGTCAAGACTGCCGTCGGCCTTGATGAAGGGCCTGTCGGTATAGTAGTCCAGACATTGCTTGATCCAGTCGCATCCCTTTTCCGCTCCCATGATGGCTGCTTCGGGCGTGCCGGCTTTCTCTGCTCCCACGAAGTAGGGTAGGTCGAGGAAGTCGTCAAAGCGCTTCAGCACCTCCACGTCAGAGTCCAGATAGATGCCGCCCATGTGGTAGAGCGCATAGAATCGGATGTAGTCGGCAGCGAAGGCGTACTTCTTCTTCTCAAACGCCTGCTTCACCCAGAGCGAGCCGTTCAGGTCAAAGCGCTTGGTGTCCCACAAGATGATTTCATAGTCGGGAAGAACCCGCTTCCACGACTCAATACACTTGGCAATTTTTGCAGGATAGGCGTCGCCGCTCAGCCAGCACAAATGGAGAATCTTTGGTATCATAATGTCTCATTTCTAATTTTATATTGCAAAAATACGCAGAAAAGTTGATATTTCAAAATATTATTACTATTTTTGCAGAAAATATTTGTTTATGGCGTGGTATAGTAAGTATCTTTCGGTTTACGGAAAAACGTTTAGTGAGGTTCCTCAGGAGGTGATTGACGGCACTCGCGAACGGCTGGCAAAGCTGCAGAGCCCTGAGCCGCTGGCGTCGATAGTGGTCATTGGCTATAACGAGGAGACGCACCTGCAGGCCTGTCTGTGGGCCCTCAGCGAGATTAAGTGTAAGTATCCGGTTGAAATCATCGGCGTCGATAACGACTCCAAGGATCGTACTGCCGAAATCTACGAGAAGTCGGGCATTCCCTATTACACGGAGTACCAGCACAGCTGCGGCTATGCCCGCCGCTGCGGACTTCAGCATGCCAAGGGCAAGTTCTACTTCGACGTGGATAGCGATACGCTTTATCCGCCGCAGTATTATGAAATCATGCTCGACCATCTGACGAAGCCCGGAGTGGCGTGCGCCTCGGCCACCTACGGTTTCATTCCTGACGAGAACCATTCTGCCCTGAGCCTGAAGATGTTTGAGATGTCGCGCGACCTGTTCCTCTGGGTGCAGCACTTCAAGCGTCCTGAGCTCTCCGTGCGCGGACTGGTGTTTGCCTACAATGCTGAGTACGGTCGCAAGGAGCCTTACCGTGTGGATATCATCCGCGGTGAGGACGGCTCTATGGCCTTCAACCTGAAGAAGTACGGAAAGATTGTCTTTGTGCGCGACAAGCGCTGCCGGGCCATCACGGGTTACGGCACCTTCGGCAACGAGTCCATGTGGAAGAGTTTCTGCAACCACGTCAAGATACAGATGAAGGGTATCACGCGCATCTTCCACAAGACCGAGCATTACGTGGATACTGACGATAATTTGGTAAAAAATAAATAGCGTTGACCTATGGAGAAGCTGATTACTGTTTTCACTCCCACTTATAATCGGAAGTCATTAATTCCCCACCTGTACAAAAGTCTCTGCGAGCAGGACTGTCAGGACTTCGTGTGGCTCGTAGTTGACGACGGTTCGTCCGACGGAACAGAGGAGCTGCTGCGTTCCTGGATGGCGGAAGGCAAGGTCGATATACGCTATTACTATCAGCAGAACGCAGGAAAGATGCAGGCGCACAATCGCGGCGTGGAGCTCTGCGGGACCGAATACTTCGTGTGCATCGACTCTGACGACTACCTCTCTTCGCCCACGGTCATCAGGGACACCCTGGCTTTTCTTGCTGACAACAAGGACGTGCTCTCGCGTGACGACGTCAGTGGTGTGGTGTCCTATCGTAAGATGCTTTCAGGACCGCAGGGACAGTTTCCAGAGGGCGTCAAGCTGGCCACGCTGACCGAACTGGCGAATGCAGGCTTTAATGGCGAGACCACGCTGATGTTCAAGACCAGCGTCATTCGCCGTTTCCGCTTCCCGCTGGTCGAGGGCGAGAAATTCATGACCGAGGACTTCATCTACGACCAGATGGACGAGCAATACAAGATGCTCGTCTTCCCCTATTACTCGCAGGACTGTGAGTACCAGGCCGACGGCTTCACGCGCAACGGCTGGGAGGTACTGTTCAAGAACCCCAAGAGCTACCGCATTTACTATAACCAGTGCATCAGGTTGGGTAGGGGAGACAAGTCGCGTAACATGCGCATGTACATTGCCTGCTCGCTCATCGCCAACGACGGCAAGATGTTCTCCTCCTCCGACTTCAAGGGCTACCTCCTGCTCATGCTCCCCTTAGGCTTCTACCAGTATCACCGGTTGAAGCAGAGAAAGTGGTGATGTGACTGAAAAGCTTTTTGATTTGCGCCTACGCGAACGGTTGTTTGCGTAGGCGCAAATGGTTGTTCGCGCGTACGCAAACAATCGAAAGGACGTAGATATTCATCTTTTTCATGGCATCTATCCCATTATCCCTTCCCATGAACGCACATGTTACAACGGATACATCATCGTGTTTATACTTCCGTTAAGTAAAAGGTAATTCTTAGAAATTACAGCGATTATTTTTTCTCAATCTTGCAAGTTTTGGCGGTTTTATTTTTGCGTTCCATTTTTTTTCCGTACCTTTGGCCTCTCGAAAGCAGTGCTCCGGCCTGCCGCTGGTCCGATAAGGGCGAGAGGAAAGTCCGGGCAGCACAGGACGCTCCACTTCCGAAAATAGAAGCTGTCGGCGACGGCAGGATAGGGCAGAAGAGAATGACCGCCAGTGGTTTTCGTTATCGTTAAGGTTTCGTGACGCTGGTAAGGGTGAGAAGGTGGTGTAAGAGACCACCAGCCGGCGGGTGACCGTCGGGCTGTGTCCTCTGGAGGCTGCAAGTTCATGTATACCGCCGGCTGAGGGTTGTCCGCCCGATACATATGTTCCGGTGGAGGGTAGAACGCTAAGCCGTCAGGCTAAACCCGTGGGGGCGACTTCCGGGGTAGATAAATGGCAGGCGCCACATCTTGGTGTGGATACAGAACCCGGCTTACAGGGGCAGTGCTTTCGTTTTTAATGGAGATGATAAAACGGCTGATACATTTCTTCCAAGTTGATATTTGGGAAATCAAGACCGAGGGGGAGTTTCATCCGAAACTGCTCGTGCTGGAGGTCCTGAAGAAGCTCATCCTGGCTGTGCGCTTCTTCACGGCGAAGCGTGTCATGAGCCGTGCTGCAGCGCTTACTTACTCTACGCTGCTGGCCATTGTGCCCATTCTGGCGGTGGTGTTTGCCATTGCGCGTGGCTTCGGCTACAGTAAATATATAGAGGTGTGGTTCCGCGATGCCTTCAGCTCGCAGCCGCAGGCGGCAGAGGTGATCATCGGCTTCGTCAACAGCTATCTGGTGCACACGAAGAGTGGCGTGTTCCTCGGCGTGGGTCTGCTGTTCATGCTCTATACCGTGCTGATGCTGGTGAGCAACGTGGAGCAGACGTTCAACGAGATTTGGCAGGTAAAGAAGCAGCGCAGCCTCTTCCGCACGTTCACTGACTACGTGGCGATGCTGTTCCTGTTTCCCATCCTGATTGTGTTGGCATCGGGTCTCAGCATCTTCATGGCTACGCTGACTGACGGCTTTACGGAGGCGATGCTCATTGGGCCGATGATGCGCTTCGTGATGGAGCTGTTCCCCTATGTGCTCATGTCGGTGCTGTTTATTGCCCTGTATGTCTTCATGCCCAATACGCATGTGAGGGTGCGCTCGTGCATTGTGCCGGGCATACTGGCGGGTGTCGCCATGCAGCTGTTGCAGGTGGCGTACATCCATTCACAGATCTGGATGTCGAGCTACAACGCCATCTACGGATCGTTTGCCGCGCTGCCGCTGTTCATGCTGTGGGTGCAGATATCGTGGACCATCTGTCTGTTTGGTGCCGAGCTGTGCTACACCAACCAGAACCTGGACTTCTATGCCTACGATACGCGTACCAGCGACATCAGCCATCGTTACCGCATGCTGCTTTGTGCCATGCTGATGAGCCACATCTGCAAACGTTTCGAGAAGGGTCTCAAGCCTTACACCATTAACGAACTGCGTAACGTGACGCAGGTGCCTATACGCATTGTCAACGACCTGATCTATGAGATGGTTGATGCGGGCCTGCTGGTAGAGCTGTCGCCTGACGAGAAAGGTGACGTCTCGCGTTTCATGCCTGCGCAGAGCCTTGACCAGCTGTCGATGGGCATGCTCATTGACCGTCTGGAGTCGAAGGGTAAGTGGAAGATTGACCTGCCGCTCACCGAACACTACAGCGAGCAGTGGAAACGTGTGCTGGAGAATCGCTCTGCCTACTTGCGTGCCTCGCGTGAGGTGTTGTTGAAAGACCTTTAGGGGATGGTGTCACTCTTCGTCTCAAGAGAGTCGGCGGGTTCTGCTTTACGCTGACGGCTGATGCCGAAGAGGTCGGAGAACGACGAGAAGTCCTTTTTGAAGATGAATCCCAGTCCTTGTGTGTTGAGCGATGACCGTGTGAAGTAGCGGTCGTTGTTCTGGTTATAGACCTTGACGGAGATGCTGCCAGAGGGGTTCAGCAGGTATTGCACGTCGAAGTCGCCAATGAACGATGGTGTGGTGGTGGTGGCGCGATCGCGATAGCCGAACTGTCCGTTTATCAGCAGGCGGTTGTTGAGCAGACGACCACTGATAATTCCCTCGTATTCAGCATTGTTCCAGCCTTCGTCACCTGTGGAGATGTTGGCTCCGAAGTTCCAGTTGTTGTTGTTGACCACGTTCTTCAGCAATGCAGTAATCTGGCTTGAGATGGTGCCACTGAGCAGGCTCTGCATGGCGAGTGAGGTCTGACTCTGCGACTGGCCTTCATCCATCGCGTTGTTGCCGGTCTGCGGATAGAAGCGTCCGATGCCCAGCAGGTAGAGCACCTGCTGATTCATCTCCTGCTGTCCGTTGATGACGGAGCGTATCATCTGCTGCTCGTCAGCGCTGACGGTAGGCATGGCGAGGTCAAAGTCCACCTGTGGTGCACCTGCCTGTCCACTAATGTTCATGAGGCAGTTCACACGTACGGTGTTGTTGGAGAAGGATTCTCCCACGTTCAGGTCGCTGAGCGACACGCCGTTGACGATGTACGACGCCTGGAGGTTGAGCTGCGCATCGAACGGATTGCCGGCAAAGACGACGGTGCCTCCGTTCTGGAAGACAAAGTCCTTCTTGATGAGCTCCTGGATGGTCATCTCGTACTTCCCCTCATTCACGACATAGGTGCCGAACATCTGGAACGTACCTTTATTATAATAGGAGGCCTGTATGGTGCCTGTTCCGTTGAGCGTGACGTAGTCGTTGGTCTTCGCATCCATCAGCAGGCGAACCGTTGCATCGGGCGTGCAGCGAACCAGGAAATTGAGGTAGATGTTGGTGGAAGGGGCGTTTCCTTGGTTGAGGGGTGAGGGTGGAGAGTTAAAGGAGGATACATCCCTCTTCTCCCACGTAATAAACTCACGATTGGTGATGATGTCGGGTCTGCTGGCGTTATAGACCAGGATGGAGTTCTTCTCTGGCGTGACGTTGATGTCGAAGGTGACGCGTCCAGGTCGGCCTTGTATGACGACATTGCCCGTGCCATAGATTGTGCCGTAGTAAATCTCGTCGCCGAAGTCCTTGAAGTCGTAGCCCAGGAAGTTCTCTGCCTCGACGCTGATGTCGAACGTCATGCGTGTCAGGTGCTGGTGGTGCAGGTATCCGTCAACGGTAGCCTTGTGGTTTTCCTTGTCGTAGATGGCGCAATGCTGCAGCCTGATGTCGTCAGGCACAAAATAGACGGTGTCTGAGCGCAGGGTGTAGGTGGTGTTGAGCTGTCGCACATCCACTTCGCCGTCAACGACGAGCAAGCCTGTGAGGTTGATGTTGTTGAACGGGCCGTAAAGCCTGATGGCTCCCTGTCCCTGTCCCTCCACGCGATCGGCAAATGCGCTGGTAAACGACTTCGCAAAGTCGATGTGTGTGCCTACTGCCTTGACGTCAAGGTCGATATAGCCGGGACTTGAGGGGTCGATGTATCCGTTGATGAAGGTAATGGCATCGGGTCCGTCGTTGGAGATGGCGTCGATGTTGATGGTCTTCCTGTTGTTGTCCCATTCTGCGTTGGCGTGCAGGGTGCCCATGCGTCCTTGCTCGAACGTGAACTGATAGACGTTCAGCTCTGCGCTGGCCTCTGGCGTATCGAAGAGGGATGACACGTAGGCTTTGCCACTGGCCAGTCCTCCGAAATCGACGGAGTGGAAGTTGACGATGTCCAGGATGTACTCTACATCCACATCGACGATATCGGCTGTAAGCACGTCGTTAGGATTCTGTGAGGCGCGTCCGTCAATGATGATATGCTGCTGTCCGTGCTTGACTGTGAAGTGATTGACGGTCAGGTCGTTCTTCGCATAGATGATTTCTGCGGGTTCAATCTGCCAGTCGGTATTGCGCAGGACAAGCTGTGAGGGCTGCACGGAGATGATGCCTGTCTGGCGGCCGTCGGGAGCCAGGAAGAAGCGGCTTGCAGCATTCAGCGTGCCGCTCATGCGCTGTTCGGCGTGATTGTCCCAGCTCAGCGAGGTGTTGATCCTGTCGTCAGCAGCTCCGCTCCGCAGCGAGAGGGTATAGTCCTGTCCGTTGTCCATGTGCTTGACAACATCGATGGCACATCTCAGGGTGTCGCTGGCTGTGCCGATGTGGAGCGCGGCATCTGCATAGCGTCCGTCATTATAGGAGAAGCCTGCGCAGCCTCCCATGATGCTGACCGTCTGTTGGCGATCGTTAACGAAGCCACTTACCATCAACGGGTCGTTCAGGGTGAGGGGAACACCTAATTGGTTGAGCCAGTCGGAACGGAAGACGTTGACTTGGAAGGCGAAATTATTGTCGGTGGGCTTCTGAGCAGGCAGTCCGGGCAATGTCGGAAGATAGCTGCCTACGAGGTTAGCGATGCTCTGGGGTAGGGCGGTATAGTCGAAGACTCCCCTGAGGTGTACGATGGCGAAGTCGCTCTTCAGACTGACGAAGTGTTGGTCCGTGTCGTCGTATCCGCTGACGATATTCATGTTCCTCATGTAGTAGTTGCCCTTTTCCGACAAGGCGCTGAACTGGCAGATGTCAATGCTTCCCACGGCGTCGTTGAGGCTGCTGGCTGAGAAGTTGGCTGCGATGTCGGCATTGAAGGTCACTCCGTCCCAGTCGCGTGTAAGTCCCAGCTTGGTAGGAGAAAAATTGTTGACCTGGGCCTGCAATTCAACGTCAGTGGTGTTGCCCCGCCGGATGAGTGCTCCGTCAGCAATCAGTTGGATATTGGGGTCGTTGATGTCGATGCTTCCGCTGATTTCCTGTGGGGTGTAGCTGACGCTCAGACCGATGTCATTGTACTGGTATCCATGATAGACAAATCGTGGAACGGTTCCATCTAAGTTCAAGGTTGACAATCCCTTATCATTAAACTGTCCGTCAGCATCAATGTCCATTGCAACCTCTCCGAAGTCATCTTGTCGTAGCAGCCGGTTCAGCATCAGCCCTTTGCTGTTGACGTGGGCTGTGAACTGTTTCTGCTGGTTCATATTGAAGTCGGCATCTACGTCGCCGGCATCCGACTGCAGGTGTATTTCGGAATCGATGGAATGACCGAGTCCTTCGGCTTGTCCTGTCAGGTTGATGGTGCCCAGGTTGCTGATGAAGCTGACGGTCTTCTGGTCGGCAATGATGTCGTTCAGGAGGGTGGCGCTTTGCTCGGACAGTCGGATACGGTCTATCTGTATCTGCCAGGCGGGTGTCTCGTCCCAGTGGTGCAGGAAGCCGTTGGCGTGAATCTCTATGGCGTTGTTCTCTGAGGTGGCCAGCAGACTTGGGATGTCGATGCTGTTGTCTGTGCCGCTGAAGGAAGATGACACCTTCAGGTTGCTGGTGACGGCCTGTAGCTTGGGTACCAGACTGTTGATGTCGGCAGGCGTGATGTCTGACTCCTCAATGGTTCCCCGATATTGCAGGGTGCCGCGTACGTAGCGTCTGTCGCGAAACAGGTATTGGGCGCTAAGGCTTCCCAAGGACAGGCTGGAACGCGGCAGCTGCAGCAGGAAGTGCTTGAGTGTGGCCTCCTTGTCGGAGGCTTCCACGTGCATGGTCAGGCGTTTGACCTGCAGACCCGACTGCTCGTGGAATGTCAGTTTCTTGATGTTCAGGTTGAGGGAGTCCTCCTTGAACGCCTTGAGCACGAGGTGTGCGCTGATGTCCGAAAGGTTCAGGTGTGCGGGGTTCAGCAGACCTTCTGTCTGTGCAGCGTCCAGCTGGTCGTAGCTCACGCTGCTGTGTCTGATAATCAGGGAGTTGACACGCAGGTCGATTGGGGTATGGCTGGTGGTGTCGCGCGATGCCAGGGAGTCCAGCACGAACTGTATGTTCATGTCTGCCTGTGCGCTGTCTCTATAGAGTTTCAGGTGGGCACCGAACAGCTGGGCTGTGGAGATGGACACTCGTCCGTCAAGCAGGGGCAGCAGTTCCATCTTCGCGGATATGCGTGACGCTTTCAGTAGTTCCTGCTTCCGTTGGTCAAGAATCAGCACATCGTCGATGATGATACGATTGAGGAATCCCAGGTCGACACGTCCTATGCTCACTTCCGTACCCAGTTTCTCTGACAGCTCACTGGCCACTTTCGAGCCAATGAAACGCTGCACCTGAGGCACGTGAGTGAGAGCAAAAAGTAGGGTGTAAAAACCTAATACAACCCAGATGACTCCACTGATGATTCGTTTAAATTTTCTGATAAGCTTTCAATTTTGATACAAAATTAATCAATTTTCTTGGCACTACGGCATATTTTTGTCGATTTTTCTTTTAATTGTACATATTTTTATGTAATTTTGCGCCTGCAATTGTTTTGATATATCAAATATTCATTTAATATGGCAAATGTAATCAAGTTACGTAAGGGCTTGGACATTAACCTGAAGGGCAAGGCCGAGGAGAAGAAAATCCAGCTGAAGTCTAACGGTCGCTATGCTTTAGTGCCCGACGACTTCGAAGGAGTGGTTCCCAAGGTGGTTGTCAAGGAAGGTGACAAGGTCAAGGCCGGTGACGCATTGTTCGTCAACAAGAACTATCCGTCTGTCAAGTTTGCCTCTCCCGTCAGTGGTACGGTTGCTGCTGTGGAGCGGGGTGACAGGAGAAAAGTGCTCAGCGTACGGATAGATGCTGATGCAAATCAGGAATTCAAGGACTTTGGTGTGAAGGACGTGGCCAAGATGACTGGCGACGACGTGAAGCAGCTGTTGCTCGATGCCGGACTCTTCGGCTACATCAACCAGCTGCCGTACGCTGTTTCCACTAATCCGGACACTACTCCGAAGGCCATCTTCATCTCTGCCAAGCGCGACATGCCGCTGGCTGCCAGCTTCGACTATGAGCTGAAGGGGCAGGAGATGGACTTCCAGGCAGGTCTGACGGCACTCTCGAAGATGGCTACGACCTATTTGGGTGTAGGCCTGCACTCCAGCATGGAGAACTACCGCGACGTAGAGGTTTACGTGTTCGATGGCAAGTGCCCGGCAGGTAACGTCAGCGTACAGGTGAACCATATTGACCCGGTGAACAAGGGTGAGGTGGTATGGACCATCAGCGACCCCACGGTGGTGCTCTTCATTGGCCGTCTGCTGAACACGGGCAAGGTGAACCTGACCCGTACGGTTGCTCTTGCGGGAAGTGAGGTCAAGAGTCCTGCCTACGTCGATATGCTCGTGGGTCAGGAACTGGCAACGCTTGTCAGCAACAGCTACGATGCTGACCACTCTGTACGCATCATCAACGGCAATCCGTTGACTGGTAAGCCGACCACGAAGGACGGGTTCCTGGGTGCTCACACCTCTGAGATATGTATCATCCCTGAGGGTAACGACAATGACGAGATGCTTGGCTGGATCATGCCACGCTTTGGTCAGTTCTCTGTGAACCGCAGCTATTGCTCGTGGCTCTTCGGCAAGAAGCAGTATGCGCTCGATGCCCGCGTGAAGGGTGGTGAGCGTCACATGATCATGAGTGGCGAGTACGACAAGGTGCTGCCTATGGACATCTATGGCGAGTACCTCATCAAGGCTATTATCGCTGGTGACATTGACCGCATGGAGGCACTCGGCATCTACGAGGTGGCTCCTGAGGACTTTGCTGTTGCAGAGTTTGTGGATTCCTCGAAGCTCGAGCTGCAGCGCATTGTGCGTGAGGGACTTAATAATTTACGTAAAGAAAACGCATAACGATTATGAAAGCATTAAGAAATTATCTCAACAAGATAAAGCCCAACTTCGAGAAAGAAGGTAAGCTGCACGCTTTCCGTAGCATCTTCGATGGCTTTGAGACCTTCCTCTATGTGCCGAACACAACGGCCAAGACAGGTGTCAGCATCCATGATGCCATCGACTCGAAGCGTATCATGAGCTTTGTGGTGATAGCCCTCATGCCTGCCATGCTGTTTGGTATGTATAACGTGGGTTATCAAAATGCTGTGGCATCGGGCATCGATGCCTCGTTCTGGGACATGTTCCTCTTCGGCTTCTTCGCCGTACTGCCCAAGATCATTGTCAGCTACGTCGTAGGTCTTGGCATTGAGTTCGCTTGGGCTCAGTGGAAGGGCGAGGAGATTCAGGAGGGTTACTTGGTCAGCGGTATCCTGATTCCGCTCATCGTGCCTATAGGCTGTCCGCTGTGGATGCTGGCACTGGCATGCGCCTTCTCGGTGATCTTCTGTAAGGAGATATTCGGCGGCACGGGCATGAACATCTTCAACCCTGCCATCGCAGCGCGTATGTTCCTGTTCTTCTCGTATCCGTCAGTCATGACAGGCGACAAGGTGTGGATAGCCGACAGCCCCATCTTCGGTTTTGGTGGAACACCACTCGACACCGCTACAGGTGCTACGCCACTTGGCCAGATGGCACAGGGCGTGGATGTTCCCTTCGACATGAACATGATTACAGGTCTGATTCCCGGCTCTATCGGTGAGACCTCGGTCATCGCCATTGCCATCGGTGCTGTCATCCTGCTGTGGACGGGCATCGCCTCTTGGCGTACCATGCTGAGTGTCTTCGTGGGTGGTGGCGTGCTGGCCGCTATCTTCGAGGCTACGGGCATGTCAACGATGCCTTGGTGGGAGCACTTCGTACTGGGTGGCTTCGCCTTTGGTGCTGTGTTCATGGCTACCGACCCTGTTACCTCGTGCCGTACAGAGTGTGGTAAGTACATCTATGGTTTCCTCATTGGAGCAATGGCAGTCATCATCCGTGTGATGAATGCCGGCTATCCTGAGGGAATGATGCTCGCCATCTTCTTTGGTAATATGTTTGCTCCTACGATTGACCACTTCATCGTAGAGCGTAATATTTCGAAACGTTTGAAGAGAGGAGGTACCAAATGAAACTGAATACGAATAACAACGCGTACATTATTATTTATAGCGCGATACTGGTGGTTATCGTGGCCTTCCTGCTGGCGTTTGTCTATCAGGCACTCAAGCCCATGCAGGATGCTAACGTGGCACTCGACGTGAAGAAGCAGATACTCTACTCGCTGAACATCCGTGACCTGAGCGATGCTGAGGCAGAAGCCACCTACCAGAAGTTGCTGACGAAGGTGGATTCCATTGGCGAAGGCAAGGAGCGTAAGCCCTATATCTACTACTTCAAGGTGGATAACCAGGTGAAGTATGTGTTCCCTATGAAGGGAATGGGACTCTGGGGCGGCATCAGCGGGTTCATCTCACTGAACGAAGACAAGAATACCGTCTATGGTGCTTACTTCAACCACGAGAGTGAGACTGCCGGACTGGGAGCAGAAATCAAGGACTCGCAGGAGTGGCAGGAGAAGTTCCAGGGAAAGAAAGTCTTTGACGAGGCTGGAGCTGTTGCCATTGGCGTTGAAAAGAATGTGGAGGACGCCAAGAAAGCCTATGAGGTGGATGCTGTGACAGGTGCCACACTGACATCGAACGGTGTGCGTGACATGCTCCGCGATGGTTTTAAACAGTATGAGAAATTCTTAAAGGAGAAATAAGCTATGGGATTATTCAGTAAACAAAATAGAGAGGTTTTTACCAACCCGCTGAACGTTGACCACCCGATACTGGGTCAGGTGCTGGGCATCTGTTCTGCCCTTGCCGTGACGTCACAGCTGAAGCCCGCTATTGTCATGGGTCTCGCTGTTACGGTTATCACCGCGTTCTCGAATGTGATTATATCCATTATCCGCAACACCATCCCCAACCGCATCCGTATCGTGGTACAGCTGGTGGTTGTGGCTGCTCTTGTGACCATCGTCTCTCAGGTGCTCAAGGCGTTCGCCTACGATGTGAGCGTGCAGCTGAGCGTGTATGTAGGACTGATAATTACGAACTGTATCCTCATGGGTCGCCTCGAGGCGTTTGCCATGCAGAACAAACCCTGGCCGTCGTTCCTCGATGGTGTGGGCAATGGTCTTGGTTACGCCATGATACTGGTTATCGTGGGTGCTGTGCGTGAGTTCCTCGGACGTGGTTCGCTCCTGGGCTTTGAGATTCTGCCCAAGGGCTTCTACGACTTCGGCTACCAGAACAACGGCATGATGACGATGCCTGCTATGGCACTCATCCTCGTCGGTTGTGTGATTTGGGTTCATCGTGCATACTTCTACAAGGAAAAGTAAAAAGGTAAAAACGTAAAAGAGTAAAAGTATGGAACACGCAATATCATTACTGTTTCGGTCGATATTTGTCGATAACATGATTTTCGCCTTCTTCCTCGGCATGTGTTCGTATCTTGCCGTGTCGAAGACCGTGAAGACATCGCTGGGCCTTGGCCTTGCCGTAACCTTCGTGCTCACTGTCACCGTACCTGTCAACTACCTGTTGCAGACGAAGGTGCTGGGTGATGGGTGCCTGGTGGAAGGCGTTGACCTGAGCTACCTCTCGTTCATTCTCTTTATTGCCGTGATTGCCGGTATGGTGCAGCTGGTGGAGATGACGGTCGAGAAGTACAGCCCCTCGCTCTATGCAGCGCTGGGTATCTTCCTGCCGCTCATTGCCGTGAACTGTGCTATCATGGGTGCCTCGCTCTTCATGCAGCAGCGCATCCTGATGGACCCCTCTAACTCGCAGGCCATCACCTCTGTCTGGGACGCCATCGTCTATGGCTTTGGCTCAGGCCTTGGCTGGACGCTGGCCATCGTGGCTATGGGTGCCATTCGCGAGAAGATGCAGTACTCGGACGTACCCAAGCCTCTGCAGGGTCTCGGCATAGTGTTTATTACTGTAGGTCTTATGGCTATGGCCATGATGTGTTTCTCTGGCTTAAACATTTAAAGATATGGGAGAGTTTATAGCATATAGCATAGGAGTATTCCTCATTGTCATACTCCTGTTGGTAATTATCCTGCTGGTGGCAAAGAAATACCTGTCGCCCAGCGGAAATGTGAATATAACTGTCAATGGTGATCGTGTGCTGAACGTGCCCCAGGGTAATAACCTCATGGCGACGCTCAACGAGAACGGCATCTTCCTGCCTTCTGCCTGCGGTGGTAAGGCCTCGTGCGGACAGTGTAAGGTGCAGGTGCTCGAGGGTGGGGGAGAAATCCTCGACTCTGAGAAGCCACACTTCACGCGTAAGCAGATCAAGGACCACTGGCGCCTGGGCTGTCAGTGCAAGGTGAAGGGCGACCTTCAGATACATGTTGACGAGAGCATCCTCGGTGTCAAGGAGTACGAGTGTACCGTTATCTCCAACAAGAACGTCGCTACGTTCATCAAGGAGTTCAAGGTACAGCTGCCTGCCGGCGAGCACATGGACTTCCTGCCTGGCTCGTATGCACAGATCAAGATTCCTGCCTTCGACTGCATCGACTACGACAAGGACTTCGATAAGTCACTCATTGGCGACGAGTACCTGCCCAGCTGGGAGAAGTTCGGACTGTTCCCCTTGAAGTGTAAGAACCCCGAACCTACCATCCGTGCCTACTCTATGGCCAACTATCCCGCTGAGGGCGATGTGTTCATGCTCACCGTACGTATTGCCACACCTCCGTTCAAGGCCGACAAGAGCGGCTTCATGGAGGTGAACCCGGGTATTGCCTCATCGTACATCTTCTCGCTGAAGCCTGGCGACAAGGTAATCATGTCTGGTCCCTTCGGTGACTTCCATCCGCACTTCGACTCGAAGAAGGAGATGATCTGGGTTGGTGGTGGTGCCGGTATGGCTCCGCTGCGTGCACAGATTATGCACATGACGAAGACGCTGCACACGACCGACCGCGAGATGCACTACTTCTATGGTGCACGTGCCCTGAATGAGGTGTTCTATCTCGAGGATTTCCTGGGCTTGGAGAAGGAGTTCCCCAACTTCCACTTCCACCTCGCCCTCGACCGTCCAGACCCCGCTGCCGATGCTGCAGGCGTGAAATACACCCCGGGCTTCGTCCATCAGGTGATGCTCAACACCTACCTGAAGGACCACGAGGCTCCCGAGGACGTGGAATACTACATGTGTGGCCCTGGTCCCATGTCAGCAGCCGTTGTCTCTATGCTCGACTCGCTCGGCGTAGATCCCGAATCCATCATGTACGATAACTTTGGAGGATAAGACTATGAAGCGAAATATCTTTTTGTGCCTTTTCACCTTCCTGCTCTTTGGTAGCGCTGCTGCCCAGGAGCAGCTGGTAGTGGCTGATGCCTTCCAGTTCAGTGTGCGCACCGACTATACGGCCGACGGACTGAACGCCATGTCACGTCCCTACGAGTCGCGCTTCGGCATCGAGGGCTGGGATAACCACATGGCACTGGCCCTGGTAATGACCAGTGACATTGAGCAGGCTGCCACCGTGGGACAGACCTACAAGACTCCCGTTGAGGTGCAGGCGGCTGCTACGCCTGCCCAGCCTGTGGTCTATCAGGTGACACAGGAGAACAACCAGAACGTCACGTTCTTCAGTGGCGACATGCAGTATGCCTACATGCTCTACTTCGCTCCTGAGACACAGCGCTCATGGCTTCTCGTGAGCCGTATTGGCGGAGGTGCGCTCCAGCCTCTCTACCAGCTGTCGAACGACGTGTCGCTGCTGCGTGAGGACCTGCAGACGGAGTCGGCTACCGACCATGCCAACACGAACCTGCGCGACAATGTCGATGCCTTTGTCAGTCTGCAGGGACGTCTGGCTTCAGGTCAGTATCATGGCATTAACTACATTGAACGATGAGGAAGTCTCTTTTTCTCCTTGTGGCCGTACTGCTGCTGACAGCCTGCGGAAAGACCTACGAGGAAGAGAAACGTGAACGTCAAGAGACGAAGATACGTCTGGCGCGTGAGGACTCGGCAGCCCTGAAGATTGCCGTGCTCCCCACGCTCGACTGTCTGCCGCTCTATGTGGCGCAGGAGTTGGGGCTCTACGACACGACGGTGGTCGATGTGCGCCTGAAGCCCTTTACGGCTCAGATGGACTGCGACACAGCGCTTATGGGTCATACTGCCGAAGGTGCTGTTACTGACCTTGTGCGCATGGAACGGCTGGTGAAGCGTGGCGCTAAGATGCACTATGTGGCACAGACGGGTGCTTACTGGCAGCTCTTCACTAACCGTAATGCCCGTATCAATCAGCTCAAGCACCTGGAGGATAAGATGGTGGCCATGACGCGTTACTCTGTGACCGATATGCTCACCGATCGTGCCGTTGACAGTGCCAAGGTGAAGTCTGAGTTCGTCTTCCGCTTACAAATCAACGACGTCAACGTTCGTCTGCAGATGCTGCAGAACAATATCATGGATGCCCTCTGGCTTACTGAGCCGCAGGCTACCATCGCACGTCTGGCTAAGAACCCCGTGCTTCTTGATTCGCGTAAGCTGAACATGAACTACGGCGTCCTGGCCTTCAATCAGCAGAAGATGCGCACCTACGAGCGCAAGGAGCAGCTGGCAGCCTTCGTCAAGGGTTACGACGCTGCTTGCGACTCCATCAATAAGTATGGCGTGTCGCACTACCGCGACCTCATTGCCCGTTATTGCGGGGTGAAGGCTGCTGTGGTCGATTCAATACAAGGGGATATCAAGTTCACGCATGCACGTGGTCCGTTGCAGGCGGATATTGATAAAGTGGGGGCGTGGATAAATAAAAAGTAAAAAAGGATAATTCTAACCTTTAATTACCAGTTCCACCGGACAGTGGTCGCTTCCCATGATGTCCGTATGAATCTTAGCGTCTTTGATAGACGGTTGCAGACGGTTGGACACGACGAAATAGTCGATGCGCCAACCGGCATTTTTTTGTCGTGCCTGAAAGCGGTACGACCACCAGGAGTAGGTTACCTGTTCAGGATATAGCCAGCGGAAAGTGTCGGTGAAGCCGCTGTTGAGCAGCGTGCTGAACTTCTCACGCTCCTCGTCGGTGAAGCCTGCATTGCGACGGTTGCTCTTGGGATTCTTCAGGTCTATCTCCTCGTGTGCCACATTCATGTCGCCACACACGATGACGGGCTTCTGCTCGTCTAAACGCAGCAGATACTGGCGGAAGTCGTCTTCCCAGCGCATGCGGTAGTCCAGTCGGCGCAGCTCGTCCTGCGAGTTGGGTGTATAGACGGTGACCAGATAGAAGTCTGCCATCTCCAGCGTGATGACGCGCCCTTCGTGGTCATGCTCGTCAATGCCAATGCCGTAGGTGACGCCCAATGGCTCATGGCGCGAAAAAATAGCCGTACCGGAATATCCCTTTTTATCGGCATAGTTCCAGTACGACTTATATCCCTCGAACGTCAGGTCAAGCTGTCCCTCCTGCATCTTCGTTTCCTGCAGGCAGAAGAAGTCGGCATCCAGCTCTCTGAAGATGTTGCTGAAGCCTTTTCCCTCACAGGCGCGCAGCCCGTTGACGTTCCACGAGACGAGTTTCATTTAGAGATTCTCGGGCAGACCCAGCTCCTTTGCGAGTCCCTTCAGGAACTCCTCGTCCTCAGCAACTTTCTTTCCGTTCTCAGATGCCTTGGCAGCCTCCTCAAACTCTCCCATCAGCTTCTCAACGTCGCCATACTTGGTCTGCAGCTCCTGCAGCTTACCCAGAGCCTCGGCAACCTTGGCAGCATCGGGCTCCTGGCCTTCAGCAGCTTCCATACCCTTCGTAATCTCAGCAATCTCGGTCATCATGGGCTTAACAGCGGTCATCACCTGCTTGTAGGCGTCCTTCCACTCGTCAACGCTCCACTTTGCGCCGTCGGTCTTAGCCTTTGCTACTACGTCAGCGAGACTTGCGCTGCTCTCTTTTGAACACGATACCATACCGAGGCACATCACCAGGGCTAACATTCCAATTAATGCTTTCTTCATAATTGATTTGGTTTTTAAAGTTTGGTTAATAATATTTTTTATCGTTGCAAATGTACACTTATTTTTTGATATATATACGTACTTGACAAAATTTAACACTCCACGTCCCTCCATAAAGGGCGTTTTTGCGTATCTTTGTGGCGTCAACAATTGAAAACCAATATCTGCTATGTTAGTAAACGCCATTGTCAAGGAGCGCATCTGTTACATCGAGATGCAGAATGCTGAGCACTTCAACTGTCTCAGCGAGGAAATGTGTAAGGAACTGTGCGAGGCCATCAGGTCGGGCTACGAACAGGAGTGTGTGGGCATCGTCATCAAGGCCCAGTGCCGTAAGGGCGTGTGGAGTGCAGGACACGACATTCGCGAACTGCCGCAGAACGGCGAAGACCCGCTGGCCTACGACGTGCCGATGGAGAAGCTGCTGCGCTGTGTGCAGGAGACGCCAGTCCCCGTCATTGCCTGTGTCAGCGGCACTGTGTGGGGTGGCGCCTGCGACCTCTGCCTGTCGTGCGACATGATTGTGAGCACCGACACCGCCACCTTTGCCATCACGCCTGCGAAGATTGGCATCCCCTACAACGCCTCGGGCATCATGCACTTCATCAACCAGCTGGGCATGAACAAAGCCCGTGAGATGTTCTTCCTGGCAACGCCCATCACGGCACAGGATGCTCTGAACGTGGGACTCATCAACCGTGTGGCATCGCCCGACGAGCTTGACGGTGTTCTTGAGGAGCACTTCCTGAATCCCCTGCGTCGCAACAGCGTCATGTCCATCAGCGCCATCAAGCGTCAGTTCCGCATCCTCAGCAAGGCAGCCACCGTGCTCTCCTCCGAGAGCTTCGAGCGCATCAATGCCTACCGCACCAAGGTGTATAAGGGTGCCGATTACCTGGAGGGCATCCATGCCTTCCTCGAGAAACGTGCCCCCGAGTACAAGGGCAAGGCCGCTGACCTGGATACGAAGTAGGTGTACGAGTAACGCCCCCTTACATGGATAGTAAAGGGGCGTTACATGATTATGTTTTAATGTTTAGAACTTTGCCATTTTGATGGCATCGACGGCACACTCGTCACCTTTGTTGCCCAGACGTCCGCCAGCACGGTCCTTGGCCTGTTGCAGGTCGTTGGTGGTCAGCAGTCCGTAGATGACGGGGATGCTGCCTGTGGCGTTGAGACGTGCGATGCCTTGGGTGACTCCCTGACAGATGTAGTCGAAGTGGGGGGTCTCACCACGAATGACGCAGCCGAGCACGATGATGGCGTCATAGCCGTCGTTGAGCGACATCTGGTGGGCACCGTAGATGAGCTCGAACGAGCCGGGTACGGTCTTCACGTGGATGTTCTCATTCAGGGCACCATGCTTCTCGAGCGTGTTCACGCAGCCGTCGAGCAGTGCTCCCGTGATTTCAGGGTTCCACTCAGCCACCACGATACCGAAACACATGTTCGAGGCATCGGGCACTTGCTGTGCATTATACTCTGACAGGTTCTTTGTAGCCATCTGTAAACGGTAAACAGTAAACGGTAAACAGATTACTCGCTAACGCGCTCAATGTATGCGTCGATGGTCTGGTACTGCATGGAGTTGAAGTACTTGGTCTTCACTTCCTGGTACAGCTCCAGTGCCTCAGCCTTCTTGCCCTGGCTCTCGAGAATCTCACCTGCCTGAACGAGGAACGTGGGCGACAGCGAGTTGTTGTCGGCACGCTTGGCGGCGTTCTTCAGGTGCTTCACGGCGTCGTCGAGCTTGTTGAGGTGAGCATAGGCGTTACCCAGTGCACCCTCAGCAGCGGGAGAAACCATCTCGTCGCCCTGGTCCTTATACTTCTCCAGGTACTTCACAGCCTCTTCCCACTTGCCCTGTTCGGCGTATGCCAGACCAGTGTAGAGGTTGGCGAGGTTCTCGTTCTGTCCGCCGAGTTCCTCAGCGAGCTTGGCAAAGCCGGCAAAGCCTGTGCTGTCGCCCTCGAGTGCCTGCTTCATCTGGTCATTGGAGAAATAGGTCTGTCCTTTGGCCAGTGCCTCCTGTCCCTTCACGCGGTTGGGAGTGATGACGAACATGTCGATGATGATCCACAAGGCGATGATAGCAATGACTGCGATGACACCGCCGATGATAGCCTTCTTGTGTTTCAGGAAGAAGGCCTCTGACTTACTTAACGCATCTTCAGTTTTCTGTGCGTTGTTTTTTACGTTTTTGTCTGCCATTATAATGTTATTTTTATATGCTTTTTAAAAATGCGTGGCAAAATTACTCAATTTATTGGAGATATTGAAATTTATTGCCGACTTTTTTTGTTTTATGGTGTTATTTTCAGTATTTTTGCATCGAAAATGTTTAAGATGATGCCGCAAAGATGATTTTACGACGCATTTCGATACTGAATTATAAGAACATAGCGGAGGCCACGCTCGACCTGTCGCCGAAGATGAATTGCTTCGTCGGACACAATGGCGTGGGTAAGACGAACGTGCTCGATGCTATCTACTACCTGTCGTTCTGTCGAAGCCAACAGAACGCCCTCGATTCGCAGGTGATGCGTCATGAGGCTGACTTCTTCATGTTGGAAGGAGAGTATAATCATAGTGAAGAGCGAATAGTGAAGAGTGAAGAATCATCACTCACCATCTCTTGCGGCATGAAGCGTGGCACGAAGAAACATTTTAAGCGGAACAAGAAAGAGTATAAGCGGCTGTCTGAGCACATCGGACTGATTCCTCTGGTGGTGGTGTCGCCTGGTGACACGATGCTCATCGATGGTGGTAGCGAGGAGCGCCGACGACTGATGGACATGGTGATTGCACAGTATGACCCTGCCTACATGGAGTCGCTGACGCGTTACAACAAGGCGCTGCAGCAGCGTAACACGCTGCTGAGGATGGAGGACGGTGAGCCCGATGCTGACGTGATGGCCATTCTCGAGGAGCAGATGGCCGAGGAGGGTGAGCAGCTGTACAGGAAACGTGCGGCTTTCGTGGATGAGCTGGTGCCGGTGTTCCAGCACTACCATCAGGTGATCTCGCAAGATCGTGAGCAGGTGGGTCTGACGTATGTGTCTCACTGTCAGCGTGGACCGCTGCTCGATGTGATCCGTCGTGACCGCATGAAGGACCGTGCTGTGGGTTACTCGCTGCACGGGGTACATCGTGATGACCTGGAGTTCACACTTTCTGGGCACCAGATGAAGCGTGAGGGCTCGCAGGGACAGAACAAGACATACGTCATTGCCCTGAAGCTGGCGCAGTTTGAGTTCCTGAAGCGTACGTCGTCGCGTACCACACCGCTGCTGCTGCTGGATGATATCTTTGACAAGCTGGATGCTGACCGTGTGGAGCAAATTGTAAAGCTGGTGTCAGGCAACGACTTCGGACAGATTTTCATTACTGACACAAACCGTGAACATCTCGACAAGATTCTGCAGAGCGGTTCGTTCGACTATAAGATATTTTCTGTAGAAGGAGGGGAGGTGAGCCTTGTTTAAAAGAGAAGTCAAGGAACTGCACGAACTCGTGATGCGCAACCTGAGGGCGCAGGGACTGGAGATGCCACTGATGCAGAAGCGGCTGGTCGAGGCGTGGCCAGTGGTGGCAGGACCTGCTATCATGCGCTATACGCAGGAGACGGTCATCCGTAACCAGACGCTCTACGTGCGCCTGTCGAGCCCTGCCTTACGTGCAGAACTTAGCATGCAGCGCCAGGAGCTGGTCAGGAAGCTGAACGACTACGTGCAGTGTCAGGTGATTGCCGACATCAGGTTCAACTGATGACAAGGTCCATGCGGATATCGTTTTCACTGTTTGGCAGTTCATCAACCAACTGAAAACGGAAACAAAGACCAATCTTATATATATAAGGTACGCGCGAGAGGAAACGGTCGTAGTAGCCTCGTCCACGTCCTAAGCGATTCCCTTGATCATCGAACGCCATCCCCGGAACGATGGCTACGTCAATCTGCTGGTAGTCAGTAAACAGCTCCCCACAGGGTTCCATGATGCCGAACGCTCCTTGCTGCAGGTCTGCCGGACCACTATAGCGTCGCAGTTCCATGTGCTCGTCATCAATGACACGGGGCAATAGCAGCGTCTTGTCGTGCCATTGTTCCAGGAGTGGTAGTGTGCTGACCTCATCGGGCAATGGGTGATAGAGCATGATGGTCTTGGCCTGTTGTATGCGTGGTAGCTTCATCAGGCTGGAGACAGCAGCAAGCGACAGCTCCTCCAGCTGCTGTGGAGTGAACTGTCGCTTGCGTTCGCGTATGAGCTGTCTCAGTTCAGCCTTACGCATGGGCTACCAACGTTGTTTTGGCATGGGTTCCACGATAGTCATAGTTCATGGCTACCTTCCGGTCTTTCTTGTCGTCAGTCTTCTTGGGGAAGGCTTTGTTTTCCCTGAAGAGCTTGAGCGTCGTCATGATGACAGGGTCGTCAGCATTCAGGTACTCCGTCCAGGCCTGTTCGCTCATCATGTTATAGATGATACGACTGTTGATGTAACGCTCCAGTAGCTTGTGCGACTTCTGAATGAGGAGGTTACGACGCTTCAGACCGTTCTTCTCGGCGTATGTGGCAAAGAGCTCCACAGTGTTCTGCTTCTGCAGGTAGGCGGCCATCGACTTGGCATCCTTATAGTTGTTCAGCGTGCTGCGATGGTCGTCCGTATAGCTGTAGGCGAACTGCAGGATGAGTCCGGTCATGGCTGCCTCCTTGTAGTAAGACGTCATGCCCAGCGTATCCTCAGGCACGAAGATATCAGGTGTGATGCCACCTCCGCCATATACTGTACGCTGTTCGATGAGCGTGTGGTAGGCAGGTCCCGTATGCTTGATGCTGTCCTGTGAGAAGTACTCACCATGCTGGTAACGTGTCATGAGGTCTGTCTCGTAGTCGCGGTCTGAGCCTGATGTGTAGGGCTTCTGGATGCAGCGGCCTGATGGGGTGTAGTAGCGTGCAATGGTCAGACGGATCATTGAACCATCGGCAAACGACAGTGGCTGCTGTACCAGACCCTTGCCAAACGAGCGACGTCCGATGATGGTACCTCGGTCGTTGTCCTGAATGGCACCTGCCAGAATCTCAGAGGCTGATGCCGAACCCTCGTCAATAAGGATGACCAGGGGGATGCGCTGATAGGCTCCGTGGCCGTCACTCTTATACTCCTGACGGGGTGACTTGCGTCCCATGGTATAGACGATGAGGCTGTTCTTGGGCAGGAACTCATTGGCAATCTTCACGGCCGATGCCAGATAGCCTCCCGTATTGCCGCGCAGGTCAATGACCAGGTTGGAGAAGTTCTCCTGCGACAGGGTGCCCAAGGCAATGAGCATCTCGGAATAGGTGTTCTCGCCGAAGTTCTTGATGCGTATGTAGCCTGTCTTGTCGTCGAGCATATAGGTGGCGCTGATGCTCTTCACGGGTATCTCGCCACGGGTGATGGTGAAGTATTTCACCTTCTTCTCACCATAGCGGATAATGCCCAGCTTCACCTTCGTGTCCTTGGGACCCTTCAGTCGGTGCATGGCTTCCTCGTTGGTGACAATCTTACCCACAAACGGCTGGTCGTCAATGCTCACGATCTTGTCGCCTGCCAGCAGTCCGGCCCTCTCTGACGGACCGTTGGTGATGACGTTCTGCACGTGGATGGTGTCCTGACGGATGGTGAACTCAATGCCTACACCCGAGAACGAGCCACGCAGGTCGTCATTGGCCGTTTGCACGTCCTTGGCTGAGATATAGACGGAGTGGGGGTCCAGCTCAGAGAGTATCTGGGGCATGGCACCTTCCACCAGACTGTCCACATTAACCGTATCTACATACTGGTCGTTGACAATCTGCAAGAGGGTGTTCAGCTTGTTACCGCTTGAGTTGATGATGCTCAGGCGATTGCCCGACAGATGGTTGGCATAGAACGTGCCGATGAGAATACCTATGACTATGCACACCGCCATGAGCAACGGCATGTAACGGTTTTTATTCTTCATATCGTTTTGCTTATTTCGTTGATGTCCATATAGATTACCTCAATGCCGGCACGCTCCAACAGCTCAATGCCGTCGGTCAGCCGGTATTTCTCACCATAGACCACACGTTTGATGCCTGCCTGGATGATGAGCTTGGCACACTCAATGCAGGGCGAGGCAGTGATGTAGATGGTGGCTCCGTCGGAGTTGTTGTTCGAGCGGGCCAGCTTCGTGATGGCGTTGGCCTCGGCATGCAGCACATAGGGCTTCGTGACGTTGTTCTCGTCTTCACACACGTTCTCGAAGCCACTGGGCGTACCGTTGTAGCCGTCGCTGATAATCATCTTGTCCTTCACCACCAGGGCACCGACCTGTCGGCGCTGGCAGTAGCTGTTCTCCGCCCAGATACGTGCCATGCGTAGGTAGCGGCGGTCGAAGTTACTTTGTTTTTCGTTTGATCCCATTTCGCTTGAGTAATGCCTTTATTGTTGGTTCTCCTCCACGGAAACGCTTATAGAGCGTCATCGGGTGTTCTGTGCCACCCTTGCTCAGGATGTTGTCGCGGAAGCTTTGTGCTGTCTTCTGGTCAAAGATGCCATGACGCTTGAATACCGAGAACGCATCGGCATCGAGCACCTCGGCCCACTTGTAGCTGTAGTAGCCGGCTGCATAGCCACCTGCCATGATGTGCGAGAACTGCACCGACATGCATGTCTCCTTCAGCTGCTTACCCAGTATGGCTTTCTTCCAGGCTTGCTTTTCGAAGGTCATGATGTCGTCCTCAAACGGTTCCTTCTTCGTGTAGTACGCCATGTCGAGCAGTCCGAAGCTGACTTGTCTGAGGCATGCTGTTGCTGCCATGAAGTTTCGGCTTCTAACGATGCGTCGTATCAGTTCGTCGGGCAATGGCTCACCTGTTTGGTAATGGAAGGCGAACGTACGCAGGAACTCTTTTTCTATGGCATAGTTCTCCATGAACTGCGAGGGCAGCTCCACGAAGTCCCACCACACGTTGGTGCCGCTCATGCTCTCAAAGCGTGTGTTGGCAAACATTCCATGCAGCGAGTGTCCGAACTCGTGCAGGAACGTCTCCACCTCGCTCAGCGTCAGCAGTGCAGGCTTGTCTTCCGTTGGCTTTGTCAGGTTCATCACCACCGAGACGTGAGGGCGTACGTTCTCACCTTTCCTGTCTATGTATTGTCCCTGATACTCCGTCATCCACGCACCGCCTTGCTTTCCCTTGCGGGGATGGAAGTCTGCGTAGAACACAGCCAGATACGAGCCGTCCTTGTCAAACACCTCATAGGCCTTCACGTCAGGATGATAGACGGGAATGTCCTTGTTCTCCTTGAACGTGATGCCATACAGTCTGTTAGCCAGTCCGAACACACCGTCAATAACCTTCGACAACTCGAAGTAGGGGCGTAGCATCTCCGCATCCAGGTTGTATTTCTTCATCTGCAGCTTGTGCGTGTAGAAGGCAATGTCCCAGGGCTGAAGACTCTCCTCCAAAGGGAGGGGCGACTTTGTTTTGGAACTCCCTCTCTTTTTGGAGGGGGCAGGGGGGAGGGTCTTCTTCAGCTCCTCTCTCTCCTTGATGGCTGTGGGCTTATAGGCATCAATGAGGTCGTTCAGCAGCTTATAGACGTTGCGGGTGTTCGATGCCATGCGACGCTTCAGCACGTAGTCAGCATAGGTCTTATAGCCTAAGAGCTGGGCAATCTCACGACGTAGGTTCACCAGACGCTTGCATATCTCGAGGTTGTTCTCGCTGTTGTCATGTGTACAGACCGTGTTACGGGCCATGTACATCTTTTCGCGTAGCTCGCGCTGGGTGGAGTAGGTCATGAAGGGACCATAGCTCGGAGCATCCAGCGTGAAGCGCCAGCCTTTCACTTCTTTCCTCTCTCCACTCTCCTCTAAACTTTCTTGATACTCCTGTGCAGCAGCTTCTCGAGCTGTCTCGGGCAGTCCTTCTAACTGTGCCTCGTCAGTGATGTCGAGCGTGAAGGCTTTGTTCTCCTTCAGCAGGTTCTGCGAGAACTGCAGCGAGAGCATAGATGCCTCCTCTGTCAACTGGCGCAGACGTTCCTTGCCAGCCTCGTCGAGCAACGCACCACTACGCACCAGTCCCTGATAGGTGTCATCAAGCAGTCGCTGTTCCTCTGGCGTCAGCCTGCGGTGATGCAGGTGCACAGCCTTGATGCGCTCAAACAGTCGTGGGTTCAGGCGTATGTCGTTGGCGTGCTTCGTCAGGATGGGCTGCATCTTCTGTGCCAGCGCATCCATCTCGTCGTTCGTCTCTGCACTCAGCAGATTGAAGAACACGGTCGATACCTTGTCCAGCAGTCCGTAGTAGTCCTCGTCATCGTCCTTGTTCAGGATGGTGTTGTCGAACGTCGGACGCTCAGGGCTGTTGATGGTCTTCTCTATCAACTCATTGTCACGGCGTATGCCCTCCATGAAGGCCTCTTCGTAGTCCTCCAGTCGTATCTCGTTGAAAGGCACCGTCTCGTGTGGTGTGGTGTAAGGATGCAGAAACGGATTTCTATGCTCGCTCATCTCTCTTTATCGTCTTTTTAATTTCAATCTGCAAAGGTAGTGCAAACTGAGTAAAATGCAAAATAAATTAGAATTTATTTTCATTTCGAGGTGGTACGAAAAAAGGTAAAAAAGGTTAAGCGGCAGCAAATTCTCTAAACTATAAACTTTAAACTTTAAACTTTATAGTACCTTTGCACGCAGAAAACGCAAACATCATGACAACAGAACAAGACATCAAGAATGCAGTAGAGGTGCTGCGACGGGGTGGGGTGATACTCTATCCGACAGATACCGTGTGGGGCATTGGCTGTGATGCCACAAACGCAGAAGCCGTGAAAAAGGTGTACGAACTGAAGCAGCGCGACGACTCAAAAGCCCTTATATGTCTGGTAGATAGCGACGCTCGCTTACAGCGTTACGTGAGGAACGTGCCTGACGTGGCTTGGCAGCTGATCGACTGCTGTGACAAGCCCACCACCATCATCCTCGATGGGGCAGTAGGACTGGCGCCTAACCTCATAGCCGATGACGGAAGCATTGCCCTGCGCATCACCAACGAGCCCTTCTCCAAGGAGCTGTGCTATCGTTTCCAGAAGGCTCTTGTCAGCACCAGCGCTAACATCAGTGGTGAGCCAGCTGCACAGAACTACTGCGACATCGACCCACGTCTCTTGGAGGCTGTCGATTACGTCTGCTGGAGCCGTCGTCAGGAGCATAAACCCCATCAGCCCAGCAGCATCATCCGCCTCCGACAGAATGGTGAGGTGACGATTATTCGGAAGTAAGCGGCAGCGTCAGCACGAAGCGTGCACCTTGCTTGTAGTGGATGTCAAGCACGATGTCTCCACCCAGCCTGCGGGCAATGCTGCGTGCAACGGTAAGACCGATGCCTGTGCCATCGATATATTCATCGAGCTGCACAAACTCCTCAAAGATATGCTCTGCCTCGGCAGGAGGAATGCCGATGCCTGTGTCCTCAACGACATACTTGAACACGTTCTTCTCTTCGTCTGCATACAGCCGGACGTTGATCTCTCCTTGCTTGGTAAACTTGATGGCGTTGTCTAACAGCAGTTTCAGCGCACGTGTCAGCTGTTTGCGGTTGGTAAGCAGCTGACGTCCTTTGGCTTCGGGTGACACATCGATGTTGAAGCTGATGTGTTGCTGTTCGTCCATGTGGGCATCGATAGATGCCTGGGCAGCTGTCTCCACGGCATTGACCTTATCTTCGCGCATCAGGATGGTCTGACTGTTGGCATCACTCAGCTCCAGCATCTTATTGACGAGTCCGGTGATGCGTTCCGTGTTCTCGTTGATGCGTTTGCGCATGTCGTGCAGCTCTTTCTCGTCAATGTCGAGGTTGGGCGACGTGATGACCTGTGAGAAGCCTGAGAGGATGTTCAGGGGCGTACGTATCTCGTGGGAGATGTTCTTGATGAACTCCGACTTCATGCGCGACGACTCCTGCGCCTGCTCGCTGGCCTTGCGCAGCTGCTCGTTGAGGCGTTTCAGCTTCTTGTCTTCTATGCGTCGATAGACGTGGAACGCCAGCAGACCACCGATGATGAGACCACCTATTATAAATAAGGCGCGGGTACGTGATGCCTGTTGCTCACGTTCCATCTCGTCCACCTGAAACAGGGTGTTCAGCTCGTCAAGCTGCGTACGCATGTCGCGGGTGTAGGTGGTGTCCTTGTGGATATAGAGGCTCCGGTAGATGTTGGCGGCCTCTACGCCACGTCCTGCCTTCATGAGGGCTTCGGCACGCAGCTCCTTGATCTTGTCATCTACCTCAATGCCCAGCATCAGCGTGGAGTCGGAGTAGGCGATGGCCTCGCTGATATGCCCTTGGGCCAAAGCCAGTCGGCAGTGGGCCTCATAGACATAGTAGAGCGTGAGCTTCGATTCACCCAGATGCTGGTAGCGCTCTGCCTCGCGGAGTGCGGCATGTGCCTCGTTAAACTCCTTCAGACCAATGTAGGCGGCTGTGCGGGCAAGATAGCACGACACGAAGGTGGGACTGACGTTGTTGGTGCCATGGATGCCTACCAGCACACTCAGATGACTGGCCCACGCCTCTGAGTAGGTGAGCTCCTGCTGGAACATGCCCCGGCGGTCAAGCGTCTGACAGAGTCCTTCATAGACGCCGCTGAGCATGCCCGTGGAGTCTTTCTCCTCGACGAGCAGACGGACGCTGTGCTCGAAGGCTGTGGTGGCTGCTTCCAGCTGACGGATGTCGTAATAGACCACACCCATCTGCTTGTAGGCCATCGCACGACCGGTATTGTTGTTGCGCCTCTGGGCGTCGTTCTGCATGTTACGCGCTTCACGCAGGGCCGACTGCATACGTCCCAGGTCGTGGTTGGCAGAACACTTGCGCTGCCATGTCTGGTAGAAGCGGTCCCACATGCCATGCTCCTTGAACCATGCCATCTGTATGTCTGTCTCATGCAGCAGACTGTCGTAGCGTGCGGCATTGTTGAGCAGCGCAATGACGTTCCAGCGTGCTGCTGCCTCGCGTTCCACGTTCTTCGCCTGTTGCTCCACGCGTATGAGCTCCTGCAGCGTGGCGTAGGCTTCGTTGGCCTGGTTGTTGACGAAATAGCGCCTGAACTGTGCACGCAGGGTGTCTGCCTGCGCTTTCAGGGCGTCGGACGCAGGTGTCTGGGCTGACGATGGACTGCCTACAATGCTCAACAGACAACAGACAATAGTTAAAATATATGGTCTCATCATTGTTATTGGTTTTTATTCGCCAAAATTACGAAAAGTTGAGCACAAAACAAAGAAAATGTTTCTTTTTTTCCCATTTTTTATTACCTTTGCCCTCGCAAAATGGAAAATCATATAGGAAACATCGCAAGACCGAAGTGGCTCGACCGCCTGCACGAGTGGCGCACACAGCATGTCAGCGAACGGATGTTCATCATCATCCTCGCCTTGCTGGTGGGCTTCTTTGCGGCTGTGGCGGCATGGGTGCTTCACTCGATGATCAACCAGATATCAGCGTTGCTGACAGGACAGGTGGATTATACCGGGGCCAACTGGCTCTATCTGGTGCTGCCTGTCGTGGGCATCTACCTGACGTCGCTCTTCGTGCGCTATATCGTGCGTGACGACATCTCACATGGCATCACGCGCATCCTCTATGCCATCAGCGCGAAGAAGAGCCGACTGAGGGCTCATAACACGTGGTCGAGCGTCGTGTCGTCAGCCATCACCATCGCATTTGGTGGTTCAGTGGGTGCCGAGGCGCCTATCGTGCTGACAGGTAGTGCCATTGGCTCAAACCTCGGACGTGTGCTGCGACTGGACAGTCGTACGCTGATGCTCCTCATTGGCTGTGGTGCTGCAGGTGCCATCGCTGGCATCTTCAAGGCTCCCATTGCCGGACTGGTGTTCACGCTCGAGGTGCTGATGATCGACCTGACGATGGCTTCATTGCTGCCTATCCTCGTGTCGTGCGTGACAGCCACGTGCTTCACGTATATCTTCAGTGGCGACAACACGCTCTTCACCTTCCAGATCGACTCTGACTGGACGGTACAGCGCGTGCCTGCCACCATCCTGCTGGGGGTGTTCTGCGGACTGGTGAGCCTGTACTTCATCCGCACGATGACGGCCACAGAGGGGATGTTTGCACGCTTCAAGGACAAGCCTTACGTCAGACTGGCTATTGGCGGCGTGATGCTGAGCCTGCTCATCTTCCTCTTCCCAAGCCTCTATGGTGAGGGCTATGGGGCCATCAGCCTGCTGCTGAACGGACGTACGGAGGCCGACTGGAACCAGATACTTGATGGCTCGCTGTTCTATGGTCGCAGCGAGTGGCTCATCGCTTATCTGTCGCTGGTGCTGCTGACGAAGGTGTTTGCCACGAGTGCCACGAATGGTGCGGGTGGCGTGGGTGGTACGTTCGCTCCGAGCCTGTTCATAGGCTGCTTTGCGGGCTTCCTCTTTGCCAGGGTGTGGAACGCGAACGGCATCGGCGTCTATGTGCCTGAGAAGAATTTCGCGCTCCTGGGCATGGCAGGTGTGATGTCGGGCGTGATGCATGCTCCCTTGACGGGCATCTTCCTCATTGCAGAGATCACGAGCGGCTACAACCTCTTCATGCCACTGATGATCACCTCCGTATGTGCGTACCTGACCATCATCATCTTCGAGCCCCACAGCATCTATGGCATGCGACTGGCCAAGCAGGGACAGCTCATCACCCACCATACCGACCACGCCGTGCTGACGCTGATGAGCCTCGATTCGGTCATTGATAATGACTACATGGCTGTTGACCCTGACATGGAACTGGGACAGATTGTCCATAAGATCTCACGCAGTCATAACAGTCAGCTGCCGGTACTCGACGCTGCAGGCACACTGCTGGGGGAGATTGACATCCGTCGCATACGTAACGTCGTCTTCCGCATTGAGCTCTATCACCATTTCTCTGCGACCCAGCTGATGACGCAGCCGGCAGCCATCCTCCAGGACTCGCAGTCCATGGCTGAGGTGATGAAGACGTTCGACAAGACAGGGGCCGACTGGCTGCCTGTGCTGGATGGTGAGAAGCACCTGAAGGGCTACATCGCCCGCCAGCGTCTGTATGGCATGTATCGTAAGATGGTGGCTGACATGAGCCAGGATTAGTTGACGGTTGACAGTTTACAGTTTACGTTTATAGTTGTATGAAGAAGGATGATTTACGTATCGTGTTCATGGGCACGCCTGAGTTTGCAGTGCCTACGTTGAAGGCCATGGTTGACAATGGCTATAACGTCGTGGCTGTGGTGACGCAGCCCGACAAACCTGTGGGACGTCATGGCAGTGTGCTGCAGCCCTCGCAGGTGAAGCAATACGCTGTGGAGCACGGTTTACCCGTGCTCCAGCCAGAGAAGATGAAGGACCCTGCGTTTGTGGAGACGCTGCGCAGCTACCACGCAAACCTGCAGGTGGTGGTGGCCTTCCGCATGCTGCCTGAGGTGGTGTGGGACATGCCTGAGTATGGCACGTTCAACGTCCATGCAGCGCTGTTGCCACAGTATCGTGGTGCTGCTCCCATCAACTGGGCCATTATCAATGGTGAGCGTCTGACGGGTGTCACGACGTTCTTCCTCGACCACGACATCGACACAGGACGCATCATCCTGCAGAAGCCTTTCCCCATTCCTGACGATGCTGACGTGGAGTATGTCTATAATGGACTCATGCAGCTGGGTGCCGACATCTGTCTGGAGACGCTCGAGGCCATCATCGCAGCCAATGGTCATCCAGCCACCATTGCACAGACAGACTCTTCCCTCAGCCCTCAAGCAGATTCTTCACTCTTCACTCTTCACTCTTCACTAAATCCCGCCCTCAGCCCTCAAGCAGATTCTTCACTCTTCACTCTTCACTCTTCACTAAAACCCGCCCCCAAGCTCTTCAAGGAGAACTGCCGCATCGACTGGTCACAGGACGCAGAGCGCATACGTAACTTCATCCGGGGTCTGTCACCTGTCCCTGGCGCATGGACCATGCTGGTGGCTCCTGACGGCAAGGAGACGATGCTGAAGATCTACAAGGCACACGTGGGAACGTCCTCGAAGCTGGTGTTCTCTGCCGGTGGAGGGTCCTCACTGGCCATCGACGAGCTGCAGCTGGCGGGCAAGAAACGCATGCAGGCAGCCGACTTCATGAACGGTATGAAAGATTTTGAAAAATATTCTGTACATTAATATAATAAATAGGGTAGGGTGAACGTTGTATAAGTAAATGATAACAAATAGATTGCCTATGAAGATTTTTACTTCCGACGTTATGAACCAACCCAGTGAGCAAACCCTGAGACTGATCAAGCAGATCGCACACACCTATCGTGTGGCAAAGATAGCCAATGGCTCGTCTGTTTCCTATTGTCTCAACTAATTTCTGGACGTTATGACCAAAGTTTCTCCTTCGTTGCTCGCAGCCGACTTCCTGCATCTGGAAAACGACCTGCAGATGATTAACCGCAGTGAGGCCGACTGGCTTCATCTTGATGTGATGGATGGCGTGTTTGTTCCCAACATCTCATTTGGCTTCCCTGTGCTTGAGTATGTGGCTAAGGCCTGCACCAAGCCCTTGGATGTGCACCTGATGATTGTGCAGCCAGAGCGTTATATCAAGCAGACAGCTAAGCTGGGGGCTATGATGATGAACGTGCACTACGAGGCATGCACCCATCTGCATCGTACCGTACAGGAGATCCACGATGCCGGCATGAAGGCTGGCGTGACGCTCAATCCCTCAACGCCTGTCAGCCAGCTCGAGGATATCATCAAGGATGTCGATATGGTGCTGCTGATGAGCGTGAACCCGGGCTTTGGCGGACAGAAGTTCATCACCAACACCCTCGACAAGGTGAAGCGACTGCGTCAGCTGATCACAGAGCACGACAGCCATGCGCTGATTGAGGTCGATGGTGGCGTGGATGCACAGACAGCACCCCTGCTGGTCACAGCAGGCGTTGACGTGCTGGTCAGCGGCAGCTATGTGTTCAAGAGTCCTACGCCCGAAGAGGTTATCCGCAACTTACGAAATCTGTAAACTATCACGCGCACACGTTCAGCATGATGTTGTGCTCCTTCGCCATGCGACGCATGTTCATCAGGGCATAGCGCATACGACCCAGGGCGGTGTTGATGCTCACACCCGTAATCTCGGCAATCTCCTTGAACGACAGATCCTGGTACATTCTCATGAAGACCACCTCACGCTGGGGGGCGGGCAGGTTGTCCATCATGTGACGCACGTCCTGCATGATCTGACTGTTCACCATCTCCATCTCACGGTTCAGCTCCATCACCTCCTGACTGCTCAGGTTGCTCAGGTCGTTTTCGCTGTTTGGCTCTACAATGCGCTCATTCTTCTGCGTGCGAAACAGGTCCATAATCACGTTATGGGCGATGCGCGTGATCCAGTACGAGAACTTGCCGCAGTCAGTGTATTGTCCCTGCTGCAGCTTAATGATAATCTTGACGAACGTGTCCTGGAAGATGTCATTAGCCAGCTCCTGGTCATGAACCATGAACATAATGTAGTTGTAGAGCTTTTGCTGATTACGCGCTAATAACTCATCAAATGCCTGGTTGTTCCCATCGACATACATCAAGGCCAACTCTTCGTCAGTCAATGCTTCGAATTGTTTCATCTTTTACTCATTTTTTAACTTGAGTAGTGCTTTGTCGATAGGCGTTCTTTTTTGGTTTTTAATGAATAATTTTTTATTAGCTGCGTGCAAAAGTATGTAAAATGAGTGAAAATACCAAATTTTTCTTGCAAAAAGTTGAATATTTCGCAAAAATACCTTATCTTTGTATGGATTTCTTAAACAAAAACCAATATATATACATTATTAATATATAAAGAGGAGATGATAAAACTGTTTGTCCCTGGACGCCTGTGTCTGTTTGGTGAACATACTGACTGGGCTGGTCACTATCGTACGATGAATGCCGACATAAAGCCGGGTGCTGCCATTGTCACTGGCATCGAACAAGGTATCTATGCTGAGGTGGAGCGTGCACCTATCTTCGAGATGAGTAGCGAGGCTCCTGAGATTACTGAACAGTGGAGCGACTTCTCCTGTCGCATGAACGAGACCGAGCTCAAGCGCATCGCGAAGTCTGGTGGCTTCTTCTGCTATTGTGCTGGCGTGGCCAGCTACATGCTCGAGTGGTACAAGGTGGGTGGCGTACGCATACGCATCACGAAGATGACGCTCCCCATGAAGAGCGGACTGTCCTCGTCTGCTGCCATCTGCGTGCTGGTGGCTCGTGCGTTCAACCTCGTCTATAACCTGAACCTGAACACCTTGGGCGAGATGAACATCGCCTACTTGGGTGAGCTGCGTACGTCCAGCCGTTGCGGACGTCTCGACCAGGCATGTGCCTTTGGCGTGAAGCCTAACCTGATGACGTTCGATGGTGACGAGATCGAGGTGCAGTCGCTGAACGTGAAGAAACCGCTCTACTGGGTCTTTGCTGACCTCTGCGCCGAGAAGGATACCATCAAGATCCTCTCTGACCTGAACAAAGCCTATCCCTTTGCCTTGACCGAACAGGAGCGGAAGCTGCACGATGCCTTGGGAAAGGATAACCTGCGCATCGTGGACAAGGCCGTCAAGTACATGGCGGAGGGAAATGCCGAGAAGCTGGGTGAACTGATGACTGAGACCGAGGAGCTGTTCAACAAGCGCGTGGTGCCCATGTCGTCTGCGTTGCAGGCGCCTAAGCTCCATGCCACGTTGCATGACCCTGCCATTCAGCCTTGGGTGTATGGCGGCAAGGGCGTGGGCTCTCATGGTGATGGCTCCGTACAGTTCCTGGCACGCAGCGAAGAGGCGCAGCAGGAGCTGGTCGGCTACCTGAACAGCCAAGGCATGAGGGCGTATAAGCTGACGCTGCAGCCTGTCCATACCGTTCGTCGTGCCATCATCCCTGTGGCGGGCTTCGGCACACGCCTCTATCCTGCCACACGTGCATTGAAGAAGGACTTCTTCCCCATTCCCTGTCCCGACGGGAAGGTGCGCCCTGTCATCCTCATCCTGCTCGAGGAACTCATCAAGAGTGGCATCGAGGAGGTGTGCCTGGTGCTGGGCTCTGAGGAGGAGCGCATGCAGTATGCGGAGTTCTTCGAGAAACCACTGTCTGAAGAACACCTGCGTAAGCTGAGTCCAGAGAACCAGGAATACGAGAACCATATCCTCGACATTGGCAAGCGCCTGCATTACGTCTATCAGCGTGAGAAGCGGGGCTTCGGACATGCTGTCTATCAGGCGGTCGATTTCGTGCGCAACGAGCCTGTGCTGCTGCTTCTGGGCGACACGCTCTACCGTAGCACGTCCAACAAACCCTGTGCCCTGCAGCTCATCGAGGAGTACGAGCGTTACAACCAGCTGATGGTCTCCATCCACAGCGTTCCCCTGGCTGATGTCAGTCATTACGGCATCCTCAGTGGTGTGTGGGAAGACAAGGACGAGACCATCCTCAATGTCGGTGTGATGTGCGAGAAGCCTAAGGCGAGCTATGCCGAGGAGTTCCTGGGCGTGCGCCATACGCAGTCCTCTGCTCCCAGCTCCCAGCTGTTCTATTACTCTGTCTTCGGTCAGTATATCCTGACACCCGAGGTCTTCGAACAGCTGGAGAAAGACATCAAACAGGCAGATGCTGAGGGTGACCACCTGCGTGAGATAGAGCTGACCACTGCCCTCGACAAGGTCCGTGAACAGACAGGCATGATGGGTGTCCGCCTAAAAGGTGTCATGTACGACATGGGTAACCCCACAGCCCTCCGCAACGCCGTCCTAAATTACTCAAAAAATTAAAAAGCCTCCCCTATAAGGGGAGGCTCTTCCATCTTCCATCTTCCTTCTTCCATCTTCCATCTTCCATCACACATCAAACATCATACATCATCCATCTTCCATCTTCCCTCAGCCTTCGGCAAGCTGCATCAAATACTGTCCATACCCGTTCTTAATCATCGGTTCAGCCAGTTTCTTCAGCTGCTCACGGTCAATCCAGCCACGTTTGAAGGCAATCTCCTCCAGACAAGCCACCTTCAGGCCCTGGCGCTTCTCAATGACCTCAATAAATGTGGAGGCCTCGCTCAGACTGTCGTGCGTACCGGTGTCCAGCCATGCAAAGCCACGCTGCAGCGTCATTACCTTCAGGTTCCTCTGCTTCAGGTACTCCTGGTTCACGGTCGTAATCTCCAGCTCACCACGTGCACTGGGCTTGATGTTCTTGGCAATCTCCACCACGCTGTTGGGGTAGAAGTACAGTCCCACGACGGCGTAGTTCGACTTCGGATGCTGGGGCTTCTCCTCAATGCTCAGACAGTTGCCTTCGCTGTCAAACTCTGCCACGCCATAGCGCTCGGGGTCATTGACATAATAGCCGAAGACAGTGGCCTCGCCACGCTTTTCTGCGTTCTCCACACTTTGTCGAAGCAATCCCGTGAACCCGCTGCCATAGAAGATGTTATCGCCCAGCACCAGACAGGCTGAGTCGTTGCCGATGAACTGCTCTCCGATGATGAACGCCTGGGCCAGTCCGTCAGGCGATGGCTGCTCGGCATACTCAAACTTCACACCGATGTCCTCACCACTTCCCAGCAGTCGCTTGAAGCCCGGCAGGTCGTGCGGGGTACTGATAATCAGTATCTCCCTGATGCCGGCAAGCATCAACACAGAGATGGGGTAGTAAATCATCGGTTTGTCAAAGATAGGTATCAGCTGCTTGCTGATGCCCTTGGTGATGGGGTAGAGGCGTGTGCCACTTCCTCCTGCTAATACTATTCCTTTCATACTTTCATATATTTTTGTTTGCAAAATTACGAAAAAACGAGAGAAATGCAAAAGAAAAACGAATTTTCTTTGTTTTGCGCTCAACTTTTCGTACCTTTGCATCCAAAATTTTTACATTATTACATTTTTGTATTTTTGCATTATTAAATTGTTACATTTTTAATTATATGTCTTTTCTATCAAAATTATTAGGTCGGAACACTTCCGACGAGACACAAAAGACCGGTGGCATGGAGGATTTCATGACGCTGATCCGAGTATATTTCCAGGCAGTGATGGCTGCCGACCTGGGCATCACCAACATGGCTGCTTTGCCCGACCTGCGTGTGTTTAAGACCACCCTTCACATTGCGACGGTCAACAACAAGCTGGGTGTGGGTGAGAAGAGCCGCTGCCGTAAGATGCTGAAGGACATCTATGGCATGGACGACGACTTCTTCAAGGAGATCGACCAGAGCATCAAGCGCCGCTGTCGTAAGCTGCAGGACGTGCAGCCTTACATGCTGCAGTTCCAGGCTTATACCAACGACATGCTCATGCTCGTGACTAATCTCATGAAGTACAAGCTGCGCATCCCCAGCATGTTCAAGAAAACCATCTATTCCGCTACCGAACAGACGATTAACGAGATCTTCACCAAGAACGACTTCTCTGATGCAGGCGTCATGAAGACCGCTGTAGGCGTACGTCAGCTGGCTGCCCGACTGGGCTTCACGCAGCAGTGGACCACCCGTTTCGTCTATCAGGTCGTCATGCTCGCCAAGAAGGAGCCTCGTAAGAAGGAAGAGGGGAAGTGACGCTCCTGTAACGTTAAAAAAATACAATTTTTACCATGAACATTTATAAATTGTAAATTGTAAATGGTTTAATTGTAAATTATAATTACCTTTGTAGAAATTAACGGGTTAGGTCATGAACTCTAATGAGAAAGTTTTGAAGGATTTTGAGACGCGCGTACGTCAGATGCTTCTCCGTTTTCAGCAACTGAAGAAGGAGAACCAGGACCTCTGCAACCTGCTGGAGCAGAACAAGCGCGAGCTTCAGGAACTCCGCGACAAGCTCGACCAGAAGGGACGTGACTATGACTCGCTGAAGATGGCCAAGATGATCGAGATTTCCGATGGCGACCTCGAGGGAGCCAAGAACCGGTTGTCCAGGCTGATACGTGATGTAAACAAATGCATTGCCATCCTGAGTGACGCAAGCTAAGCAAGTAAAGCGATGTCAGAACTGAAGAAAGAGAAACTACATATCCGTCTGCACGTCTATGACGAGGAAATCGCGGTAACCATCAATCGCGAGGACGAGGAGTACTACCGTGCAGCCGCCAAGCTCATTACCGACCGTTATAACGCCTATTCACAGACGTATAGAGGTCGTAAGAGTGAGCATACAATAGCGCTCATGACGCTGGTCGATGTGGCGCTGTTGTATCAGAAGGAGCGTGCCCACAACGACACGTCTCCCTATGATGATATTCTCAAACGGCTCACCGCTGAAATTGAAGGCGCACTTGGTGAAAAGGGCTGATTGAGAATATTATTAACATTTTAAATATTTATTATGAGTTTATTATCTATTATAGCCATTGTTGCGGCGCTCATTGTGGGAGTGGCTGCAGGCTACCTGATTTTCCGTTATGTACTCAAGGGAAAATATAACCAGATGGTAGAGGCTGCCAGCAAGGAAGCCGAAGTACTCAAAGAGAAGAAGCTGCTCGAGGTGAAGGAGAAGTTCCTTAACAAGAAGAGCGAGCTCGAGAAGGAGGTGCAGCAGCGCAACCAGCACATCCAGCAGAGCGAGAACCGCCTCAAGCAGCGTGAGATCTCCCTCAATCAGCGCCAGGAAGAGCTGGGTCGTCGAAAGAACGAGCTCGACAACCAGCAGAACCGCATCGACAACGAGAAGAAGATGCTCACCATGCGTCATGAGGAGCTGGAGAAGATGCAGATGCAGGAGCGTGCGAAGCTCGAGGAGCTCTCCGGACTCTCTGCCGAGGAGGCGAAGACACGTCTTGTCGAGGCCATGAAGGACGAGGCGAAGACCGATGCACAGAGCTACATCAACGAGATCATGGACGAGGCGAAGCTCAATGCCAATGCCCAGGCGAAGAAGATTGTCATCCAGACCATCCAGCGTGTGGCTACTGAGACGGCTGTTGAGAACTCCGTCAGCGTGTTCCACATCGATAACGACGACGTCAAGGGACGTGTCATCGGACGTGAGGGACGTAACATCCGTGCACTCGAGGCTGCCTGTGGCGTGGAGATCGTCGTTGACGACACCCCCGAGGCCATCGTCATCTCGGCCTTCGACCCCATACGTCGTGAGACCTGTCGCCTGGCACTCCATCAGCTGGTGGCCGACGGACGTATCCATCCTGCACGTATCGAGGAGGTCGTGGCAAAGGTCAAGAAGCAGCTCGAGAACGAGGTCATCGAGACCGGTAAGCGCACCACCATCGACCTGGGTATCCATGGTCTGCACCCTGAGCTCATCCGCATCATCGGAAAGATGAAGTACCGCTCATCCTATGGACAGAACCTCCTGCAGCACGCTCGTGAGACGGCCAACCTCTGTGCGGTCATGGCTGCTGAGCTGGGCCTGAACCCCAAGAAGGCGAAGCGTGCAGGACTGCTCCACGACATCGGTAAGGTGCCCGACGAGGAGTCTGAGCTGCCCCACGCCATCTATGGTGCGAAGATCGCAGAGAAGTACAAGGAGAAGCCCGACATCTGCAACGCCATTGGTGCCCACCACGACGAGATGGAGATGCAGACGCTCCTGGCGCCCATCGTACAGGTGTGCGACGCCATCTCTGGCGCACGCCCCGGTGCACGTCGTGAGATTGTCGAGGCTTACATCAAGCGCCTCAACGACCTCGAGGCCATCGCCATGTCCTATCCTGGCGTCACGAAGACCTACGCCATCCAGGCTGGTCGTGAGCTGCGTGTCATCGTGGGTGCCGACAAGATGGACGATGCTGAGACCGAGGCGCTCTCTGGTGAGATTGCCAACAAGATCCAGACGGAGATGACCTATCCCGGACAGGTGAAGATTACCGTTATTCGCGAAACTCGCTCGGTGGCATACGCCAAGTAAGTCAATAATTCGCAGAAATCAGGTGCAAAAGTGCACTTTTTATCTTATTTCATAAGATATTTCAAAAAAAAGTTGTACCTTTGCACCCTGATTATATCATGACAGGGACATCTGCCGCCGTTCTGAAGGTTCCGCAAAGGTACTCACAAGGGAAAACGCAAGGGTCAGATGGACCAACGGTTCAGGGGGATGCACGTATGCAGCATCCCACACAGTGGAGTCCGGACAGACAGTCCTGTGCGGACAAAGCGAAGCTTATACGCGTATGGAAGAAAACAATTGTGGCAGCACGACAGCCAGTGAGAAGCGATGGTGCATCCTGCGTCATCCTGACTCCGACCTCATAGGGTCCATCTTCAGCGGCAGACGAAAGGTCTATAACGCCTCTGAGGACGACACCCATCCGCTGCCCCCGTTCGAGCATTTCATTCCCTTCGACGACCTGAAGCTTCGGCCAGTCGAGAACAAAGTCACCGCTGCCGATGATGAGTACAAGGCCTACGATGCCATGCTCGACAACCGCGCACTGCGCAACGACCTCCATCACTTCATCTTCATCTGCGCCCGCAAGGAGCAGGTCCGACAGATTCTCGATGCCCCCTGGAACAAGGTGCTGCGCCAGCGGCTCTACGCCTATCGCGATGAGCATGGCGACCCCATCGAGATCAGCAACGCTGAGATGGAGCGCTTCAAGACCATCATCAAGCGCTACGACTTCCAGATCATCAATGGCGAGCCCTCCGACGAGGTACGTGAGGGCGACCCAGTGGCCGTCATCAGCGGACCCATGGCAGGCAGCGAGGGACAGGTCCTCGCCATCCGTGAGCGCGATGGACAGGTCCTCCTCACCATCGAGTTCTCCATGTTCCACGAGAAGATGCGCATCGCAGTCCCCGGCATCAGCATCGCCGACGTACGACTGAAGAACCGTGAGACAGAGCAGCTGCTCCAGGATCCCGTCATCGGCCATTTCGAAGACGAGCTCATCGAGCTCCTCTGCCACCTCCATGGCAAGCATGGCTCCCAGGCCCTCAACGCAGACGACCAGCGGCGCCTCCGCTTCCTCTACCAGTATGCCGACATCACCTTCGACGATCCCGACAGCCACGCCCGCTTCTCCGCCCTCATGCTCATCTGCACCTACCTCATGAACGACAAAGAGGAAACAGCCCGCCGCATCGAGGAGGTGTCCCACCTCCTGAAGGAAGAAGTAAGAAGTAAGAAGGAAGAAGTAGAAGCTCAAAATTCTTCACTCTTCACTCTTCACTCTTCACTTAAAGAGATAGCTTGCTATCTCACCCTCTCCCTCTTCATCGTCACCCACGACCCTGAGCTCCGCCGACAGGCAAAGGCCTGGCGCCAGCCCCTCACCATCCGCCGCTTCCTCTCCATCGCCAAGCACATCCGTTGCTAACACCCTTGCACGTCCCTGTCATATCACTCACAAATAAAAAACGATAGAATTAATTTCTTTTCGAACACAAATCTCACAAATCTCACAAATAAGAAGCAGTAGAATTTTTAAAGATGACAGTCATTATATGACTGCTTTGTTCTGAGAACAAAGGTTTGATTTTATTGGAAGCACTTCTAAGAACAAGTTCTTAAGATGCTTCAAACAAAATAAAACTACATCATCTTCAAAATTGAGTTTTCGTCTTTTTCGCTGTTTACGGATATTTTCGGAATATAAGAGACATTCGTGTCATTCGTGTCATTCGTGTTCAAAAAATTAAAATATAATCAGTGTTCATAGAAACGCCATGGTTGTTTACAAAGAAGAAAGCTATAAGATAATAGGAGCGGCCTTTAAGGTCTATAACAACCTTGGGCACGGTTTCCTTGAAGCAGTCTATCAGGAGTGCCTTGAATTGGAGTTTAAGAAGCAGGGAATACCCTATGAACGTGAGAAAGAGATAAAGATTTATTATGATGGTCAGGAACTAAAGCAGACCTATAAGGCTGATTTCGTTTGTTACGGAAAGATAATAGTAGAGCTGAAAGCGGTGTCCGAGATAGACGAGGCACATCATGCTCAGGTATATAATTATCTTCACGCAACAAATATGAAGTTGGGCATCTTGCTCAACTTTGGAAGTTCCGAAGGATTGGAAAAAGATAGAATTGTTTTATAATTCGTGCGATTCGTGCGATTCGTGTTCGTTGTAATAAAGTAAGAAATGACGACAAATGAGCTAATTAACGAGAAATTACAAAATCAGCCCACGAAGTCAGTATCTACCACTGAGCGCGTGATGGCCAGCACCATGTCTGTCGACGAGTATTTTGACGAATTGATCACGCAGGTTCACGAGGACTATTCGTGAAGGCTGCGATTAAGCGAGCGCAACGCCATGCTTGCATCGACACTGCCGAGCGTGAGCAGGCTCGACAAAGTCATGTGTGGCAACACATCATAGAGTTAACAGGAGTAAGAAACTCCAGCGACTTTCAAAAGTTGGATAGAGATAAACAAAGAGAATCATTAAGAAGGCTTGGAGCAGCGAGTGCAGAGCCATGCTTGCATGGGCTTTGCCGAGTCGCGACAAGCCTCGATAGAGTCAATGCTTAGAGACAGAGGTGCATCAGTGCGACAGTTGGAGCGGTTGACAGGCGTAAGCAGGGGAATCATTCAGTTCGTAAAGAAGTAGTTTGCCCTCTAGAAGTAGTTTGCCCTCTATGACAGGTACCTGTCCCTCGTCATATCGTCGTAGACCATCTGATGACCAGGTATGGTTGAAGATAAATGACAAGACAGGCGTGACTAATAGTACTTCATTCCAGCAGTTGGATGAAAATAAAAGAAACGAAATGTTTTTGGAATTAAAAGACTGTGGAGCCTCGCTTCGTCAACTGGAGCGCCTGACAGGTATAGGAAAAGGAGTGATTCACCGCATTTGGTGCGCA
>CACXJZ010000004.1 GCA_902768105.1 uncultured Prevotellaceae bacterium
CAGATTGCCGCGCAGCTTGTCGGCCGCACGCCATATCGCATCCTCGAATCCGATGGAGGTAGTATTTTCTTTCTTTGCCATATTTTAGTTTTAAGTTTTTCTTTTTAAAATCCTCGCCATTCTCACGAACAGCGAGGGAATCTTAACCTTAATTGTTTTTAACTGGATGTTCACTATAGGAGTGAGCGATTGCAAAGATACAAAATTTTCTTTACATTATTCAAAAAAACGCGATTATTTTGCGGCTGGCACAAAAAATCCTCGCGGCTCTCACGAACGGCGAGGGGGGATCAATAACTCAAAATTACAATAATACTATGAAAAAAACTCACATGAGAGTGAGGTATGTGTCAAATTGTTACTTTCCAATAGCCTGTCTTGTCACTTCCTTTTCGAGTGATAATGCCAAGGTCGCGGAACTTCTTCAGTTGTTTCTCCACACCACGCTTAGTCAATCCAATTTGTGCTGCGATGTTTTCAGCAGACAAAGACGGATTGGAGGCTAATAGCAGCAAGACCTTTCTTTCGTTTACACCGAACTTTACACCGAACTTTACACCGAACTCTTTGCCGAACTTTGCATCGAACTCGTCGCTGATGTACTTCAGGAAGATCAGACCCAGCACCACACCTTCGTATTCCGAAGCATTCAGATTGCCGCGCAGCTTGTCGGCCGCACGCCATATCGCATCCTCGAATCCGATGGAGGTAGTATTTTCTTTCTTTGCCATATTTCCTCGCCATTCTCACGAACAGCGAGGGCAACTAAAAAATTTACTAACTTTTAATTATGCTAAGAGATCACATCTTGTAAGCATGTGATGCTGCAAAGATACAAAATTTTCTTTACATTATTCAAAAAAAAGCGATTATTTTGCGGCTGGCACAAAAAATCCTCGCGGCTCTCACGAACGGCGAGGGGGATCAATAACTCAAAATTACAATAATACTATGAAAAAAACTCACATGAGAGTGAGGTATGTATGTCAGATCGAGTGCATCCCCGAGCTGTGCGCACAGGGCGTACCCGTGAAGCTCGACGGTCTGGGAACGTTCTCGCCCTACATCGAGAGCACCAAGGACGGAGCAACTACGCTGGCCGACGCTCAGGGCGCAAGTCCTGCTGACTTCGTGGCAGGCGTGCACGTACGCTTCATCCCCGACGGCACCGACCTGGACAACATCACCTCGCGTGTGTTCAAGGAGAAGTGCTCGATGTACTGGGGCGACGTCGTGGAGATCGAGGGCTGAGGGCAGATATATGATGTAAGATGTATGATGTATGAAAAGACCCCTCCAAACCTCCCCTGTTTAGGGGAGGCTTTTTTTGACCTTTGGTCGAAGGCACTTTCACTCGACAATAAAAATATTTAGAGCCCCTTGTTAAGGGGCGGCTATAATGCAGGGATTAAATTTTTCCCTTTTTATTTTGTATTGTGCTCGTTTATTCGTACTTTGACCTTTGGTCGAAGGCACTTTCGTTCGAAAAAACTCAAGATTCTCTTGGTTTTTTCCTCACTTATTCGTACCTTTGTCGGCAGAAAGTGAAAACAGAAGGAAATGAAATACTATAGCACAAACGGAAAGGCCCCTATTGCCGACTTGAGCAAGGCCGTGGTGAAAGGACTGGCCGAAGACCGTGGGCTCTACATGCCCGAAAGGATTAAGACCCTGCCCAAAGAGTTCTACGAGAACATGGGGACGATGACGTTTCAGGATATTGCCTACAACGTGGCGAGCGCCTTCTTCGGCGAAGACGTTGACCTCGACGGACTGCAAGACCTTGTTTATGACACCCTGCGCTTCGACTGCCCCGTGGTGAAGGTCGAAGACAACATCTATGCCCTGGAGCTGTTTCACGGCCCTACGCTGGCCTTCAAGGATGTGGGTGCACGCTTCATGGCACGCCTGCTCAGGTATTTCACTCAGAACACCCAGGGCAATCAGAATAACCTGATCAACGTCCTCGTGGCAACCTCTGGCGATACGGGCTCTGCCGTAGCCAACGGTTTCCTGGGCGTGGAGGGCATCCACGTCTATGTGCTCTACCCCAAAGGAAAGGTGAGCCACATTCAGGAGAGCCAGTTTACCACGCTGGGACGGAACATCACCGCCATCGAGGTGGACGGCGTGTTTGACGACTGCCAGCGACTGGTGAAGAGTGCCTTCATGGACGACGAGCTGAACGCCCACATGCAACTGACCTCTGCGAACAGCATCAACGTGGCCCGCTTCCTGCCGCAGGCGTTCTATTACTTTAATGCGGTGGCACGCATTAATAAGCCGTCCGACATCGTGATGTGTGTACCCAGTGGAAACTTCGGAAACATCTGCTCGGCACTCTTCGGACACGAGATGGGGCTGCCCGTCAAGCGCTTCATTGCTGCGAACAACGCCAACGACGTGTTCTACCAGTACCTCAAGACAGGACAGTACAACCCGAAGGCGAGCGTGCAGACGCTGGCCAACGCGATGGACGTGGGCGACCCGTCGAACTTCGCACGCATCGTGAACCTATATTCAGAGAACGGCAAGCTGACCGCCGAGGAGACACACCAGCGCATCACCAGCCTGATCAGCGGCTGCACATACAGCGACGACCAGATACGCGAAACCATGCGCCAGTGCTATGCCGACACGGGTTACGTGCTCGACCCCCACGGTGCCTGCGGCTACCGTGCGCTGAAGGAGCAGCTGAAGCCTGGCGAGGTGGGCATCTTCTGCGAGACGGCCCACCCTGCGAAGTTCAAGGAGAAGGTTGACGAGATTCTGGGCACCGACATCGAGATACCCGAGCGCCTGGCCGCCTTTATGCGTGGTGAGAAGCAGAGCGTGCCGATGAGCAAGGACTTCGACGACTTCAAAAAATATCTGCTGAGTCAGTAAAAAAGACATTGAGCATGAAACTAATCGTCATGACCAAATCCACGTTCTTCGTGGAGGAAGACAAGATTCTTTCCTCGCTATTTGAGGAAGGCCTTGAGTACCTGCATCTATACAAGCCCGACTCAGAGCCGATGTATTCCGAGAGGCTGCTGACGCTCCTGTCGGAGGACTACTATAAGAGAATTGTCGTGCATGACCACTTCTACCTGAAAGAAGAGTACAGGCTACGTGGCATCCACCTGAACGACACCACGACAGAAGTGCCGGCAGGCTACAAGGGAAAGGTGAGCCGCACCTGCCGCAAGCTCGACGAACTGAAAGAGACGAAGAAACGCTCGGAATACGTGTTCCTGCAAAGCATCTTTGACAGTCAGACCAACCCGGACGACCGCCAGTCGTTTACCGAGGAGGAGCTGAAGACGGCTGCCAAGCAGGGCCTGATAGACAAGCACGTATATGCGCTGGGCGGCATGAACATCGACAACATCCGCATGGCGAAGGACCTCGGTTTTGGCGGTGTGGTCATCTGCGGTGACCTCTGGAACCGCTTTGACATTCACAGCGAGACGGACTTCAAGGAGCTCATCGCTCACTTCGAGAAACTGCGCAAGGCGGTGGGGTGAAGGGATGTGTGATGTGTGATGTATGATGTAAGATGTAAGATGTAAGAGGGAAGAGGGAATTACGGAATAACGGAATAACGTAACAACAAAGATATGGACAATAATTTCATGGTGTTCTCGGGCACAGCCACGAGATACCTCGCAGAGAAAATCTGCCAAAGTCTGGGTTGCCCCTTAGGACAACTGGTCATCACCAAATTCTCGGATGGAGAGTTTGCCGTCAGCTACGAAGAGTCCATTCGTGGCCGCGACATCTTCTTGGTTCAGAGCACATTTCCCAACAGCGACAACCTGATGGAGCTGCTGCTGATGATTGACGCTGCCAAGCGCGCATCGGCACGTACCATCAACGCCGTCATCCCTTACTTCGGATGGGCACGTCAGGACCGCAAGGATAAGCCTCGCGTGAGCATCGGTGCCAAACTGGTGGCCGACCTGCTGTCGGCAGCCGGCGTGAACCGCGTCATCACAATGGACCTGCATGCTGACCAGATACAGGGATTCTTCGATGTTCCCGTGGATCATCTCTACGCGTCGAACGTCATCCTGCCCTACCTGCAGAGTCTCAACCTGCCCGACCTGTGCATTGCATCGCCAGACGTGGGCGGCTCAAAGCGTGCCAACACCTACGCCAAGTACCTGGGCTGTCCGCTCGTGCTTTGCAACAAGACGCGTGCACGCGCCAACGTGGTAGCAACCATGCAGATTATCGGTGACGTGGAAGGCAAGAACGTGGTCATCATCGACGACATGGTAGATACGGCAGGCACCATCACGAAGGCTGCCGACATCATGAAAGCCGCCGGCGCCAAGACGGTACGTGCCTGTGCGTCACACTGTGTGATGAGCGGTCCTGCCAGCGAGCGCGTACAGGAGTCTGCTCTGGAGGAGCTGGTTTTCACCGACTCCATCCCCTACTCTCAGCGCTGTGCGAAGGTGAAGCAGATTTCCGTGGCCGACCTGTTTGCAGAGACCATCCGCCGCGTCATCAACAACGAGAGCATCAGCAGCCAATACATTATATAATGTAATAATGAAAAAACAGCATATATGAAAATTAGCAAATATCTTTTAAGCAGCGTCATGGGATTGGCGCTGCTTTCTTCCTGCCAGAACAACAGCTACAGGATTGAGGGTAGCGGTGAGTCGCTCGTTGACGGTGACACGCTGTACTTGACCACAGACCTGACAGAGCTGACACCTACGGACAGCATCGTCGTCAAGGACGGCAAGTTCGTGATTGAGGGCGAGACAGACTCTACCTTCTTCTGTCTGCTCTACTCTGCCACCAACAACCAGCTGGCCATACCGTTCTTCGTGGAACCCGGCACCGTGAAGATGGAACTGCCAGCCAAATTGGAGAACGCCCGTGTGTCAGGTACGCTCTGCAACCGTGAGTGGCAGATAGTCAGCGACACCATGGCGCTGATGAGCAAGCAGATGAACCAGCTGGCCGCACAGATGTATGGCGGACAGCTTAACGTGGAGCAGCAGGCCAAGGCAGAAGCGCAGATTGACCAGTTGAACGAGCGTTTCAGGCAGTTCATCTACAGGACGGGCAAGCGGAACATCAACAATGAGTTCGGCTACTTCATCGTGACATTCTATGGTCAGGGGATGATAGACCCCAGCCAGTGTAAGGAACTGATTGAACAGATGCCCGACGCGCTGCGCCAGCGCGACATGATCAGAAAGATGGAAGAAAAGCTCAAGATGATACAGAGCACGAATGAGGGTTCTGCGATTACCGACTTCACGATGGTCGACATAGAAGGCAACAACGTCAGCATACTCAGCGAGGTGAAGAAAAACAAGCTGACCGTGCTCGACTTCTGGGCATCGTGGTGCGGCCCGTGTCGCAGGGAGATGCCGAACGTGAAAGCCGTCTATGAGAAGTACCACGACAAGGGTCTGGGCATCATCGGCATTTCGCTCGACGAGAAGAAGGAAGCATGGGTGCAGGCCGTGAACGAGCTGGGCATCAAGTGGTTGCAGGTGTCAGACCTGAAAGGCTGGGACAACGCCGCCGCCAGGATGTTCAACATCGAGGCCATACCCCACATGATTGTACTCGACCAACAGGGGCACATCGTGAAATTCAGCACACATGCCAGCGAGCTGGAAGCGCTCTGTTCAACGAAACTACAATAAACAACATCACCCAATAAAACATAACCCAACAAAAAAGTGCCTGAAGCAACAAGCCTCAGGCACTCTTTTTTATGTGATATTCGCTTATACGTTGCAAGCGGGCAGTTCGAGCCACTTCACGTAACAGAAGTCCTGACGGTGAGGCAGGTTCTTGTTCTTCGGGTACATGCGGACAGCACTCTTGTACTGACCGAACTGACGCGGAGCCAGCTGAGCCTCGAAGGTGTAGTTGTTACCATCGTGACCAGTCATGGTCAGAGGCTCTACAGAGAATACCTTCTCATTGCCATCCTTGTCAATGAGGATATTCACCTTCTCCAGACCTACGGCATCATCGAGACCCTGCTCGTTGATGACATACTTCAGGGTGTACTTCAGACCAGCCTCGGCACCAGCTGCGGGGAAGTCCCACTCGCATGATACCACGTTGATGGCATCCCAACGCTCCACAACGGCTTCCTTCCACTGAGCAATCTCCTTAGCCAGACGATTGTCGTTCTTAGAGAGCTCCTTGAAGCGCTTAGCCTCTTTCTCGTAGAACTTGGTATAGTAGTCGTCGAGCTGACGCTTCATCGTGTAGTGAGGTGCAATCTGAGCGATAGAGTTCTTGACCACCTTGATCCATCCCTTAGAGATGCCGGTCTTCTTATCCTTGGCGTAATAGAGAGGCACAATCTCGTTCTCCAGCAGGCTATAGATGGTAGCAGCATCGAGCTGGTCCTGATAGCCCTGGTTCTGGTAGGTGCGCTTCTCGGTGAGTGCCCAACCGGCACCTTCACGATAGCCCTCGAGCCACCAACCGTCCTTGACGGAGAGGTTGACAACACCGTTCATCTCGGCTTTCTCGCCAGAGGTACCGGAAGCTTCGAGCGGACGTGTCGGCGTGTTCATCCAGATATCAACACCTGAAACAAGACGACGAGCCAGCAGGAAGTCGTAGTCCTCAAGGAAGATAATCCTACCCTGGAACTGAGGCATCTGAGAAATCTCGAAGATACGCTTAATCAGGCCCTGTCCGGCACCATCAGCGGGGTGAGCCTTACCTGCGAAGAGGAACATGACGGGGCGCTCAGGATTGTTGACAATCTTGTCGAGGCGCTCAAGGTCGGTGAACAGCAGGTGAGCACGCTTATAGGTAGCGAAACGGCGGCAGAAGCCGATGACCAGCGAGTTGGGGTTGATGCGCTCTACGAGTTTCACGACACGTGCAGGATCACCCTGGTTCTTCAACCATGTCTCCTGGAACTGAACGGCAATATACTCGAAGAGTTTGCGCTTCAGTGCCATGCGGGTAGCCCAGATTTCCTCATCGGGACAGTTGTAGATACCGTGCCAGATTTTCTCATTAGACTGGTCGCCCATGAACTTGGCATCGAAGTACTTAGAATATACCTTCAGCCACTCGGCAGCAACCCATGTGGGGAAGTGAACACCATTGGTGACGTAACCCACGTGGTTCTCCTCAGGATAGTAGCCGTTCCAGATGGGAGCAAACATCTTCTGCGATACCCAGCCGTGCAGCATAGACACACCATTCACCTCCTGGCAGGTGTTACAAGCGAAGGTGGACATACAGAACTTCTCACCATGATCGTCAGGATTGATACGACCCATGCCGATGAACTCGTCCCAGGTGATACCCAGTTTAGCGGGATAAGCACCCATGTACTTACCGAAGAGACCCTCCTCAAAGTAGTCGTGACCGGCAGGTACGGGAGTATGAACAGTGTAGAGCGAAGAAGCACGTACCAGCTCCATGGCTTGGTTGAACGTCAGTCCGTCCTCGATGTAGTCGCACAGACGCTGCAGGTTGCAAAGAGCAGCGTGACCCTCGTTGCAGTGATAGATATCCTTCTTGATGCCAAGCTTCTTCAGCAGCAGCATACCACCAATACCAAGCAGAATCTCCTGCTTCAGACGGTTCTCCCAGTCACCGCCATAGAGCGAGTGCGTGATGGGCTTGTCGAAGTCAGAGTTCATCTCGTTGTCGGTATCAAGCAGATAGAGCTTCACACGACCCACATTGACACGCCATACGTAAGCATGAACCTGATAGTTAGTATAAGGAACGTCGATGACCAGGGGATTTCCCTCGCTGTCGAGCTGACGCTCGATGGGCAGTGAACCGAAGTTCTGGCTCTCGTAGTTGGCAATCTGCTGTCCATCCATAGAAAGACTCTGCGTGAAATAGCCAAAACGATAGAGGAAGCCAACGGCACACATATCTACGTTAGAGTCAGAAGCCTCCTTCACATAGTCGCCAGCCAGCATACCCAGACCGCCTGAATAGATCTTCAGTGCAGAGTGAATACCGTACTCCATACAGAAATAAGCCACTGAGGGACGTGTGCTGTCGGGCTTCACGTCCATGTATTTGCGGAAGAGGGCGTAAACGTCCTTCACACGCTTCATGAGTGCCTTATCCTTCAAGATTTCCTCCTTACGCTCATAGCTCAGACGCTCAAGCAGCATTACGGGGTTGTGCTTCACATCATGATAAAGCTCAGGGTCAAGGTCGCGGAACAAGTCGCGAGCCTCGAAGTTCCACACCCACCACATGTTGTGGGCAATCTCATCCAAACACTTCAGTCCCTCAGGAAGTGTAGCCTTAACGGTCAGAATTTTCCACGAGGGGGCATTTGCATAATCAGCTTTAATTTTCATAACTAAAATATTAAATGTGTTTATTTATTCTTTCTCTCTTCTGCTTTCCGCAAAGCAATGTCGTAAGCCTCTTCATAATACTTGATGAACTCACTCCACAACGCTTTCTTCGATAAAGCATCAGCATTCTTACGTGCCGTATCCACCTGTTTCTTCGTATAGTTGGAGAACGCGGCAACACTATCCTTGATGGCATCGGCCACCTCAGAGTAATTGTAGTCTGTACGATGAATCACCTTCACGCCATCCTCCAACTCGCCATACTTGCCAAACACCGTATTAGCCCAAAGGCCGAAACCAGCCAAATCAGTAGTGATACAGGGCACTTTGAAGGCGATAGCCTCCAGCGGAGTGTAGCCCCACGGTTCGTAATAGGAAGGATAGATGCACAGGTCGTTACCCAATACCACATCATAGTAGGTCATGTTGAGAATGCCGTCCTTGCCATCCAGATAGCAAGGCAGGAAGATCACCTTGACCTGCTCGTCCTTGCGGTTGTGCATGTCGTAATACTTCATCATACCCAGCACATTGTCGTGACTCATGTTGTGAAGCCAGTGGGTTACCTGAGGGACCTCAAGGGGAGCATCGAATATCGGGGTGCTCTTAGCACACTGCATCTTCTGAAGACGCTCCTGCAGGTCCTTACGGGGCTCGCCAACCCAACCGGGAACCTCAATGAAGGCAACCACCTTCTTCTTCAGATCCTTGTCACGCAACAAACGGTTCATGGCTTCCAAGAAAACATCGATACCTTTGTTGCGGAACTCATAACGGCCACTGGTGGAGATAATCAGCGTGTCATCATCAAGTTGCTCGCCCAGCAGCGCATTGGCCACTTCCAGCAGACGCTTGCGCGCAGCCTTACGCTTCTTGGTGAACGTGGCAGCCACCTGCGGCACGAAGCTGTTGTCAAAACCATTGGGCAGCACCACGTCAACGGGCTTGTCCAGCAGTTCCTTACACTCATTGGCTGTGATGTCGCTCACCGTCGTGAAGCAATCCACATGCAACGCCGTCTGCTTCTCAATCGAATGTTTCGACTGCATGTTCAGCTCTTCTGCCATCTGGTCACCATTGTAAGCAAACAGGTAGTCGTAGAGCGGTTTCATGTTACCAGCTATCGAACGGCCGATGCTGGTGGCATGAGTCGTAAAGATGGTGCCTATCTGAGGAAGCTTGTTGTTAATGTACAGCGCTCCCAGTCCGCACATCCATTCGTTGGCGTGGTAGATGACCTTTAGAGACGAGGGATTACCTTGTGCAATCCAGTTGTACAGGCTCTCAACTACCAATGCTGCAGCATAGCTGAACATGGAAGCCTCGTCGTAATCACCATAGGCATGAAGGCTATCTACCTGATACTTCTCCCACAGCCAAGTATAGATATCGTTTTTGATTTCAAAATAAGGATTGAAGTCAACCAAGATGGCAATCGGACTTCCAGGAACAGTCCAACGCCCCACTCTTACCTTGAGGCCTTCATCAGCGGCAAGCTTCTGCCAATCAGCAAAAAGCTTCTTATCTTCGCTGAAGTACGGACTTTCCTTCTCTTTCCAAAAATCAGGGCCGATAAATATCACCCTGTCTTCCATCACATCCTGTAACGTCTTTGCACGGGTAGAAAGCACGGTATATATTCCACCGACTTTATTGCAAACTTCCCAGCTTGACTCAAAGATGTAGTCTGGTCTTAATAATGTTTTATCCATCGCTTATACGTATAATTGCCGCAAAGGTACTTAAAAAAATCATAAATCTTCTAACATTTCCCACATATTTTAATGTAAACGTTTAAATAATTGATTTACATTTAGTATCTTTGCCGCCGTCACATCGAAAAAAGAACATGAAAAAAACGGTCATCATCACAGTGCTCATGCTGATATGCATCGCAGCCAGCGCACAACAGGAGCAAAAAGCATTCAAGGGTTACTTCGTAAACGACGAATACAGCGTCTATATGCGACTGAACCTCTATGACAACATGGACATACCCGAACATGAGCTCTTCGGACCACTGCCCGGCTTCTTGGCCAAGCAGCATAACGGCTTCTACTGGCTGATTACCGACGCAGAAGTCAAGAGCAACAAAAAGGCTGAGCTACAGATGATTAACGACTATGGTAGCGAAGACCTTTCTGCCACGCTACACCTCAAGAACGACACCACACTCGTCCTTGAACAAGGACGTGGAAGCGCTATCAAAATACCCAAGAACGGCAAGTGGCAGAAGCTACCCTCCAAGCTGACCTTCATACGCAGATAGGTTAGATGCTGGCAGTGCGGAATACTGTTTCCTACCCTTGACATAATATTGCCAAAGCAGCGAGAAAGAGCACCTTTCAGGGTTGGCTCCACTGACACGACTCTGCTGAATGGCAGCACGGTCAGCGGCAAAATCCTTACGCCAGCGCTTAAAGGCACGGCGGGCACGATAGATAGCACGAAAATCACCCATATTACGGTTGACAATGAGCGTTTCCCAAGCAGCCACATAGTCCAGGAACCAACGCATGCGCATGACAGGTTTCAAGTCCTCGTCAGGCAAGCATTTATACAGCATGGTGAGGTTGTTTCGGAAGTTGAGGAATGTTTTCATGGGATTCGACTTCGGCAATGTTCCGCCACCTACATGATAGACACAAGAGTCTGGCACACAGCAGATACGACGACCACGGATGCGCAAACGCCAACAGAGGTCAATCTCCTCGTTATGGGCAAAGAAACGGCCGTCGAGTCCACCTGACTCCCAGTAATCCTTGGAACGAATCATGAGGGCCGCACCCGTAGCCCAGAGTATGTCCTGCACATGGTCGTACTGTCCATTGTCACGCTCGACGGTGTCAAAGATACGTCCGCGACAGAAAGGATAGCCATAATGGTCAAGATATCCCCCACTCGCCCCTGCATATTCGAACTTGTCTTTGTCAAAGACTGAAAGCAACTTAGGCTGACAGGCAGCCACATCGGGGTGAGCATCCATAAATTCAATGAGTGGCGTCAGCCAGTGGTGAGTCACTTCTATATCACTGTTCAACAGCAGGAAATACTCTGCCTCAACTTTTTCCAGGGCCTTGTTATAGCCATCGGCAAAGCCCCAGTTCTTGTCCAGCTCAATCAGCTTACACTCAGGAAAGCAGGACAACAAGAGGTCGATGGAGAAGTCTGTCGATGCATTGTCAGCCACATAGACCGTCGCCTCGTCGCGTGAGTATTGCAGCACGGCAGGCAGATACTTCTGGAGCATCTTGGCACCATTCCAGTTGAGTATGACAATTGCAAGTTTATCCATGTTGTATATCTACTTTTAAAGCGGTCTTGTCATGATTGAAACCAGCAAGGCATACACGCATGAGCTGATTATCGTACTCCTCACGGGCCTCTGCTGCAGACAGTTCCACGCGAATATAGTTCTTCGTGAAGCCATGCATGGCACGACCTCGTGTGGCTTTTTCAAACAAGACCTCTGCCTCGCAGCCCATATAGCGGGCATAGAATGCTTCCGTCTTCTGGTCAGAGAGTTCCAGCAGACGCTTGCTGCGCAGTTTCTTTGTCTGCTCGTCAACCACGTAGGGAATGCTAAGTGCCGAAGTACCAGGACGTTCAGAATAGGGAAACACATGCAGTTGCGTGACATCGAGCGATTCCAAAAGACGATAGGTCTCCTCAAAGCACTCGGGTGTCTCACCACGACAGCCCACCATCACATCCACTCCAATAAAGGCATCAGGCATCACCTCCTTGACCCGGCATATCTTATCGGCAAACAGCCGACTGTCATAGTGGCGGTGCATGAGCTTTAACACCTCGTCGCTACCGCTCTGAAGAGGGATATGGAAATGAGGCATAAAGGCACGGCTTTGTGCACAGTAGTCTATCAGTTCGTCAGTCAGAAGGTCTGGTTCCAGGCTACTGATACGGTAACGTCGGATGCCCTCCACATCGTCAAGCGCCTTGACCAGATCCAGAAACGACTCACCCGTAGTCTTTCCAAAGTCACCAATATTCACTCCCGTCAATACAATCTCCTTGCCCCCTTCCGCTGCAGCCTGTCTTGTCTGCTCCACCAGCGAATCAATGGTTGGGTTACGACTGAACCCACGTGCATAGGGAATAGTACAATAGGTACAGAAATAGTCACAGCCGTCCTGAACCTTCAGGAAGTAGCGAGTACGGTTGCCACGCGAACAACTGGGTGCAAACGTCTTGATATCCTTCGTTTTTACAGTCTTATATGTCGCTGTGCCATCACGGCGCACAAAACCATCAGAAAGATATTGGATAAGTTCAGCCTTCTCGTTAGATCCAAGCACAAGGTCAACGCCTTCAATCTTACTGATCTTCAATGGCTCCAGCTGAGCATAGCAGCCCGTCACCACCACAAAGGCGCTAGGATTCTCACGCACCAGGCGATGAATGGCCTGCCTGCACTTATGGTCAGCCACCTCCGTCACAGAACAGGTATTGATAATGCAGATATCAGCAGGCTCGCCTTTCTTCGCTGTACGCACACCCATGTCCTGAAGCATCCTCCCAAAGGTTGATGTCTCAGAGAAATTGAGCTTGCATCCCAATGTGAAGTAGGCCGCAGTCTTGCCCTGAAAAGCCGAAGTATCTATCATCCTATATATAATATAATGTACGCGTGGAAAACACTGATGCAAAGGTAATCATATTTTTCGACAAAAACAGCATTTTTGGCCAAATATTCGTTAATGGTATTTTTTACACGAATTTTTAACATTTCACAAGTTGTTGTTTTTCAGCACTTTGCGAAAAAGTTACAAAAATAGAAGAAAAAAAATCAAAAAAAATGATACAACGTATTGAAAAAATGTATACCTTTGCATCGTTTTAATAAACAAATGATTGTTTTACAGATTTAAAAGCATTAGAAAAATGAAGAAATTAGTATTTATGTTCGTAGCTATGGCAGCTATCACATTCGTATCTTGCAACAACGCTAACAAGCCCGCTGCTGAGAATGTAGATTCAACTAACGTTGAGGTTGTTGACACTACCGCTGCTGCTCCCGCTGACACAACTGCAACTGACACTGCAGCCGTTAAGTAATTAGTCCGCTACTACGAACTAATTGAGAGAATTAAACCGTTGGACTCAGTCCAGCGGTTTTTTTGTACCCCCACCCCAGAACCTTCGAATATTACATTCACTTGGGGTTATGGTACGAAAAATCCCGACAACCTATAAAGGCTATCGGGATTTCAACTATAAATGTTGCTTTACAGCATTTAAGCTTCTTCAGCAGGAGCTTCTTCTTCCATGTCAAGCTCCTCATCAACCTCAGGAGCCTCCTCTACGGGAGCCTCTACGGTCTCTTCTGCCTTAACCTCCTCAACAGGTGCATTCTCGGCAACAACCTTTACAGGAATCTCAACGAGAACTTCCTTGTGGAAGTGAACAGTTGCAACAAAGTCGCCAACCGTCTTGATATCACGCATGGTGATAATCTTGCGGTCAACCTCGTGGCCAAGCTTCTTCAGTTCCTCAGCAACCTGAGCTGCGTTTACAGAACCATAGAGCTGACCTGTGGTGCTAACCTTGGCAGCAATAGTGAGGGCAACACCCTCAAGACCCTGGCCCTTCTTCTCAGCCTCAGCCTTAATAGCTGCCAGCTTGTGAGCCTGCTGCTTGAGGTTCTCAGCGAGAATCTTCTTTGCTGACGGAGAAGCGATAACAGCCTTACCCTGAGGAATCAGGTAGTTACGGCCATAACCAGACTTTACATTCACGATATCGTTCTTATATCCCAGACCGATAACATCTTCTTTCAGTATAATTTCCATGCTTGCGTCCTCCTTATTACTTCATTAAATCAGTTACGTAAGGCAGCAGCGCAATCTGGCGGGCACGCTTAACGGCCTGAGCCACGCGACGCTGATACTTCAGAGAGGTACCTGTGATGCGACGGGGAAGAATCTTACCCTGCTCGTTCAGGAACTTCTTCAGGAACTCGGGATCTTTGTAATCGATATACTTGATACCGCTCTTCTTGAAACGGCAATACTTCTTCTTCTTCGTGTCGATAGAAGGAGCTGTCAAATAACGAATTTCACTCTGTTCTGCCATAACTTAAGCCTCCTCTGATTTAGTAGCGTACTTATTTCTTCTCTTTTCAGCATACTGTGCAGCGTACTTGTCGAACTTCACAGTCATGTAGCGGATAACCTTCTCGTCACGACGGAAAGCAGTTTCGAGAACGTCAATTACTTGTGGCTCAGCCTTGAACTCTAACAGGCAGTAGAAACCTGTCGACTTCTTCTGAATAGCATAAGCCATCTTCTTCAATCCCCAGGTCTCTTCATTCAGAATCTCAGCACCCTTATCAGTGAGTACCTTCTTGAATTTTGCGACCGCTTCCTTCATCTGATCATCAGACAAAACGGGAGTTAAAATGAAAACGGTTTCGTATTGATTCATACTTGTTTAAATAATTAATAAAAATGTATTTTGCAAAATTGCGGGTGCAAAGGTACTAAATATTTACGACTTAACGATTTACTATTGGTTATTTAGCCCCATCTTTAACAGACTTTAATACTTTCCGTGGTGTTTTTGCATCCTGACATGCGTTATGACGCCTGCAACAATGAAAAACAAGCCTAAAAGCAACACCCAATTGCCACTAAGCCATTTCAAATATTCCATGAATAAAAGGATGGCGCCGATAACCACCAGCGCCAGTCCTCCATACAGTTTTATGATATTCATTTTTCCTTATCGTCATCAGGAGTAATCAGCTTGTAGCCCTTACCGTGGATGTTGATAATCTCAATCTGTCCGTCGTCCTTCAGGTGCTTACGCAGTTTGGTGATATAAACGTCCATCGAGCGTGCGTTGAAGTAGTTATCATCAATCCAAATGGTCTTCAGGGCGAAGTCGCGCTGCAGGATCTCGTTGGCATGTGAGCAGAGGAGCGCCAGGAGCTCGTTCTCCTTCGTGGTCAACTTGGTCTGCTTGTCACCAATGGTCAGCAACTGCTTCTGGGTATCGAAGTTGAAACGACCGATGCGGTACTGCGTGCTCTCCTTGTTCTTCTTTCCGCGAACACGACGCAGGATAGCCTCAATACGCAGCACGAGCTCTTCCATTGAGAAAGGCTTGGTGATATAGTCGTCAGCACCAATCTTGAAACCTTCCAGGATATCCTCCTTCAAGGTCTTGGCGGTCAAGAAGATGATGGGGATCTCTGCGTTGGCAGTACGGATTTCCTGTGCCAGTGTAAAGCCGTCTTTCTTCGGCATCATCACGTCGAGCACGCAAATGTCAAACTTCGTCTTCAGGAAGGCCTTGTAGCCAGCCTCGCCATCAGGGCAGAGTTCAGCGGTGTAACCTTTAGCTGCCAGGTATTCACGCAACAGCATACCCAAGTTCTCATCGTCCTCACAAAGTAAAATCTTCAAATTCTCTTCCATAATCGTATCATTTTAATTGTTAATATTTTGTTTCTGTTTAATCTTCTACTATCACAGGCAGACTGACGGTAAACTTCGTTCCCTTGCCTACTTCACTCTCTGCCTTGATTTCTCCCTGATGCAGGTCCACGACCTTCTTTACGTACGCCAGTCCAAGGCCGAATCCCTTAACGTCATGCTTGTTACCAGTATGTACGCGATAGAACTTGTCGAAAATCTTCCTCAGGTTCTCCTTCTTGATGCCCATACCGTTGTCCTGGATTGAGAAGTACAGGTGCTTCTCGTCGTTCCACGTCTTCAGCATCAGCTCTATGGGTCGTTCCGGATCGCGATACTTCACAGCGTTGTCCAGCAGGTTGTGAATCATGTTTGAGAAATGCACCTCATCCACAAAGATTGCGGAATCCACTGCTCCTATCTCAGTGACAATCTTGCCTCCCGTATGTTCTACACGCAGCGTGAACGAGTTGGCAATGTTCTCTATCAGTTCATTCAGGTCCATCTCCTTCTTCTTGAATACGGCATCCTTCTTGTCGAACATCGACATCTGCAGCACCTTCTCCACCAGGAAGCGCAGTCGCTTCGACTCATCGGCAATAACGCCACCCAGATGTTTCATCATATGCTCCGTCTTAGGCACGCTCTCGTCGTTCAGCATCTGTGCTGCGAGCGAGATACTGGCTATCGGCGTCTTCAGCTCGTGCGTCATGTTGTTCACAAAGTCGTTCTTCATCTCCGAATAACGCTTCTGACGGAAGATGACCACGATGGTAAAGACAAACGTTATCAGCAGTACGCCCGTAAATACGATAGACGGAATCATGAAACGGACACCAGAGAAGATGTAACTGCTCATCTCTGGGAAGTGAATCTTCACGATACCCATCTTCGACGATGGGTCATTGCGGAACAACGGCTGTGAATAGCTATACTCCTCACCCTCCTCGGAATAGTCTGGACAGCGATAGACCTCACGACCGTCTGCCGTAGAGACCGTCAGATGATAAGGTATGTCAATACCGTTATTGAGCAGCTCCTCACGGATATCGAGGTCGAGCATCTTGAAATTGACACGTTCCTTCAGCGGCTTTTCGCTGGCAGTATAGAGGATGGAGTATATCACCTCGTCGAGCAGCGCTTTCTGATAGACGTAACGCTTGCGGACAATCTCCTGCATCGTCTTCGAGGCCTCTGCCAACGAGTTCTTGTCCTTGCGCATAATCATCGCCTTGGGCACATTGGCAGGCTTTATCTCAAAGGTCTTCAACTGGAACGACGAGTACACGGTGCCGTCGTCAGCTGCCACAGCAAACTGGTGCGACTGCTTGATGGTTCCGTCAAGACCGTCAACGGTAATAGAGTCCTGCGTAAACGCACGACGCTCCGTCTGGTTGACGTCTTTTTCCAAATAGCGCAGGGTCTCGTTCAGCTCCAGGTTACGCGATGCCTGGTAGAGGGCTCGGTTCACCGATTCGTCAAACTGCTCCTTCTTCATCTTGGCCATGTCCTTGATGTAGGACAGCTGCAAGTAAAGCAGTCCGAGGAACGAGAGTCCCATCACAATGGCTATTGTCCATATCGTACTTTTTCTCATATTTCTTTTCTTTTCGGTTGCAAAGATAAAAGAAATACGACAATACGACACCTGCCTTGTTAATTATTTCCGTTAATTTTAACGTTATTAACTAAATTATATCGATTTAGTTGCTTATACAATCACAAAACAAACTCTAGGAGAATAAACAACAACAAAAAAAGCTGGAATCCCTTTCGGAGACACCAGCCCTTCCTATAATAGCTTCTATTGAAGATTAGTTCTTGAAAAAGTCCTTAACATCCTCGTTAGGAACCATCTGCTCATCAAAGATGTAAGCACCAGTCTTGGGGCTCTTCACCATCTTGATAACCTTTGTGTAAGCGCGACCATCCTTTGAGCCTTCGTGGAGGGTAGCGACGGTTTTCTTTGCCATGCTCTACGTATGATTATTTAATCTCCTTGTGAAGAGTCATCTTCTTCAGGATGGGGTTATACTTCATCAGTTCCATTCTCTCAGGAGTGTTCTTACGATTCTTGGTCGTAATGTAACGGCTTGTGCCAGGCATGCCGGAGTTCTTGTGCTCAGTGCACTCCAGAATGACCTGTACGCGGTTACCCTTTGCTTTCTTGCTTGCCATAGTTATTAATCTCCTATTACTTTAATGTCCTTCCAATCTACATAACCTTTAGCAACAGCCTGCTTCAGGGCAGCATCCAGACCTACTTTATTAATCATACGCAGACCAGCGGCGCTGATCTTCAACTGAATCCAGCAGTTCTCCTCAACGTAGTAGAACTTCTTGCTGAACAGGTTTACGTCAAACACGCGCTTTGTGCGGTGCTTTGAGTGCGACACGTTATTACCACGCTGTGCCGTCTTTCCCGTAATTTGACAAATCTTAGACATTTCTATCTACTTTTTTCTTGTTCCTTTTTACTTACTTATTCCAAACAGGGTGCAAAGGTACTACTTTTAATTGAGAATTGAAAATTGAGAAATGATTATTCTTTAACTCTTAATATTTTTTAACTCAATTACTCCTCTATAGCATCCTGAGCCTTAAGAAATTCGAGAAAAATCTGCATGGCTTTGTTGGTTGCAATAGCAAGATTGATGTCTCGTCCGTGGTCTTCTTCCACCTTGCACGTCACCACCTTTTCAGGTGTTCCGCAAGCCAGCCAGATAGTACCCACGGGTATGTCCTTCGTGCCACCCGTAGGACCGGCAACGCCTGTAGCTGCCACAGCGTAGGTCGTTTTCAATGCCTTGCAGGCACCCTTCACCAGTTCAATGGCCACCTCCTCGCAGAAAGCCGTTTTCTCGTCCAACAGCTCCTGGCTGACCCCCAGCAGGTTCACTTTCACCTCGTCCACGTAGCAGATGATGCCACCCTTGAAATACTTGGATGCGCCAGGCACAGACATCATAGACTCAGCTATTCGTCCGCCTGTACAACTCTCTGCCGTTGAGACGGTTTCTTCTCTTTCCCACAGCAGCTGACTAATGTCGCGGCTGATTATCTTTCCTTCAAAATCCATCTTTATAATTTACTATTTAACCATTTACAATTTACCATCTCCTCACATAAACGTCACCTTCGAGAATGCTGGCGCTTCAATCGGACAGAAGTCCTTGTCCAGATACTTGTAGTAGCCCACGATGCCAATCATAGCGGCATTGTCCGTCGTATAACTGAACTTAGGGATATAGATAGTCCAACCATAGCGCTTGGCATGGTCGTAGAAGGCGTTGCGCAGTCCGTTGTTGGCACTCACGCCACCAGCCACAGCCACATGCTTGATGCCCGTCTGCTTGACAGCCAGTCGCAGCTTCTTCATCAGGATGTCCACGATGGTCCACTCCAGCGAGGCAGCGATATCCTCCTTGTGGTGCTCAATGAAGTCGGGATCGTCCTTCACCCACTTCTGCAGCGAGTACAGGAACGATGTCTTCAGACCAGAGAAGCTGTAGTCCAGTCCAGGGATGTGAGGCTCCGAGAACTGGTAGGCCTTGGGGTTACCCTGACGTGCCAGCCTGTCGATGATGGGGCCGCCAGGATAGCCCAGTCCCATCACCTTCGAGCACTTATCAATAGCCTCTCCTGCGGCATCGTCGATGGTCTGTCCCAACACCTCCATGTCGTTATAGGCATTCACCTTGACTATCTGTGAGTTGCCGCCAGAAACGAGGAGGCAGAGGAAAGGAAAAGGAGGAGGAGCCTCTCCCCCCGCCCTCTCCAAAGTGAGAGGGAGCTTTTGCGCTACGGAGTCCGTAGGTAAGCCCTCTCCTTTTGGAGAGGGTTTGGGTGAGGCTATGAAGTGCGCCATCACGTGTCCCTGCAAGTGGTTCACGTCAATGAGGGGTATGCCCAGCGAACGGGCAAAGCCCTTGGCGAAGTTCACGCCCACGAGCAGCGAACCCATGAGTCCAGGACCACGCGTGAAGGCCACCGCCGAGAGCTGTTCCTTCTGTACGCCAGCCCGTTTCAGGGCCTCGTGCACCACAGGCACCACGTTCTGCTGGTGGGCACGCGATGCCAGTTCAGGCACCACGCCACCATATGCCTCGTGCACAGCCTGCGATGCCGTCACGTTCGACAGCAGCACCCCGTTCTTGAGCACGGCAGCCGACGTATCGTCACAGCTCGACTCTATACCTATTATATATATATCCTCTTGTTTCTGCTCCATCACTTGCTGATTTGAACAAACGTTACCTTACTGCGACAGCATTCTGTGCCGTCTGTACGTACAATACGCACGCAATATTCGCCGTCAGCGGTCTGCTCACGATAGAACGAGAGCTGATCACCTGCGTGAGCCTCAGCCACATAGGCAATCTCGAAGCGTTTTATCTGATAGTCACGATACCAGTCGAGCGGCCACAGGTCGAGTACGTGTTCAATATACTTTACCGAGTTGATGTGTCCGTTGATATCCACATCGTTATAAAAGGTGTCGATGGTGCGCACCAGTGCCGCTTCGTCAGACATGCGCACTCTCCCACCCTTGTCAATGGGACACTCCTTGTCTTTGACTATCCAGTTGTCGATGGCTCCGTTATCAATGTCATAGATGTCTGTCGGCTGACGCGTCTCAGTGTCAATCATTGCCCAGATGGAACGACCGTAGCCATATACCTTGGGCTGTTCGTCATCAGCTGTTCCCACAACGGCGAAGTTACGGCTCGTGAAGTATCGCATGGCCGACTCCACCCAAGTCTCGACATTGAAACGGGTGTATTGCTTGGGCATCTCCGTCATCTCAATGGCCAGTCGTGAGAGCACCCACGAACGGTTGATTGACATGAGGTACTTCATGCCGAAGCCACGATCAGTAGAGTGGAAGTCGGCAGCATTGAGCATGTGGTTGCCCAGGTGCCCCATGAACAGCCGTCCGCTGAAGTCGCAGTGGAACGGCTCTGCCATAAACTCGTAACGTCCTATCTTATCCATTCTTTTCCCTTTCCTCTAGGAATGCGCTCACCTGCTCCTGCATGCCACGTGTGACGGCAATGCGTCCGCTACGCGTATATTGGAACACACAGCCGAAGGTGTCAAGCGCACGATAAAGTTCCACAATCTGCTCCGTCACGCCATACATCATCACAATGACGTAGGTGGGGTTCACCTCAATGATGCTGGCTCCGTAGCGGCGAATGGTACGCGAGATTTCAGGATTCTCCAGCACGTGCTTCGTAGAGAGCTTATAGAGTCCCGTTTCACGTATAAACAGCTGGTCGTCAGTAAAGTAGTTAGCCTTCACAACGTCTATCTTCTTCTCTATCTGCTTGGTGATTTTCACTATCTGGTCCTCATCGCTCCAGGCCGTAATGGTGTATTTGTGTACACCCTCAATGCTTGATGCCGACACGTTCAGGCTCTCGATGTTCACCTGACGGCGCGTAAACACAGCGGTAATCTGATTCAGGATACCAGCAACATTCTCCGAATAGACCAGCAGGGTGTAGAGTTTCTTATTCTCTTTCATCTTTTTGTAAACCGTAAACTATAATAATCTAAATCTCCAGCATCATGTCGTTGACGTTCATGCCTGGGGGCGTCATCGGCAGCACGTCGTCGTCTTCCTTGATGGCACACTCCAGGATGAAGGGGCCGTCAGTCGTCAGCATACGCCGTACGGCTGCCTCCAGGTCTTTGCGGTCAGTAACTGCCTGATATGGAATGCCGTAGCCCTGTGCGATCAGTTCGTAGCAGGGGTTCATCATCTTGGTGAACGACTTGCGCTTCAACCAGAACATGTCCTGCCACTGGCGCACGTTACCCAGATAGTGGTTGTTCATCAGGATCATCTTCACAGGCGCCTTCTGCTCCATGATGGTGCCCAGCTCCTCAATACACATCTGGAAGCCGCCGTCGCCCATGAAACAGCAAACGGTGCGCTGCGGCGCAGCAAAGGTTGCTCCGATGGCGGCAGGCATGCCGTAGCCCATCGTACCTAGGCCTCCGCTGGTGCAGATGCTGCGTTTGTGATGATATTTGAAATAACGGGTTGCAAACAGCTGGTTCTGACCTACGTCCGTCACCAGTATGGCATCGTCGGCAGCCTGTTCTGCCACAGCGTTCACCACCTCGCCCATCAGCAGCGGACCACTGGTAGGATGGATGGCAGGCTCAATGACTTTCTCACGCTCCTTTGCATCGAGCTCGCGGAACGACTCGCGCCACTCTTTGTGGTCAGCGGCATGAAGAAGTGCGGTCAGTGCCGGCAGCGACTCCTTACAGTCAGCCACCACAGCCACGTCCGTCTTCACGTTCTTGTCAATCTCGCTGCGGTCAATGTCCAGATGTATGATCTTAGCCTGCTTGGCATACGTCTTCAGGTTACCCGTCACACGGTCCGAGAAGCGCATGCCGATGGCGATGAGCACATCACACTCCTGCTCTTTCAGGTTAACGGCATAGTTGCCATGCATACCCAGCATACCCACGTTCAGCGGATGGTTCGAAGGCAGTGCCGAGAGTCCCAGCATGGTACGTCCTGCAGGAATGTCAGCTTTCTCCAGAAACGCTTTCAGCTCCTCCTGGGCATTACCCAGCTCTACGCCCTGCCCTACCAGCGCCAAGGGTTTCTTGGCATTATTGATGAGTTCAGCGGCCTCGCGCACAAGAGCCTCATCCAGCTTCGGATAAGGCACATACGAGCGTATGAAGTCCACCTTCTTGGGTTCCCAGTCAATCTCCTCGACCTGCGCATTCCTAGCGAAGTCGAGCACCACAGGTCCTGGGCGTCCTGTACGTGCAATATAGAACGCACGGCTCACTGCCCACGCCACGTCTTCAGCATGACGTATCTGGTACGACCACTTCGAGATGGGCTGCGCCACACCCACGAGGTCAACCTCCTGGAAGGCGTCAGTACCCAGGGCGCCAATGGCCACCTGTCCAGCAATGACGACGATGGGTGTCGAGTCGAGCATCGCGTCGGCAATACCTGTCAGCGTGTTGGTTACGCCAGGGCCGCTGGTGACGAGTGCCACACCCACCTCGCCAGAGATGCGTGCATAGCCTTCTGCAGCGTGCGTGGCGCCCTGTTCGTGTCTCACCAGTATGTGGTCAAAGCACTTCTTCTCTCCGCGTGTGTAATCGAACAGCGCGTCATAGACGGGCATGATGCTGCCGCCAGGATATCCGAAGATGGTCTTCACCCCTTCTCCCTGCAACGCCCTCATCAGCGCCTTCGCTCCTGTTATTCTGTCTCTCATATTTTCTTAGTCTATGATTCTTATACCACCCTTGTCAGCACTCGAGACGCTCTGGGCGTAGGCACGCAGGGCCTTGCTAACCACGCGGTTACGCTTCAGCGGCTGCTGCGGACGTGCTGCCAGCTCCTCGTCGCTGAGCTTCACGCTGATGCTGCGCGAGGGAATGTCGATGACGATGATGTCACCATCCTTAATCTTTCCAATGTTACCACCATTGGCAGCCTCTGGCGAAATGTGTCCGATGCTCAGACCGCTGGTGCCGCCTGAGAAGCGTCCGTCCGTTATCAGCGCACACTCCTTGCCCAGGTGCATCGACTTGATGTAGCTCGTAGGATAGAGCATCTCCTGCATGCCAGGGCCTCCCTTGGGACCTTCGTGAGTGATGACCACGCAGTCGCCGCTCTTCACGCGTCCACCGAGGATTCCCTCACAGGCGTCTTCCTGCGAGTCGAACACCACGGCAGGACCCTCGAAGTGCCACAGGCTCTCATCGACGCCTGCCGTCTTCACCACGCAGCCGTCCTGGGCTATATTGCCGAAGAGCACGGCCAGTCCACCATCTTTTGTATAGGCATGTGCAATGTCGCGTATGCAGCCGTTCTCACGGTCAAGGTCCAGCGTCTCGTAGCGTTCGCTCTGACTGCCCATCTTCGTCGAGAAGCGGCCAGCAGGAGCGCTATGGTAAATCTCTGAGTACTCATCCGAGTAATCAGAATACTTCTTCAGCGCCTCGCTGAGCGTCATGCCATCAACGCGGATAGCCGAGCCGTCAATGAGTCCGCCCTTGCTGAGCTCGTTCATGATGCCCAGTATGCCGCCAGCACGGTTACACTCCTGCACGCTATATTTCTGCGTGTTGGGAGCCAGCTTGCACAGACAGGGCACCTTACGCGAGAGTGCATCAATGTCCTTCATCGTGAAGTCCACGCCTGCCTCCTGAGCCACAGCCAGCAGGTGGAGCACGGTGTTCGTGCTTCCGCCCATCGCAATGTCGAGCGACATCGCATTCAGGAACGCCTTGCGTGTGGCAATGCTTCTGGGCAGCACGCTCTCGTCGCCGTCCTCATAGTATGCCAGTGCGTTCTTCACCACCTGACGGGCAGCCTTACGGAACAGCTCCACGCGGTTGGTGTGTGTAGCCAGGATGGTGCCGTTGCCAGGCAGCGACAGTCCTATGGCCTCTGTCAGCGAGTTCATGCTGTTGGCAGTAAACATACCTGAGCAACTGCCGCAGCCAGGACAGGCACACTGCTCAATCTCTGCCATCTCCTCGTCGCTGACGCTGGGGTCAGCGCCTTTCACCATCGCCGTGATGAGGTCGGCATTCTCGCCACGCCAGCGTCCAGCCTCCATCGGGCCTCCGCTGCAGAAGACGGTGGGGATGTTCAGGCGCATGGATGCCATCAGCATGCCAGGCGTCACCTTGTCGCAGTTCGAGATGCAAATCATAGCGTCAGCCTTGTGGGCGTTGACCATGTATTCCACTGAGTCGGCAATGATGTCACGCGAAGGCAGCGAGTAGAGCATGCCGTCGTGTCCCATCGCAATGCCGTCGTCGATGGCAATGGTGTTGAACTCAGCGGCATAGCAGCCCATCTTCTCTATTTCCTCGCGGACTATCTGTCCTATCTCGTGCAGGTGCGTATGTCCAGGCACAAACTGGGTGAACGAGTTGACGACGGCAATGATCGGCCGTCCGAACTGCTCGTGTTTCATACCCGTGGCCACCCACAATGCGCGTGAGCCTGCCATTCTGCGTCCTTCAGTACATATCGCACTGCGTAGCTGGTGTTTCATAATGCTCTCTCCTTGTTAGATTTGACACAATAATGTTTGAAGGTGCAAAATTACACCTTTTTATTATAATAGCCAACAAAATTGCCGATTTTTTACATCTTGGCGCTCTTCTTCAGCTTGTTGATGGCGTGCTCAAGGCTCTCTGTAGGCTCAATGATGTTGTAGTTGCCCCAGAAGTCAGGCTCGTCAAAGAAGCTCACCTTGTCGTAGAAGTAGTCGCGCGCGCCGAACGAGTCGCGTCCACGTATGGCGTGCACCTCCCCGGCAGGCGCCATGTCCGTCACCACCATCTCTGTCGTCACGGTATAGGCCGACGAGAAGAGCCTGCGCTTCCAGTCACACTTGAACTTCATGACGTTACGCACGTAGCTGATGTGCGTCACGCTGTCCGTCGTCTGGTAGTTGATGGTCGTGGTCAACTCCTTGGGGTTGAAGCGCAGCCCCAGCGGCTTCCTCACCAGCATGTAATTGGTGGCCTTGTCACGATCGTCCATTTCCAGATTCAGCTCCACACGCGTGAACGACAGCGTCTCCTGGTCAATGTAGAACTTGCCGTAGAAGAGCGGCCTTGAGACACGATAGAGGGGCACGAAACTGATGACGAACTGCGACCGCAGGTCGATGCGCTCAGGCATCTCCATCGTCAGGTGGTACAGCTGCAGCTCTTCCTCGTTCAGCAGCAGTTCCGAGTTCTTCACCACGTCGAGCATGATGGGAATAACGGGACCACCCATCACCTTCACACCCAGCGTGTCCTTGGCCTTTGTGCTCAGCAGTCTGCGACCTTTCACTATCTGCACCGCATCGCGGGTCACGCCGACGTTATAGGGCGTCTTATACATCTGCGTAACGGCCTCGCTGATAGCGATAAACCGTGAGCCCTTCTGCGCCGTCTCCCTGTAGAAGCAATGCATGAGCGAAGGCTGCATCGAGTAGTTGGCAGGAATCTTCTTGATGGCGGCACGCAGCACCTCCATCGGGTCGTTCATCATCACTACCACCTCGTCTATCTCTATCGTGCTGGGCACCATGCTCACACGCAGGTTTTCCGTCTGTCCGTCAATGCGCATACGGCGTGTGTGGTAGCCCAGGTGCGAGAACTCCACGTAGGCAGGCTGCGAGGGCGTTTTTAGCACAAACTGTCCGTCGTCGTTCGTCACGGTCTGCTGCCTGCCGTTGGGCGACGACACGCTGACGTGGGCCTGCGCGCGTCCTGTCTGCCGGTCAACCACTTTACCCGTCAGTACCGTCATGCTACCCTGCCCCCAGACGGCTGCTGTCAGCAGCATGAAAAACAGTAAAAACTTGATGCGCATCATAAAATCGTATTTTACGCCACAAAGATACAAAAAAAAATTGCATTTTGTCAATATCAAATCGTAAAAAATTATTACCTTTGCAGCAAATTTTTCAAAAAAGACAGAAAACTATGGGTGGCTTTTTCGGCACTATCTCGACCAAAGACTGCGTAAACGACTTGTTTTACGGTACTGACTACAACTCACATCTGGGCACCAAGCGCGCCGGCTTGGTAACGTTCGACGAGACTGACGGCTTCAACCGTTCCATTCACAGCCTCGAGCGCAACTATTTCCGCTCGCGTTTCGAGGACGAGCTCGACAAGTTCAAGGGACACCAGGGACTAGGCGTCATCAGCGATACCGACCCACAGCCCATCATCGTCAACTCACACCTCGGACGCTACGCCGTGGTCACCGTGGCCAAGATCAACAACCTGCCTCAGATAGCCGAGGAGCTCCTCGAGCAGCGCATGCACTTCAGCGAGCTCTCTGCCAACAAAATCAATCAGACGGAACTCGTCGCACTCCTCATCAACATGGGACGCACCTTCGTCGAGGGCATCAACCTCGTCTATCAGAAGATTGAAGGCTCATGCTCCATGCTCATCCTGACTGAGAACGGCATCATCGCAGCACGCGACTTCCTAGGCCGCACACCCATCGTCATCGGACGCAAGACCGAGGAGCGCGGACTCTTCCCTGACGGCGCCCACGAAGGCGCCGTAGCCTACGCTGTGAGCAGCGAGACCACAGCCTTCCCCAACCTCGACTATGAGACCGTGCGCGACGTGGGTCCAGGTGAGATTGTACGCCTCACCACACGCGGCATCGAAGTGCTCCAGGAGCCCTTCAAGCGCCAGCAGATCTGCTCGTTCCTCTGGGTCTATTACGGCTTCCCCTCCAGCAACTACGAGGGCATCAACGTCGAGGCCGTGCGCGAGAAGAATGGCGAGATGATGGGTCAGGAGGACAACGTCGATGCTGACATCGTCTGCGGCATCCCCGACTCTGGCGTCGGCATGGCACTCGGCTACTCCGAAGGCCAACAGATACCTTACAAGCGTGCCGTCGTGAAATATACTCCCACATGGCCGCGCTCGTTCACACCAGGCAGCCAGACACGCCGCGAGCTCGTGGCTAAGATGAAGCTCGTGCCCAACCCCGCCATCCTGAAAGACCAGCGCATCGTGTTCTGCGACGACAGCATCGTACGTGGCACCCAGTTGCGCGATAACGTCCGCACGTTCTTCGACTGCGGCGCCAAGGAGGTCCACGTGCGCATCTCCTGTCCCCCTCTCGTCTATGGTTGCCCGTTCATTGGTTTTACCTCGTCAAAGAGCGACTACGAGCTCATCACGCGCCGCATCATCCGCGACTTCGAGGAGAAGGAGACACCCGAGACACTCCGCAAGTACGCCACCACCGACTCGCCCGAGTACCAGCGCATGGTACAGGAGATTGGCCGTCGTCTGGGCCTCACCAGCGTGAAGTTCGCCAAGCTCGAGAACCTCATCGAGAGCATCGGCATGCCCAAGTGCAAGGTCTGCACCCACTGCTTCGACGGCACCAGCTACTGCCACGAGCACGACAATGAATAAAAAGTAACCCTAGGAACTCCTATTACCTCAACCACGCCTTCAGCTCCATCAGCATCTCCGCATGATGGGCAAACGATGACCGCAGTCCCCAGCCGTGGTCACCCGTAGGATAAACGTGCATCACGGCACGCACCTTGTTGGCGTTGAGAGCAATATAATAAGAAGCAGCATTCAGCGGCGGCACCACATGGTCATCATCGCTCAATACGATGAAGGCAGGAGGCGTCTGCGGTGTCACCTGTTTCTCGTTGCTATATTTCAACTCCAGCTCTGCCGACACATCAGCCCCTAACAGGGCGTTATGTGACCCCATGTGGGTGAACGAGCGATCCATGGTAATGACAGGATAGAAGAGTATCTGGAAGTTCGGCTTTGCATCGCCCGTGGCATGCGTGGCAATAGTCGATGCCAGATGTCCACCTGCCGACGACCCCATGATGCCCACCTGCTGCGGGTCAACATTCCACTCCTTGGCATGGCGACGCACCAACCGGATAGCCTCCTCGGCATCCTCAAACGGAATCTCTTTCACACCATGTGGCATGCGGTACTTCAGTACCACCACGCTGATACCCAAATGATTAAATACCGGAGCCCAGTCGTAGCCCTCATGGTTCACAGCCAGGTGCGTATAGCCGCCACCCGGACAAATGACCACAGCCCGGCCCGTAGCCTTCTCAGCAGGAGCCAAGAACACCTTCACGAAAGCAGTATCCCTCGCATCACTACTCACATGTGGCGCACCCTGCGGCCACAAGTCAATTCTCTCCTGCGCTTGTGCCATCATTGTCATGGTCAGCAAAGCAAACATCATCAATAGTTTCTTCATACTGCAAAGATACAACTATTTCACCACATTTCAAAGGTTTTTACCAAAATATTTATAAAATGTTTGGCGCGTTAACATATCAGAAAACTGTAGGCGGTCTCAATACTGTCTTTCGTTATCATCCTTTCTTGTCACATCCTATCGGACGGAACTGCTTCTGCTTCTCGCTGTACACAAATCCGTGCCCGAACAGGTAATTCTTTATCTCTTTCGGCTCCGTACCGAAGTTATAGCACAACGATTCCAGCGTGTCAAACTCCTCGTCTCTTAGAAGCATGTTCACGCTCGAAACCAGTATGGCAGGGTCTTTCGGCAGGTAGTCCATTTCGAATTCTTCGTTATTTCACAAAACATATTAAAATCAACGGGCACTGACGGTGCAAACCGGTTGTGTCAGGTACCAGTCCCTGACATACTGTCAACCCATGTGGATGCGGAAGACAGAACCACTACCCTGATTCAGGGGAATGGTTCGGTACAACAAAAGCATTATGTCAGGTACCAGCTCCCTGACACGAATATAAATAGGTTAGTTCTATTTTATTTACGTCTGTTATGGATGTAGATACCCTTGGCGTTTGGTTTTCCGTTGAGTTTCCTTCCGTCGAGGGTAAACCAGTTGTCATCGGAGTATATTGCTGTTATAAAGGCTGTAGCCCGAGGTGAATTTACGATTGTAATTCGAAAAACACACGCCGATAGAGCTACCCGTGAGGCTGCCGGTGATGTTGATAACCTTGCCGTTCGTCAGATAGACATTATCATCTTGACCGTTGCTACCCTTGTTCCCTGTGATAGATACCGCGCCCTGAATGTTCAGTGTGCCATCACTCCAGATAGCACCACCCTCACCCGACGCTCCGCCATTGCGGAACGTGCCGCCCATGATGGTGGCCGTGGCACCATTCATGATGTAAACAGCACCGCCCTGATAGGCCGTGTTGCCGTCGAAAACACCGCCAGTAATGGTAAGCGTAGCATTCTCATAAACCATGATGCCTCCGCCGCGCCCCTCCTTGCCATCTGTGTAGCGCGACACTTTGTTGTTGCTAATCGTTCCGCTATTGAAAGTCAGCGAGCCGCCAGATGCCACATTGATGCCAGCGCCGTTGTAAGCCATGCCACCACTGATGACACCACTGTTGTTACCACTGCTGTCATCGATGGTGAGCGATCCACCATTCACCCAGATGACATTGCCATCTCTTGTGTGCGAACTGACCGAGCGGCTTAACGTCTTACCGTTAAGGTCAATGGTCACGGTCTTTCCCGAGGCGATTTCAAGTTGATCGCTAAGTTCAATGTTATTTCCCAGAGTGACATTGCCGCCGTTTTGTACTGCTGTGCGCAGTTCATTTTCGGTAGTGACGCTTGTCTGTGCCCAAGCTCCCAACGCAACCGCGTGCAACAATATAATGATAGAAAATTTAATTCTTTTCAAATTCTTCATGATGCCCTATTTTTATTTTCCTCTTCGTCGAGTATTGGATATCTTTTCTCGTCCATATTTCGTTGCATTTCACGCTGCAAAGATAGTAACTTTTTATTAATTTCCAAATTTCCACTCATTTATTTGTTTTCGTCATCTTTTCGTAGAGTCTAAAAAGACACAGTTGTCTGCTCAGCTCTGTCGCTTGGCTTGTCCAAGAACATTTTCAGGAAAAACAGACAGAGACAAGCACGCCGTATCACCGTATCACCGTAACATTTAGTGGAAATCAATGGGAAAAACTTCTATATATATTTTATATTATATATATAATTATAATTATATATATAATATAATTATGATACGCCCTTTTTTCTGCATTTTCGAATTTTGCAAATGTTACGGTGATACGGTGATACGGCGTCGGCATTTTTTTAACATTTAAAATTTTTTGAAAACAAATTCTGAAAAGGCTTGTTATGCATTTAATTTTTTCGTAACTTTGCACTTGTAATCAGGGGAATTACAAGTGCGAGTGAAGGCTGCGGCTCAGCATAGCTCGAGCGAGCTCGGCTCTGCATTCGCCTTGCACACATCCGGATGACAAACCTTCCGGCCTACGGGCATCAGGGTGCCGGCTATCCCCTTTCAGGGTGCCAGTCTGCAGGCACAAACCTGGCACCTTTCAACGCACAACCGCCGCGGTTAGAGACGTGGAACGTGAAACAATAAATAATAGCCAATAACCAACTGTCGGCTTGAGTTCAGTTCCCCCACGCATCATAGTTGACGTCGAAGCCTGCCAGCATGTACCAAGAGGCGAGCTGCTGCTCATAGCTGCGAAGCAGATAGAGGGGAGCCTCCACATCCTGTTCGAGCGAGTACGCGGGTGCAGAACCTCCGTCACCGTTCTTGATGTAGTTATAGACCTCGAGGATGTCCATGATGGTGATGCCTGAGTCGGAAAGCATCTCGTAAGCATCCAGTAGCGACAGGTCGAGCTTCTCGAGCACGCTCATCAGCGTGGAGATGAAGTCTGCACGGAGGGGAGCCTTCAGCAGCTGACTGGCGTTGCCATGGGGATCGAGGGTTCCGTCGGCTATGCCAGAGGCTATGACCTCGTTGAAGGCAGGCGCGCTGCCACCGTCGTTGACTATCTTACGCAGGTCGATGCCCCAGCTCTCTAAAATCTTGATCACCTTCATCAGGTTCATGTCATGTACCACCTCGTGGTAGTAGTGGTTCTGCTCGCCCTCGTAGTAAACCACGGGCCAGAACTGGATGGCAGCCATGGTCTGAATGGCCCAGACGATACCCGACTGCTGATGCTTGAGCTTGAAGACGAGTGTGGCGGTCTGCAAGTTGCTCTTGCCCGGCACGATGGTGGGCTTGAAGCCTTTCTCCGTCATCCAGGGAATGATGCCGCGCACGCTCTGAATAGGCACGTAGTTGTCGTGACGGCTGTGCTCTATATAGTAGCGCTTGGTGAGGTCAGGCTCCCACCCTTCCATGACGCCAATCTTCTTCAGCGCCGCCTGCAGCGCCTTCGACTCGTCGCTGGTCAGGTCCATATAGGCAGGCTGGAGCACCTCGCTGACCTTCGTCATCGACATGACTCCGATAGCTGACATCACATCCTTGTCTTTCGTTGTGAAGAACTCCTTCGCCTTTGACGCCACGGGCTCCTTGAACAGCTTGGCGTAGTCGATGCCCAGGTGGCAGTTCTCGTTGACATTGATGAGGAAGAACACCACGTCGGCCAGGTCCTCACAATCGTCACGCTCGACGTAGGCACGATAGATGGTCTCATAGTCCAGCGGTCCGCCGCCTGAGAAGGTCTTGTCGAAGCGGATGCCCTTGTACTTGTCGTCCATATCGGTTAGCTTGGCGGCAAACATGCTCTCTGTCCCACCCTGCGAGAAGCCGATGTTGAAGAGGAACTTTCCCTGCGGAATATGCTTGTCGTCGAGCAGCTTGCGCGCTGCCAGCAGTCCGTCCAGACAGTTGCGGGCATTGGTGTCGCCACACAGGTAGGCTGCCGGATGGGAAGCCGAGGAGCCGTAGCCAAGGTAGTCGCAAGCCACGATGATGTAGTTAGGTTTCAGGGGATTGGACAGGGCGGCACTGACAGCCTCCAGACCCTTACCGCCGATGGAGGGCGCATCCTCCACAGCACCTATGGTGTAGTGGTTGTACATGATGATGCCGTCGCAGGGGGTGCTGCCGCTGACGATGTCAGAGGGCACCATGATGACACCACTGACGGTAACTGCCTGACCGTCAGGGTCGGTCGAGGGGTATTCATAGACGAAGTACCTCACCTCGCGCGAGCCCAGCGAGAGACCGCCGAGCTTGGCCTTTACGGTGCTGTCGCGCTCCACCAGAATGTTGTAGCTGACGTCCTGCGCCTGAACGCTGGTCAGGCCGATAAGCAGGAATATAATGGAAAATAGCTTCTTCATGTTGCTCTTCACTTTTTTACTTTCTTACCTTCTTACCGTTAATAATATAGATACCCTCCTGGGGACTGCTGGTGCGCTGACCCTTCAGATTGTAATACTGGTTGAGGGTTGAAGGTTGAGGGCTGACGGTGGATGCATCGATGGCCGTTGCCTTCGAGGTGACCTGGAACGTGGCAGAGATGGGGTAATGGTCGCCCAGTGGCGCGTTGGCATAAGTATAGTCTGCCACGTCGAGCGTGAAGGCTACGGGCTTAATCTGCGCACCTGTAGCGGGGTTGATATAGAGGATCTTGTCCAGCGTCTCGCCAGCTGCCGCACCCTGTTCCTTGTCGGTAGGATAAGCTCCGCCATTCTTGAGCTCCACCCACACGTCGGCAATGGTGCCGAGGCCGGAGTCGTTGATGGCATCGATGAACCCGCTCTTCACGGCATCGCGGCCGTAGAAGCAGTTGAGGTCGCCCAGGATGATGACGGGGCGCGTGCCCATCTGACTCATCACATCTGTACGCAGCTGCGTCAGCTGTGCCATGCGGGCGGCCTTGTCGCGGATGTCGTTGGCGCTCTCTTCGTCCCAATCGTCGGAGGCATCCATGTGGACGTTGTAGCAGAGGATGCGCGTGCCGTCCCTGAGCGTCACCTCATAGCGGCGGAAACCCTTGGTGACCATCTCGTCGAGGGCATGGCTGAACTTTCCGAAGTTCTGCTGCCAGGGCACACGGGGTGCGGGCGTCACCATGAGGTCGTTTTTCCAACAAGCCATCAGTCCGTCGCACTCGAAGCGGTGGTTCTGCAGATGCAGATAGTCGATGCTGCGGCCTTCCGTGCCCAAGTCACCGCTCCACTCGTCCATCTTGTAGTCGTCCTCCAGGAACACGCTGATGACGCTGTGGAAATTGAAGTCCTCCTGCAGGAACATCAGGTCGTAGCCTTTCTGCCACAGGTACTTGCCGATGCGTGCAGAACCGCTGTCACCAGGACCGTCAGGATTGACCTTGAAGACCAACAGCTTCTTGGGCAGTCCGTCAACGTTGAGCGAGGCAACAGTAAACTCCTCAGGGGTGTCTTGCGCCACGACGGGCGCAATGCCGCAGAAAAGTAAGGCGGCCATCATCCATAATCTTATCCGTCTCATATCTTTATCGTTATGTTTCGACTGCAAAGATACGATATCGTAAGCAAAATACCAAAAATTTTTGAATATTTTGAGACGGATTAGTAATATAACAGGAACCAGATTTCTGGCATCAGAAGCTTGCAACGGCAAGTATGAAGACGAGAGCCACGACGAGGAGGACCAGACAGCCACAGCCACAACCGCAGCTGCAGCCAATGAGCTCCTGATTCTGCTGGGCGGCATAGTAGTCGTAAGGCCGCGAACCACCCAGCATTCTGTTTATCTTGTAGCGGTAGCGCGCCACAAAGTCGTCACCACCCGCCAGCGAGTCCATCGCATCCAGCGCCTCGTTTGTCACGACATCGCTGCCGCTGAACAGCGCAAAGTGGTGAAGCAGCGACAGCAGCCCCACAACGGGATAGGCAATCAGGTCGGTCAGGAAATCCATCTCTCTGTTTCGTGGTTCGCTAATCAGTAGCCAGGGTTCTGCTTGAGTTTATTGTTCAAGGCAATGACGTCGGCAGGTATGGGGAAGACGGTGGTGTGGCCGTCAGACTCGTCAACGGCATCAGGACCGTCATAGAGCGACTTGTAGCGGTGGAAGCGGATGAGGTCCGAACGGCGCCAGCCCTCCCAACAGAGCTCCATGAGGCGCTCGTCGAGCAGGTTGTCGAGCGTCAGTGTTCGCTCGGGTGCGTTGACACGATTCCTGACGAGGTTGAACTCATCCTGTCCGCCGCGTCCCAACCTCAGCTTACACTCGGCCAGCATGAGCAGCACGTCGGCATAGCGGAAGAGCACGATGTCGTTGTCAACGAGGTAACCGCCCTTGGTGGAGTTCTTGTCAAACTCATACTTGTACATCCTGGCGCCAGCAGTCTCCACGTAGGGCGAGCCGCTGAGGTCGAGCTGCACCTTGTCAGGCTCATAGACGAGGGGCGCTCCCGTGCGGTCCGTGACGACGCCGTTGGGTCCGACAACCTTTCCAGCGTGGAAGTTATCGTAGAAGCGCTGGTCAGTATGGTCAGGCCAGCCATAGACCTTGAGTGTCTGGAGCGTGGCACACGAGCCGTTCTCGCCGTTGTAGCCCCAGGCGGCAGCGTGGCGGTAGTGTATGGAGCGCACGATGTTCTGCTGCTGGTTCAGGTAGAGGTTCTTGTTCATCGGGATGGTGAAGATATTCTCAGGCGAGTTCTGGTTATAGACGAAGAAGTTGGACGAGTACATGGGTGCCAGGCTGTAGCCACGGCCTTTAATCTCCTCACAGTAGTCGATGCACTCCTCCCAGCGGGCCTCACCCGTATAAACCTCGGCACCAAGCATGAGCTTGGCGAGCACGAAGAAGGCCACGGACTGCGTCATGCGACCGTAATAGTCGCCCTCCCACGCGCTGTTATCGTCGGGCAGCTGATGGACGACGGAACGCAATTCATTCTCGCAGAAAATGAAGACGCTGTTGCTGCTCTCGCGCTTCACATCGTTCATGGAGATGCTGTAATCAATGACCAGGGGCACATCGCCGAAGAGGTCGAGCAGGTACCAGTAGTACATGGCCCTGAGCGCGCGCACCTCAGCCTGCCAGGTGAAGTAGTCATCGCCTGCCAGTTCCTTGTTGGCCTTGAGCGTCTGGAGCGAGTGGTTGCACAGGGTGATGACCTTGTAGAGATAGATCCACGCGTTCTTGGGCAGCTCGTGGCCAGCGTTCCAAGAGTGCTTGTACATGGTCTGCCAAAGGTCGCCGTCGAACCAGTCAACTCCTCGCAGGGGTATCATGGCCTCGTCGCTGCCGAAGGTCTGCAGGTCATAGACACCACGGATGGCACCCTGCAGTCCCTGTCCCTCGTCGCGGCCTCCGATGTAATTGTAGAGGGTGGCAACGGTATTGAGGAAGAGGGCCTCGCGCGAGGTGTAGGTCTCGTTCTCGATGATATGTCCGCGCGTGTCCTCCTCGAGTGAGCACGACGTGAGGGCAGCGCTGACGGTTAACAGACAAATGAGAAATGATGATATCTTTTTCATTGCTTCGCTATTTTCTTAAAACTGAATACTTAGTGCTACAGAGTAACTGCGATAGACGGGGAACGAGCGCTTGTCGTCAACACCCAGCGTGGCATCGACCACCGACGAGTTGATCATCGGCGTCAGGCCGGAATAGGACGTGATGGTGGCGAGGTTGTTGACGGAGCACGAGAGGCGCAGGCTGCGCACAAAGCGCGACTGCAGTGGCACGTTCCAGCCCAGGGTGACATAGTCGATGTTGACGTAGTCGCCGCTCTCCAGGCAGTAGTCGCTGACGTCCTGGTCCTGGATGTTCATCTCGGGTGCACCCTGCATGACGTTGTAGTTTGGCAGCGAGGCCATGTTCATGTAGGTGAGCTTCGTGCCGTTGAAAATCTTGTGGCCGAAGGCACCGTTCATCTGCATGGTGATGTCGAACTGCTTATAGCGGAAAGCGAAGTTAGAGCCCATCATGGCCTTGGGCGTTGCCTGGCCGCAGTTGTAGCTCTCCTTCGTCAGGTCGTAGCGCTTGGAACCGTCCTCGGCAGTAACGAAGCCCTTGAAGTGAGGGAGCCAGAAGACGCCCAGGGGCTCGCCCACAATCTGGAAGCAGACGGTGCTGCCGCCATGATAACCGGCACCCGTGAGTCCGCTGATGCCTTGAATGTCAGGTGCCGTCAGCAGCTGTCCGTTGTAGTAGCCGTTCAGCGTGACGAGCTTGTTGCGCTCGAAGGTCCAGTTCATGTTGATGCTCAGCTCCATGTCCTTCTGTCGCAGGGGTGTGATGCCGAAGCCCAGCTCTAAACCGTGATTGCGCATCTTGCCGAGGTTGGCCAGCAGATGGTCGTAGGGGAACGGCGGCACGGGTACAACGTAGTTGTAGAGCATATCTGAAGTGCGCGAGGTGTAGAAGTCAGCGGTCAGGATGATGCGGTTCTGCCAGAACGCCATGTCGATGCCGACGTTGAACGTGCGCTTGATTTCCCAGCTGAGGTCAGGGTTGGCGTTACGGGTGATGCCCAGCGTGGTGACGGGCGTGCCATAGACGCTTACTACGCCGTTGGGCTTGATGAGCTGCTGGGAGAGATAGGCCTCATTGATGGCGCCAAGGTTACCGCTCTTACCGTAACCCACACGCAGCGCGAGTTTCGACACCCAGGGGAGCTTCTTCATGAACGGCTCCTTGGCCACGTGCCACGCGCCGCTGACAGAGGGGAAGAAGCCCCAGCGGTGGTTCTCGCCCACCATTGACGATCCATCGACACGTGCGCTGACGTTGAGCGTGTAACGGTCGGCATAGGTGTATTGGGCCTTCAACAGATAGGACGTCATCGTGGAACTGGAGTAGTAAGAGTTGGTGCCTTCCCACGGGCGTATGGCACCTGCTGCGAGGTCGTCGTAGCCATAGGCATTCGTCGAGAAGTTCGACACGGTGGTGTAGAAGCCTGTGAGTTTCTCACGGCGTGCTTCTACCACGCCCATCACCTCCAGCTGGTGGTGCTGTGCCAGCGCACCCTTCCACATCAGCATGAAGTTACCCAGCAGCTCCTCGCTCTTACTGTCAGCGCGATAGGCCTCGCCGTGACTCCACACGTAGGTGGGGTAAAAGTGGGCATTGCCGATGTCATTGTACGAATAGCTTCCGAAGGCTCCTGCCGTGAAGCCGCAGCCCAGGTTGGCCGTAGCCTTCAGGTGGACGTTGACGTGGGCATTATCCTCGTCGTCGCTCATCTCCAGCAATGCCAGAGGATTGCTGATCCACGAGGCCTCGGGCACCCCGTCGTAGCCGCCGACGGCATTGGGGTCGGCTGGGAATGTGGGATTGAAGCATGCCGCTGAGTAGGCCAGCTTCTGACGGGAGGGTATGAGGCTGTTCTTCTGCAACGAGCCAATGATGCCGAGGTCGATGGTCACACGGTTGTCGAAAGCCAGCTGCTGCACATCGAGCTTGGCGTTATAGTTGCGGAAACGGTTGGTCTTGATGACCGTCCTCAGGTCGGTGACACCCACGGAGGCACGGTAGTTGGCCGACTCGGAGCCACCTCCGAAGGCGATGTGGTGGTTCTGTACCAAACCAGTCCGCGTGATGGCGTCCATGAAGTCGGTATCGTAGCCTTTGTCGATGATGCTCAGGCCCAGCGCAGAGGCTGCCTGACGGAACTGGTTGGCATTGAGCATGTCGAGGCTCTTATAGATGCATTGCACGCCGACGCTGCCGTCATAGGCTATATGGAAGCGCTCTCCACTACCCTTCTTCGTCACCACCTGGATGACGCCGGCAGCACCACGGCTACCATACTGTGCCGTCTCGGAGGCATCCTTGAGGATGGTGAAGCTCTCGATGTCGGCAGGATAGATGGTGGACAGCGTGGCAACGTCTGACTGCACACCGTCGATGATGACCAGCGGGTCGTTGCCGCCCGTGAGCGACGTGGTACCACGTACACGCACAGCGGAAAGCATGGCTTCCTGGTTGCCACCCGTCTGAACCTGCACACCTGCGGCCTGACCCGTCAGAGCGTCCAGGGAGCTGATTATCAGACCTTTGTTCATTCTTTCCTGAGTCACCGTACTCTGGGAACCTGTCACAACAAAAGAGTCGGGCAGAACCTGCGCTGAGGCAGCCGCCGACGCCAGCATGAAACAAGCTAACAATGTTGTTCTCATATGATTGATATTTGTTTTTGGTGGCAAAAATACAAAAAAAAATTAATGTTTAATGAATAATCTTTATTTTTTTCGTACCTTTGTCCGCTTGAAAGACTACAAAATGATGAAAAAAGGAAATTTCAAATATCCGAAAGTCTATCTGTATGCCGCCAGCATTGGCGCTGCTGCCATCATTGCGCTGGTGTGCTACTACCTATCTGCGTCGCTCTCGGCAAGCGAAGAGGCGCAATATGTGTATATTGACACGGACGACACCATCGACTCCGTCTATGCCAAACTGGAGCCCTTTGCCACAACGGTGGGCAAGAAAGCATTCCACACCATCAGCCGGCACTCAAAGTATGCGAACAACATACATACTGGACGCTACAGGATTGAACCGGGCGACGGCGCGCTGACTGTGTGGCGACAGCTGAGCAGAGGACAGCAGGAGCCCATCAACCTGACCGTGCCTGAGGCACGCACCACAGACCGTCTGGCAGCGCTACTGTCGAAGAAGCTGATGATTGACTCCACGACGATAGCCCAGGCGCTGAAGGACTCCATCTTCTGTGCAAAGTACGAAGCTGACACAGCCACCATCGTGTGTCTCTTCATCCCCAACACCTATAATATATATTGGGACACGACGCTGGACGACCTGATGCTGCGCATGCAACGCGAGCACAACGACTTCTGGACGCCTGACCGCCGCAAAAAGGCGGAAGCCATAGGACTGACGCCTGACGAGGTGCAAACGCTGGCCAGCATCGTGGACGAGGAGACGAACAACGTGGAGGAGAAGCACATCATTGCCGGCCTCTACCTGAACCGACTGAAGAAGGACATGCCGCTACAGGCCTGCCCCACCATCAAGTTCGCCTGGAAGCGCTTCGACCTGAAACGGCTGTACGACCGTCTGCTCTCGATTGACAGTCCGTACAACACGTACCGCTACAAGGGTCTGCCGCCAGGTCCCATCAAGGTGGCGAGCATCAAGGGTATTGACGCCGTGCTGAACTACACGCCGTCGGACTACCTCTTCATGTGTGCGAAGGATGACTTCTCTGGTCATCACGCCTTTGCCGCCAACGGACAGGAGCACATGGCGAACGCCAGACGGTACCAGCACGCGCTGAACGAACGGGGGATAAAGTAAAGTTAAGAAATTAAAGAAGTTAAGAAAACAAATATGGAAGAGAAGATTTTGAATGAGAATGAGGAGAAGCGAAGCCTGAGCTTCGTGGAACAGTTTGTGAAGGAAGACCTGGAGGCAGGGAAGAACGGAGGACGTCTGCAGACGCGCTTCCCACCAGAGCCCAACGGATACATACACATAGGACACGCCAAGGCCATCTGCATGGACTTCGGAGTGGCAGAACGTTTTGGCGGCGTGTGTAACCTGCGCTTCGACGACACGAACCCGTCGAAGGAGGGTACGGAGTATGTGGACTCCATCCTGCACGACATACAGTGGCTCGGCTTCAAGTGGGGCAACCTCTACTACGCCAGCGACTACTTTGAGAAACTGTGGGACCTGGCCGTATGGATGATCAAACAGGGACTGGCCTATGTCGATGAACAGACCAGCGAGCAGATTGCCGAACAGAAAGGCACACCCACACAGGCAGGAACGGCAAGCCCCTTCCGCGACCGTCCCATAGAGGAGAACCTGCGACTGTTTGAGCAGATGAACACCCCTGAGGCCGTTGAGGGAAGCATGGTGCTGCGCGCCAAGCTCGACATGGCGAACCCCAACATGCACTTCCGCGACCCAGTCATCTACCGCATCATTCATACCCCGCACCACCGTACGGGAACGAAGTGGCACGCCTACCCCATGTACGACTTCGCACACGGACAGAGCGACTACTTCGAGGGTGTCACCCACTCTATCTGTACGCTGGAGTTTGTGCCTCACCGTCCGCTCTACGACAAGTTCGTGGACCTGCTGCAGGAGAAGGACCAGCAATTCGACTACCGTCCGCGACAGATTGAGTTCAACCGTCTGAACCTCACCTATACCGTCATGTCGAAGCGTAAGTTGAAGGCACTCGTCGACGAGAAGCTGGTCAGCGGCTGGGACGACCCCCGTATGCCGACCGTCTGTGGTATGCGTCGTCGTGGCTACTCGGCACAGAGCATCCGCAACTTCATTGACAGCATAGGCTACACGAAGTTTGACGCCCTGAACGACTACGCACTCCTGGAGGCTGCCGTGCGCGACGACCTAAACAAAAAGGCCTGCCGCGTGAGTGCCGTGCTGAACCCCGTGAAGCTCATCATCACGAACTACCCTGAGGGACAGACGGAGGAACTGACTGCCGTCAACAACCCTGAGAACGAGGCCGACGGCACGCATACCATCACCTTCAGCCGCGAGCTGTGGATTGAGCGCGACGACTTCATGGAGGTGGCAGAGAAGAAGTTCCAGCGACTGGCTCCTGGCAAGGAGGTGCGCCTGAAGAACGCCTACATCATCAAGTGTGACGAGGAGCACCCGTGCGACAAGGATGCCGAGGGCAACGTGACGGCTATCTATGCCACCTACGACCCAGACACACGCAGCGGACTGCCTGGCGCCGACCGCAAGATCAAGGGAAAGACGCTGCACTGGCTCAGCGCCAGCCACTGTCTGCCCGCAGAGGTAAGACTGTACGACAAGCTGTTTGCCGTGGAGAACCCTGCTGCCGACGACCGCGACTTCCGCGACCTGCTGAATCCTGGCTCGCTCACCGTGCTGAAAAACTGCTACGTGGAGCAGTACCTGGCAGAGAAGAAGGCAGGCGACTTCCTGCAGTTCCAGCGCATCGGATACTTTACGCCAGACATTGAATCGACACCTGAGCACCTGGTATTCAACCGCACGGTGGGATTGAGGAGCTAACGGACAAACAAAGCAGCAGAGTCGAGCGAGTGGTCAGATGAGGACAGGCGACGATTACTTCGACAGTGAGGAATTCAGCGAGCTGCTGGAGGACTACGAGGAGGCAGTCAGCACAGGGCAGCCCATACTGCAGGATGCTGACGACCTGACTGACATTGCCGACTACTACCACTACACAGGTGAGCTGGAGAAGGCCGACGAGGCCATTGAGCACGCGTTGACGCTCAACCCTGGAGCCACGTCGCCACTGGTATATAAGATACGTGAGGCGCTGGATGAGGAGAACGTTGAGGAAGCCGAGGCGCTGCTCGAGCAGATTATCGACAAGAACGATCCGGAATACTTCTACATGCAAGTGGAGGTGCTCATCGCTCAAGATAAGATTGACGAAGCCGACCAACTGATAAGAGAGTTCTTCAAACAGGTGGATGCCGACGAGTACAACGACTTTGTCATCGACATTGCAAACATCTATCTGGACTACGGCGTCAACGACAAGGCGTACGAGTGGATGATGCGCTCGAAGGGCAATGACTCGCCAGACTTCAAGGAGCTGATGGGCCACGTGCTGCTGGGAGTGGGGAAATTCAAGGACAGCCAACGCATATTCAACGAACTGCTCGACCGTAACCCCTACTCCACCAACTACTGGAATGCTCTGGCCAGCGCACAGTTCATGAACGAGGATTATGGAGAGTCGATTACCAGCAGCGAATATGCACTGGCCATTGACCCCAACGATGCCGACAGCATGCTGAACAAGGCTAATGGACTCTACCGCCTGGGGAACTACGAGGAGGCGCTGAAATACTACCTGCGATACGAGGAGCTGATACCTGACTTCTACTACAACGAGCTGCAGACAGGCGTCTGCCTGCTCAACCTAAACCGTATCGACGAGGCTATTGAGCACCTGAAGAAGGCTGAACAGCTGTCGGACGGCAGTAGCGAGTTTCTCGTACAAGTATATCAGGAGCTGGCCTTCGCATACAGCACAAAAGGGATGCTAGCAGAAGCCATGCTGTGTCTCGACAAGACGAAAGACCTGGACTGCGACCACAACGACATGGAGGTGTTGCGCGGACACATCCTGCTGGAGAACGGACTCATTGAAGAAGCGGAAAAGGCGTTCAAAAGAGCCATCATGCAGGCAGAGAACAACCCTTCAATACTGCTGCGCATCATTGTGTCGCTCTACGACAACAAGTATGTGAATGCCACCTACACCATGTTCCTGAAGTTCTTTGAGACAGTCGGAAAGGACTATAACGACGGATACTCGTACATGGCCCTATGCTGTTGGGACTTAAAGCGTTACGACGAGTTCCTGAAGTACCTGAATGAGGCCGTCAAGCGCAATCCGCATGAAGCGCGCATCGTACTGGCAGGACTGTTTCCTGAGGGTATGAAACCAGAAGAGTATTATGATTATATGAACGAAACATTAGCATTATGAGTTTTATAACAACACTGCTGAACAATCTGAACTATCCCACCATCCTGCTGCTGATGCTGCTGGAAAGCACGGTGATTCCCGTCCCCTCTGAACTGGTGGTGGCACCTGCTGCCTACCATGCTGCCAGCGGTGAGCTGAATGTATTCCTGGTAGTGCTCTTTGCTACCATCGGAGCCGACCTGGGCGCCAGCATCAACTACTTTGTGGCTCTCTACGTGGGGCGACCCGTCATCTATAAGTTTGCCAACAGCAAATGGGGAAAACTCTGCCTGCTCAACCAGCAGAAGGTGGAGAAGAGCGAACAGTACTTCGACAATCACGGCGTGGCAGCCACACTTACCGGCCGACTCATCCCTGGCATACGCCACCTGATCAGCATTCCTGCCGGACTGGCACGCATGAACTACTGGAAGTTCCTGCTATACACCACGATAGGCGCTGGACTATGGCACGCCATCCTGGCTGCTATGGGCTGGTATCTGTCGTCTTTCGTACCCGAAAACGAACTGGAGGCTACCATTGAACGCTACAACCACTACATCGTGGGCGTCATTGTGGCAATTGTGGTGCTTGCAATCGTCTATTTCGTCATTAAATCAGTCAGAAAACACAAGAAAAAATAAAAAAGACGAATAATTTTTCGTTCGTCTCAAAAATTCTTCGTATATTTGCCGATTGTAAATAGATAACTTTCTTATGGCAAAAGTCAACAATCATCTCGTCATCATGGCAGGAGGCGTAGGAAGTCGCTTCTGGCCAATGAGCACTGCTGAACATCCGAAGCAGTTTATCGACGTGCTGGGCGTGGGAAAAAGTCTGCTCCAACTGACCGTTGAGCGCTTTCAGACCATCTGTGCACCTGAGAACATCTGGGTTGTCACCAACCAAAAGTATGCCGACATCGTGCACGAGCAGCTGCCCGACATGCCCGTCAGCAACATCCTCTGCGAGCCTTGCCGCCGCAACACGGCACCTTGCATTGCCTACGTCTCGTGGCGCATCAAGTCGAAAGACCCCAAAGCCAACATCGTGGTATCGCCCAGCGACCACGTTGTCATTGACACGCAGGAGTTCCGCCGCGTCATCACTGACTGTCTGAAGTTCACAGCCGACAGCGATGCTATTGTTACACTCGGCATGAAGCCCACACGACCTGAGACCGGCTATGGCTACATTGAGGCAAACCTCTCGGCAAACTCGCTGCGCAACAAGGCCATCTATCGTGTGGACTCATTCCGCGAGAAACCCGACCTGGAGACCGCCAAGCAGTATATTTCCAAGAATAACTACTTCTGGAATGCGGGCATCTTCGTTTGGAACGTATCGACCATCGTCAATGCCTTCCGCATCTACCTGCCCCAGATGGCTAAGCTGTTCGAATCATTGCTGCCCATCTATGGCACAGACAAGGAACAGATAGAGATTGACCGGCTGTTTCCTGAATGTGAGAACATCAGCGTGGACTATGCCATCATGGAGAAAGCCGAAGAGATCTTCGTCTGCCCTGCCAGCTTCGGCTGGAGTGACCTTGGCACATGGGGTTCGCTGCTGGAACAGTCGAAGAAAGACCTGTCAGGGAATGCCCTTATCGGTCCGAACATCAACGTCTTCGAGAGTCACAATTGCATCATCCATACTGCCCAGGAGAAGAAGGTCGTGGTGCAGGGACTTGACGGCTACATCGTGGCTGAAAACAATGACACCTTATTAATATGTAAACTGTCCGAAGAGCAGCGCATCAAGCAGTTCTCGGGTGAAGACAAATAAACCGTTATGGAAAAGAAGAACATTGCACTCATCACTGGCATAACTGGTCAGGACGGAAGCTATCTAGCTGAATTCCTGCTAGATAAAGGTTACGAGGTACACGGCACCATCCGACGCTCGTCAGTAGATTTCCGCGAACGCATTGCACACCTGGAAGGCAAGCCGCACTTCCACCTGCACTATGCCGACCTCGGCGACTCGATGTCGATTCTGGGAGTCATCGGCAAGGTGAAACCCACAGAAATATACAACCTCGCAGCACAGAGCCACGTACAAGTCAGTTTCGACTCGCCAGAATTCACGGCTGATGTCGATGCCGTAGGCGTGCTTCGCGTGTTGGAGGCTGTACGTCAGTTAGGGCTGACCGACAGCTGCCGCATCTATCAGGCCAGCACCTCAGAGCTATACGGCAAGGTGGAGGAAGTGCCGCAGAACGAGGACACACCTTTCCACCCCTACTCGCCCTACGCTGTTGCCAAACAGTATGGCTACTGGATTGTCAGGGAGTATCGCGAAGCCTACGGCATGTATTGCTGCTCAGGCATCCTCTTCAACCACGAGAGCGAACGTCGAGGAGAGACTTTCGTCACACGCAAGATTACACTGGCTGCCGCTCGCATCAAGCAGGGACATCAGGACAAGCTCTATCTGGGAAACCTCGGCTCACTGCGTGACTGGGGCTATGCCAAGGACTATGTGGAGTGCATGTGGCTCATCCTGCAGCAGGACACTCCTGAGGACTTCGTCATCGCAACTGGTGTACAGCACTCAGTACGCGAGTTCTGCTACTACGCCTTCAAACACGTGGGTATCGAGCTGGAATTCGTGGGCGAAGGAGCCGACGAGAAGGGTATTGACAAGGCTACAGGAAAAGTGCTTGTGGAGGTATCACCCGACTTCTACCGTCCCACCGACGTAGTGAACCTGTGGGGTGACCCGACAAAGGCGAAAGCCAAGCTGGGCTGGAACCCAAACAAGACTTCATTTGAAGAATTGGTGAAGCTGATGGTTGATCACGACATGGCCAAGGTTGCTGCTGAAGGTGCTGCCGCCAAGGTACGCACAAATCTGGCAGAGTATCTGGAGAAAGGAATTGTGAAATAATGGACAAGACAAGTAAGATATACGTTGCCGGACACCACGGACTGGTGGGGTCTGCCATCTGGAACAACCTGAAGCAAAGAGGATATACGAACCTCATAGGTCGTTCGCATAAGGAACTGGATTTGACAGACCAGCTGGCCGTCAGAAGATTCTTTGACGAGGAGCAGCCCGATGCCGTCGTACTGGCAGCTGCTTTCGTAGGAGGCATCATGGCCAACTCTCTCTACCGTGCCGACTTCATCATGCAAAACATGAAGATGCAATGCAACGTCATCTCTGAATCATATGCTCACAACGTAAAAAAACTGCTCTTCCTTGGCTCTACGTGCATCTATCCTAAGAACGCACCACAGCCCATGAAAGAGGACTGCCTGCTTACCTCGCCACTGGAATATACCAACGAGGAGTATGCCATCGCCAAGATTGCCGGTCTGAAGATGTGCGAAAGCTACAACCTGCAGTATGGCACCAACTATATTGCCGTGATGCCGACAAACCTCTATGGTCCCAATGATAACTTCCACCTGGAAAACTCGCACGTCATGCCTGCCATGATGCGTAAGATTTATCTGGCCAAGCTCATCCACGACGGTGATTGGGAGGCTATCTGCCGCGACCTCAATATCCGTCCCGTAGAAGGGTTCAGTGGGTCGTCAAATCATGACGATATCCTGAAAGTGTTGGCAAAGTATGGCATATCAGACAACAAGGTGGTGCTGTGGGGCACAGGCAAGCCGCTGCGTGAGTTCCTCTGGAGCGAAGACATGGCCGATGCCTCCGTCCACGTACTGCTTAACGTCAACTTCTCAGACATTATCGGCATCGAGAAATACTCAAGTGTACATTATGGAGCCTCAACCGACGGTGCCGTTGACAGAAACCACTCGGCCGGACGCGGTGGAGCCATACCCAGCCTCGGCGAAATACGTAACTGCCACATCAACGTAGGTACAGGCAAGGAACTGACCATCCGCGAACTCTCGGAGCTCGTTGTCAAAGCCGTTGGTTTTGAGGGTACAGTGGAGTTCGATGCCTCAAAGCCCGACGGCACGATGCGCAAACTCATTGACGTGGAGAAGCTCCATTCCTTAGGCTGGACGCACAAGGTCGAGATAGAGGATGGTGTACGGAAACTCTTTGAGTGGTACAAAGAAAGTTTATCCTAAAGACATATATAAAGCCTATGCAATCCATTAGAACCCTAAACGACATGATTGTCTTCCTGCAACAACGGGGCGACCGTAAACGTGTGGCAGTGGTATGTGCCAACGATGCCAGTACACGCTATGCCATTGAGAAAGGCAAGGAGATGGGATTTATTGAGCCTATCTATGTCGATGGCGATGACAAAGATGAGTGTGCACGACGTGCTGTAGCACTATGCAAGAACGGTGAGGCAGACATCCTGATGAAGGGTCTGATTAACACCGATGTGTTGCTTCGCGCTATTCTGGATAAGGAGAAGGGTATCCTCCGTCCAGGACATGTGCTCACACACGTGGCTATGGCCGAGATTCCCAAATATGAAAAACTGCTCTTCTTTACTGATGCGGCTGTCATTCCTGTCCCCACCCCTGCCCAGCGTCGCCAACAGATTCAATATATGAATTACGTATGCCATGCCTTGGGTATCGAGGAACCACGTATCTCACTCATACACTGTGCAGAGAAAGTAAGTGCCAAGGCATTCCCCTATACAGCAGACTATCTTGATATTATCGCCGAAGCACAGACGGGAAAGTTCGGACGTTGTATCATTGACGGACCGCTCGACCTCAAAACATCGCTCGACTCTGTCAGCCTGCACGAGAAAGGCATTCGTAGTGTCATTGACGGACAAGCCGATGCCCTCATCTTCCCTGACATCGTGGCTGGCAACGTGTTCTATAAGACACTGACGCTCTTCGGATATGCCAAGACTGCCGGCGTGCTTCAAGGAACCCAGTGCTGTTGCGTGCTTCCTTCACGTGCAGATAGTCCTGAATCGAAGTATTATTCCCTCGCCTTAGCTGCAATATGAAAATATTAGTAGTCAATCCTGGTAGCACCAGCACCAAAATGGCTGTCTATGAAGACGAGACTCCTGTGCTGCTCCGTAACATCGCCCACTCTGCCGAGGAATTGGCGCCATTCGGTAATATCACTGAACAACAGGAATTCCGTCGCCAACTGGTGCTCGATGAACTTCAGACAGCAGACATTCCGTTGGAGTTTGATGCCGTCATTGGCCGTGGTGGACTGGTAAAGCCCATTAGTGGTGGTGTATATGAAATAAACCAGCGCATGCTTGACGACACACGATATGGATGCGTCATGCATAGTCACGCTTGTAACCTAGGTTGTCTCATTGCTTACGAGATAGCCGCCATGATACCTGGCTGCCGTTCATTCATTGCTGACCCTGGTGTCGTCGATGAACTGTCGCCCTTGGCACGTATCAGCGGCTCACCACTCATGCCACGCATTGCCATCTGGCACGCACTCAACCAGCGCGCCATTGCCCGTCGCTATGCCCGAGGCATCGGCAAGCAATACGAGGACTTGAGCCTCATCATCTGTCATCTGGGAGGTGGTATTAGCGTAGCAGCCCATGACCACGGCAAGGCCATTGATGCCAACAATGCCCTTGACGGTGAAGGCCCGTTTTCGCCTGAACGCGCAGGCAGCCTTCCTGCAGTCGATTTGATACGTCTCTGCTTTAGCGGCAAGTATAATGAGCAGCAACTCTTGAAGCGCATTGCTGGCAAGGCAGGTCTCAACGCCCATCTGGGAACGAACGACATGCGCGAGATTCTGCGACGCATCAAGGATGGCGATGAGCATGCCAAACTTATTGTTGATGCCATGATTTACCACATTGCCAAGAATATTGCCGCAGAAGGGGCCGTGCTTTGTGGCCATGTTGATGCCATTCTCATCACGGGCGGAATGGCACATTCAGAATACATCATTGGCGAACTGCGCCGACGCATCGGTTTCCTCGCCCCTGTATATACCTTCCCTGGTGAAGACGAAATGGAAGCCCTTGCCCTCAATGCTCTTGCCGTGCTGCAAGGCCGTCGTGAGGCAAAGGTCTATGAGTAAGAAGTCTCTGCTTATACAACGGATATAATAATAGCGGTGGATCATGAAGGTCCACCGCTATACATTGTTATATAAGATATCTTCAGATATTCTTGTTCAGCACTTCCTTCCAACGGGCATAGGCTGCCAGGTAATCTGCACGATGAGCGTTATCGGGTTCAATCACCTGAAGCTTGTCCAATGTGGCAAATGCCTCATTATTGTCCTTATAGATACCTGCGCCAATACCTGCGCCCTTGGCTGCACCCACGGAACCGTCGGTATCGTAAAGCTCGATGGTAGCACCACTTACACCCGCCAACGTATCACGGAACAGTGGGCTAAGGAACATGTTGGCCTTTCCTGCATGAATCTTCTGGATATCCATTCCCATCTGCTGCATGATTTCCATACCATAGCAGAAGGAGAATACGATTCCTTCCTGTGCAGCACGAACCAGATGAGCCTTGTTGTGCTTATTGAAGTTCAGGCCATTGACAGAACAACCAATCTCCTTATTCTCCAGCACACGCTCAGCACCGTTACCAAACGGAACAATGGTTACGCCTTCGCTTCCAATGGGCACCGTTGCAGCTAAGTCATTCATGGCTGCATAAGACACATCAGGAGTGATGTTACGATGAACCCAAGCATTCAGGATGCCCGTACCATTGATGCACAACAGCACACCAAGACGCGTCTGCTCAACAGAATGGTTGACATGGGCAAAGGTGTTGACACGCGACTGCTTGTCGTAGTTCACTTCTCCCAGCACGCCATAAACCACGCCTGAGGTTCCTGCTGTAGCAGCAATCTCTCCTGGGTTGAGAACATTTAACGAAAGTGCGTTATTCGGCTGGTCTCCACCACGATACGTAATCGGGGTGCCTGCCTTCAGGCCCAGTTCGGCAGCTGCTTCTGCACACACCTCACTCTGCACACTGAACGTCGGAACGATATCTGCAATAAGCGACTTGTCGAAGCCATAGTACTTCATCAGGAAATCAGCAACCTGATTCTGCTTGAAGTCCCAGAACATACCTTCACTTAAGCCACTAACCGTCGTGTTTGCCACACCAGAAAGACGCATGGCAATATAATCACCCGGCAACATGATCTTGTAGATCTTCTCATACGTCTCAGGCTCATTCTCCTTTACCCATGCCAACTTGGCTGCCGTAAAGTTACCCGGAGAATTCAGAAGATGTCCCAGACACTGGTCTGCTCCCAGTTCCTTGAAGGCCTTCTCACCATAAGGAACGGCACGCGAGTCACACCAGATGATGGAAGGACGAAGCGCCTGAAGATTCTTGTCAACGCATACCAATCCATGCATCTGATAAGAGATACCAATGGCCTTAATTTCCTCAGCAGTAGCACCTGCATCGGCCATAATCTTCTTTAAGCTCAACTTGGCATTGTCCCACCACATCTGAGGATCCTGTTCAGCCCAGCCTGCCTTGACTGCCATAATCGGGGCTTCCTTCTCAGGATAAAAAGCTGTTGCAACACATTTGCCGGAGTCGGCATTTACCAACGATGCCTTGACAGATGAACTGCCGACATCAAATCCTAATAAATATCTGTTTCCCATAATTAAATATTGTATCCTTATACAATTATAATACGTTTTACTCCACAAAATTCCCAAAAAAATTTTTAATTTGCAATTTTTTTTGCCGTTTTGTGCATTTTTTTATCATTATTTGAACACAATTAAAAACTTTTTTTTACCTTTGCACCTTAGAACAGACTATTGATATACGTATATGAAAAGAAAAATTTTAATTCTTGATGACAAAGAGACCATTGCAAAGGTTCTCTCCATCTACCTCATGAGTGACTATGATGTCCAGTGGCTTCCTGATGGACTACAGGGTGTTAAGTGGCTGCAGGCCGGCAATACTCCAGACCTGATTATCTCGGATATCCGTATGCCAGGAATGCGTGGCGACGACTTCCTTGAGTGGATTAAGCAGAACGAACTGTTCCGCCACATCCCCGTTATCATGCTCTCAAGTGAAGACTCTACGTCAGAGCGTATCCGCTTGCTGGAGATTGGTGCCGTTGACTACATTGTCAAGCCCTTCAATCCTATGGAGCTGAAAATCAGAGTTAAAAAGATTCTCCCCAATTAATCATCATAGGGACACATTATTAATATAATTATACATTAATATGATAGGTGTTGTATATTTAGGAAGCAACCCGAAGACGCAAGAACGCCTGAAGTATATCCCTGGGCAGTCAGTAAAAATGACGACTGCCTATAAGGAGACAGCATCTATATGCACACCACACATCAGGAATGAGCATTTCATTGTTTTTGTCGAGAAAAATGTTAGGAATGAAGACATTACGGCCATCACATATATCCACAAGAAGTGCCAGAATGTCTATCTCATCCTGCTAACAGACACCTTGACAGACGAAGAAAGGAGAATTTACCAGAAATGTGGTATTAATGACACGCTGAACAGGGAAGCATCCATCACCGAACTGAATAAGAAGATTCAATTCATATCAGAGCGTGAGGGCATCATGTTCAATGATCAGGCTGCAAAATACAAGATTCTGAAGTTCAAGATTCCTCTTTGGAAGCGCCTGTTTGACATTTTCTTCTCTGGATTGGCCATCATTTTCCTCTCACCAGTCTTTATCATTACTGCCATTGCCATCAGGCTGGAGAGTAAAGGTCCCGTTCTTTTCAAATCAAAGCGTGTAGGTACAAACTATACGGTTTTCGACTTCCTCAAGTTCCGCAGCATGTACATCGATGCAGAACAGCGTTTGAAGGAGGTCAGCAAAAACAATAACCAATACGCTGAGAAAGACGAGGACGAAGAAGACTCCCACACCACCATCACCTCACCTTTGGGTGATGAGGCAGAACAGCAGATGTATGACATGGGCATGGAGTCTGAGATGATGATTAGCGACGAGGAAATTATGCTCGTTGGCGACGACTTTGTTGTGGCAGAGAGTGACTTCAACAAGCAAAAGGAAGACGAAATCAACAATGCCTTCGTCAAGGTCGAGAACGACCCACGCATCACCAAGGTTGGTCGTTTCATTCGCAAATACAGCATTGACGAGCTTCCACAGCTCTTCAACATCCTCAAGGGCGACATGTCCATCGTGGGCAACCGTCCGTTACCTCTCTATGAAGCAGAAAAGCTGACTGTAGATACCAGCATCGACCGTTTCATGGCCCCAGCCGGACTGACCGGACTTTGGCAGGTTGAAGAACGCGGTAAAGGTGGCAACATGTCTGCAGAAGAACGTAAGCAACTGGACATCATCTATGGCCAGACCTATAATTTCGCTTTAGACATGAAGATTATCTTCCGTACGCTGACAGCTTTCATACAAAAAGAAAACGTATAAATCAGATATAAACAAGAAACATTAAATACGATGATTGAATTAAGACGCCTATTACTTGCATTCATTGTAGCCACAACAGGCTCCACTGCCTATGCACAGTATGAGAACAGTGGCATTAGCGCCGGATTCTTTGATTCCAGCGACAACACAACCATTAATTTCTCAACATTCCACCTTCCCCCATTGGCTGTGCTCTATGAGAATGCAAAAGAAAACCCAATCATACTTCAAGCGGCAAAAACCCATGAGTTAGCTGTTATGGAAGTTGCCAAGCAGAAGAGGCATATCTTCTCCTACGTTACAGGTCACGCCAGCTACAGCTATGGTAAGACCGATATGTGGGGACAGAATTCCTCATCTTATAATCTGGTTCTACAACAGTTTCAGGGCACAGAGCAGAGTTATTGGAATGTAGGTGTCAATCTTGCTGTTCCCCTGGAGGACATCTTGGATTTATCTGCAGCTGTTAAACGCAAGAGGCTTGAGGCAGAAGTTGCCCGTTACCAACGCGACCAGGCATACGACCAATTGAAATTACAGATTGGAACATTGTATGCCCAAATCACCAATGACCTGGTAACGTTGAAGACCATGAGTGAGGCTGCAGCCATCTATCAGGGTGCCGGTCAGCTCAATCAGGAGCAGTTCCATCAGGGTGAAATGGAAATTGAGGGCTTTGCCTATACCAAATTACAGGAGGTCACCGTGGTATCTCAATATGAGGCTATGCAGACCAAGATCTTAACGGACATCATTACTCTTGAGATTATTACTCACACCCCTATCATAACCAACACCACGACAGAGATTACGCTTGACGGAACTATCACCAAGAGCAAGCGCGAATTAGAGAAAGAGAAGCGTGCTTTGGAGAAGCGAATCAAGAAGGAGAATGCCGAGGAGCAGAAGCGCTTGGCAAGGTTGGAGAAAGAAGAAAGGGAAGCCAAGAGAAAGGCTGAAAGAGAAGAAAAGAAGAAGAAAAAATAAATAAGCGAAATAATAAGTTATGGATACATTCAGATATTTAGTTCGTTTTTTATACAAGATTCGTTGGTATCTTGTTGTCTTACCGTTGATAGCCCTTATCATTGCATGGTTCCTCACTCGTCACATGGAGCGTGTATATGATACCAATACCACGATTTATACTGGTATGATCACAGGCTATAACATGGAAGGTACTGGTGCCATTGGTGGAAACTCACAGACCAACATTACCAACCTCATGTTGATTATCACCACCGATAACACCATTCATGAGGTGGCACTTCGTCTGTTTGCCCGCTGTATGATGTATGGTAATCCCAACAAGGATAACAACTACATCTCTGCAGAACACTTCCGCGCTCTGAATGCAACTGTTCCTGCTGAGGTTAAAGCGCTGATTAAGCATAACAGTGAAGCTCAGACCTATGCCAATCTGAAGGCATACGAGAAGCCTATGCAGGACAACTACCTCTTTGGTATTCTGAACGCCCACCCGTATTTTGGCATCAACAACATTACCAGCCGCATCAAGGTAATCCAGCTTGACAATAGTGACATTATTGATATTGCCTACTCTGCCAATGACCCTGGTATCGCCTACAACACGCTGGATATTCTGAATGACGTATTCAAGAAGCAATACGAGCAGATTCGTTTTGGTGAGACTGCCAACGTCATCAAGTTCTTTGAAAGAGAGGTTGCCCGTCTGTATCGTATTCTGACCAATGCAGAAGATGACCTGATTCGCTATAACATTTCAAAGAAAATCATCAACTACGCTGAGCAGACCAAACAGATTGCAGCGTTGGAAGCAGAGCAACAGTCTGCCGTTAATAACCAGTTGATGGACTACACGACAACCAAGGCCCTGATGGACTACTTGGAGCGTCAGTTGGGTAACCGTGCACAGATTATCCGCTCAAACCGTGAGTTCACCAATAGCGTCCGCGACATCTCACGCATCCAGTCACGTATCTCGAACCTGCAGATTATGAGTAGTGAGAACGGTGGTGCCGATGCAGCCGCTCATCAGGAGTTAGCCAAAGCCCAGCAGGACTTGCAGGATGCTACAGCCCGTGTAAGGTCTCTTACCAGAGATATTGAGGCTGCATCCTTCAATGCCGAGACTGGTGTCAAAGCTAATAAGATGATTGACAGTTGGTTGGAGCAGGTTCTGCTGCTGGAGAAAACCAAGGCCATGATGAATGCAAACGACATCATGCAGCAAAAGATTGACCAGCAATATCTGTTCTATGCTCCTATCGGTGCAACCATCGACCGCAAGAACCGTCACATTGGTTTCATCGAGGGCAACTATATGGAGATGTTGAAGGCATTGAATGCAGCACGTCTGCGTCAGCGCAACCTGCAAATGACCACCGCAACACTCCGTGTGCTTAACCCGCCGATGTTCCCGCTCAATGCCCAGCCGACCAATCGTATGATGATTCTGTTAGGTGCATTCCTGCTGACTTTCATGTTGACAGCACTCTACTTCTTCGTCATCGAGCTGCTTGACCGCACCCTGCGTGACCGCATGCGTTCTGAGCGCATTACCAAGATACCCGTCATGGGCTGTTATCCAAAGGAAAGCAACCTGCGCTATCGTCGCTACAACAAGACCATCTCCGATATGGCACTGCACCAGTTGAGTAAGGTATTGCTGCCTCACTTCAAGGAAGGACAACAGAATGTGCTGAACCTCCTTTCTACCGATGCTGCCAACGGTAAGAGTTTCCTTGCTCAGGAATTGGAGAATTATTGGATTTCCATTGGTTTGCAGGTTCGTCGTCTGACCTACAATGAGGATTTCCTGGCAGAAGACAGCAGGTACATCATGGCCAAGAGCATCAAGGACCTTTGCTCTGACATTATGCCGGAAGAGATTGCCATCGTGGAATACCCCAACCTGAATGAGACATCCATTACGCCGGCGCTGCTGAACATGGGTACAGTCAATCTGATGGTCACACGTGCCAACCGTACGTGGAAAGACGTTGACCAGAAGGCGCTCAAGGAGGTTGAATCGCAACTTGAGAACAAAGACACGCTGTATATGTATCTGACGGAAGCCAGTCGCTATGCAGTGGAAGAGTTCACCGGTCAGTTACCGCCTTACACGAAGTTCAAGAACTTCATCTATCGCATTTCTCAGTTAGGTTTGACAGCAACAGAGAATACCCATGCAAAATAAACACTCATGAATATTGCATCATCAAAATATTCAAGTTTTGTTGAAAACAACGGAGGAAGAGTTTTACTGCTCTTTCTCCTGTTTTTGCTTGCAATTTATGAGTTTGTGACGGCAGGCTTCAGTGCCTTTGCCATTATCTGCATCATCCCCGCCCTAGTCCTGGTCACCATTGCGGCGTTCAGGTACAGGATGTTTGTCTTCTGGATATTGTTCTTTGTCAATTACTTCATCCAGATGAAGGACATCCACCTGCCCGTTCCCATGTCAATCCCCAATGAGATGTTGGAAATAGTCTTGTTGATCATGGCACTCATCAACGTGCAGGACCTTAAAGCCGAGCGTGCTGGCAACATGATGCTATACGTGCTGATAATATGGTGCGGATTCTGTACGATTGAAGTGTTGAACGACACTTGCGACCTGGGCATCAATATTGGAGCATGGTACACGGGTGCCCGACTGATGGCTTACCAGTTAATGTATGCCTTCTTAGTCTATATCCTGTATATCACCAATCCTAAGGTACTCATGAAATACCTGTTCATATGGGGTGCCGTCGCTTTGTTTGCATGCTTCTGGATATGGAAGCAGAAGAACATGGGCTTTACGGCAGCTGAGAACTTATGGATACAGACTCGAGGACGCTCAACCCATATCCTTCAGGCCGGTACGCTGATACGTTATTTCTCTATCTATAGTGATGCCGCCAACTTCGGTATTGGTATTGCAGCAACATCTGTGGCGTTCTTCATTTTCGCCATTACCAGCAAGATACTCAAGCACCGCATATTCTTTGCAATTGTAGGTGCAGCATGTTTCTGGGCTATGTTCCCCTCAGGCACGCGTACTGCCATTTTCTGTTTCCTTGCCGGTTTTATCGTCTATATCTTTCTGTCTAAATCATTTAAGATTGCCATACCAGCCAGTATTCTGTTTGTCCTGTTTGTCTTTATGTTGGCCTTTACCACGATAGGTAACAGCAACCAGCAGATACGACGTATGCGAACAGCCTTTGACAGGAATGATGCATCTGCCGGTGCACGTTCCGTCAACCAGCAAGCCATGAAGAAGTATCTGGCTGAAGCACCCTGGGGTATTGGTATCGGTATTGGTTACGAGAACGTTCCAGCAAACAACAAATACAGGAAACTTGCAACAATGCCTCCTGACTCGGAGTATGTCTTCATCTGGCAGCATACGGGAATCATTGGCCTGACAGTCTTTGTGATTGTTACGGTCATCATGCTTCTGGGGGCATGTATCATTGTCTTCTTTAAACTGAAGAGTCCGTCCCTTCGAGGCATAGGTGCCGGCATGTGTTGTGCCTTCGTGGCATTGCAGTTGGGTGGTTATGGTAACCAGGTGCTGATGCAGTTCCCCAATTGCCTCGTCTTTTATGGCGGTTTGTCGCTTGTCTATGGTCTGCCGTTCTTTGAGGACGAATGGATGGAATATGAAGGTAAGATACTGGCAGAGCAGGCAGAACGTAAACGTCTGAAGCTTGAAAAGAAAAAAGCCTCTCGAGTCTAATATATAGGAATTGAACATTGAATTATCTATCATTACAGTCAATTACAATGGGCTCAAAGACACGTGCGCATTAATTGATACCATCCCCTTCGATGAGTATTCATTAGAGGTGATTGTAGTAGATAATGCGTCCAAGGAAGACGAGGCATCCACCATTTCCGCACGCTATCCGCAAGTCAAGGTTATCCGTAGTGAGAAGAACTTAGGCTTTGCCGGCGGAAACAATTTAGGCATCCGTGCTGCTCAGGGCAAATACCTTTACTTTATCAACAACGATACGGTTCTTTATCGAGAAGAGCGGGAAGCGGGGAAAGACGCATTCCGTTCGCTGATAGACCGGTTGGAGTCATCCGACAAGATTGGTATGGTTTGTCCGAAGATACGCTTTGCCTGGGACGACGCACCCATCCAGTTTGCCGGTTATACCCCACTAAGCTCCGTCACCCTGCGCAACCGTTCCATTGGTTTCGGAGAAAAAGACAACGGACAATACAACACGCCCCACTCCACTCCCTACGCCCACGGTGCTGCCATGATGGTAAAGCGTGAAGCCATTGAGCGTGCAGGGCTTATGCCGGAAGACTACTTCCTCTACTACGAAGAGCTCGACTGGTCCATGATGATTCGTCGAGCCGGTTACCAAATATGGTACGAGCCCGCTGCCACCATCTACCACAAGGAGAGTCAGGCCACAGGGCAGAATAGTCCCTTGCGCACCTACTACATCACACGCAACAGGCTGCTCTTTGTCAAAAGAAACGTCCAGTCGGCTGAGAAGTTCCTGTCCTATCTGTACCTCGCCTTCATAGTAGGCAGCCGTGACCTCATCAAATATACTGTCCAAGGTCATGGCGACTTGGCAAAAGCTGTTCTAAAAGGAATCAAAGACTTTATAAAACTATCATAATATGGATTACACGGATTTTTGGCGCATCATATACATCATCGACTGGGGACTGTTCGCTATCGTTGCATTTACAGTCCTCTACATCACGATTTTCACGATTACCGGATTATTCAGCAGTCATCCGAATATTCCCAAGGCCAATCACCAGAACCGCTTTATCGTGCTCATACCCGCCTATAGAGCAGACAGGACCATCATGGACACCGTCATGTCCGTCTTAGGACAGACCTATCCGCAACGACTGTTCGACATTACCGTGATCTCCGACCACCAGGACGAGATGACCAACTTCCGGCTTGCCCAAAGCCCCATCACGTTGTTAACCCCTAATTTTGAGAATAGTACCAAAGCCCGTTCACTCCAGTTTGCCATAAAGAACCTGCCACAGTTTAAGATCTATGACGTTGTTGTCATTCTGGATGCCGGCACCATCGTTGACCAGGATTTCCTGCTACAGATGAACGATGCCTACCAGGTTTCTGGAACAAAAGCCATACAAGCCCACCGTCTCTCCAGGAATCGCGACACAGCCATTGCCCACATGGACGCCGTGTTTGAAGAAATCAACAACACCATCTTCCGCCGCGGTCATATCACCATTGGATTGTCGTCTGCTCTGTCCGGCTCGGGCAATGCCTATGACTTCAAATGGTTCAAGGAAAATATAGACAAGATTACGTCAACGGCTTTCGACAAAGAGCTGGAGGCCCTGCTCATGCGCCAGCATATCTTCATTGACTATTTTGACGACATTCTGGTGTATGACGAGAAGATGCGTGAAAGCAAGGATTTCAATGAGCAGCGCACACGCTGGGCTTCCTCGCAGCTATACGCTGTGTTGAGAAACCTCCACCATTTGCCTGGAGCCATCTTCAACCGCTATTACGCATGGATTGACAAACTCATTCAGTGGCTGCTCATTCCCCGTACCATCATGATGTCAATTCTTGCCTTTATGAGCGTTGTTATGCCCCTGATTTACTTTACGTTAGCCATCAAGTGGTGGGTAATGTTTGCCTTTGTGATGTTCATCTTCGCGCTGGCCACGCCCGACTATCTGGTTGACAAGAACTGGAACCACTCCTTCGCCAAGGCACCGTTCATCATGTTGTCATCTGTCTTCAATTCGGCCAAGATATTTAAGAGCGACAAGCACTTTGTCAACAAAGATCAGAAGAAATGATCTGGCACGTCCTACATATCATTGACATCCTGCTGTGGGTCATCATGGCAGCATCAGTCATGTATGCTGCCTTTTTTGCCTTCGTATCATTATTCTCACATCCTAACAACTCCAAGAGGACATCTCCATCTTCTACTTCCGCAGGTAAGTCCTCCCTTTCGGGGGGATTTAGGGAGGCCTCTTTCCTCGTCCTCTACCCTGCCTACCACGAAGACAAGGTCATCATTCACTCCGTACAGCAGTTCCTGCAGTCAGACTATCCGAAGGACAAGTATCACCTTGCCGTCATCTCCGACCACATGGAGGATACGACAAACGCCCAGTTAGGCTCATTTCCCATCACCCTGCTCCAGCCAACGTTCGAGAAGAGTTCCAAGGCCAAGGCGCTGCAGTATGCTATTGATTTTTTTGATTCGAGGGACGAGAAGACCTTTGACTACGTGGTAATTCTGGATGCCGACAACGTGGTGCGTCCAGATTTCCTAACACAGTTGAATGCCTCCTGCGAGCAAGGACACCGAGCCATCCAGTGCCACCGCTGTGCCAAGAACTCCGACAACGATATTGCCGTGCTGGATGGTGTCAGCGAGGAAATCAACAACACGCTTTTCCGCCGTGCCCACAACGTCATCGGCATGTCCTCAGCCCTCATCGGCTCCGGCATGTGCTTCGACTTCAAGTGGTTCAAGGAGCACGTCACGCTGCTCAGCTCTGCCGTCGAGGACCGTGAGCTCGAGGCTCTGCTCATGAAGGAGAAGGTGTATGTCAAGTTCGAGAACGACATCCCCGTCTTTGACGAGAAGGTCAGCAACAGCGACAACTTCCAGCGTCAGCGTCTGCGCTGGATGACCGGTCAGGTTCAGACGCTCCTGCTCATGCTGCCTTACATTCCCAAGGCCATCGTGACTGGCAACATCAATTACATCGACAAGACCATCCAGCAGGCACTCATCCCGCGCTCCATGCTGCTGGTCATCACGCTGGCAATGGCCATACTGCTGTCAGCCTGCGTTTCCGTCTGGTGCTTCAAGTGGTGGCTCCTGTTCGGACTGCTCTGCCTGTCGCTGTTTGTGGCTATGCCCTCAGCGCTACGCCGCCGTTCCGTATTCAGCCGCCTCACCTACCTGCCGCGTCTGGTCTGGCGCATGATTACCAACCTGTTTAAGATAAACCACAAGAACAAGGAGTTCATCCACACCACACACAACAAATAGCCAATGGGAGAACGCGTACGCAGAAGCATCATGAACATCAAGGTGGGAATGTTATTCTACGTTCTCTCCCTCTTGCTTGCCTTCTTCTCCCGTAAGGTATTCCTGGACTATCTGGGTGCCGAGTTCCTCGGCCTGACAGGCATGCTCATGAATATCCTGTCATTCCTCAGTGTGGCCGAATTGGGAATTGGTACCAGCATCGTCTATTTTCTCTACAAGCCATTGCAAGAAGACAATCATGAGAAAATCAACGAGATTATGTCCATGCTGGCATACCTCTACCGCTGTATCGGTCTCTTTATGGGGGCTTGCGGTATTGTCATCAGCCTGTTTTTCCCCTGGTGGTTTGGACATCTCGAGACAGACCTGCTTCTGGTCTATTTCGCATTCTTCTCTTTTCTGGCCACGGCCATCACGGGATACGTCTTCAACTATCGCCAATTGCTGATTAGTGCCAATCAGAAACAATATGTAGTCAACGCCTACTTCCAGTCCATCAACGTCCTGCAGAGTTTGACGCAGATTCTGCTGGTCTATTTCTACAAGAACCTCTACCTGTGGGTTGCTGTGGGACTGATATTCACCATTATCGCATGCATTGTCTTCAACTACCGCATCCGCAAGGAGTACCCCTGGCTGCGCATCAACCTGAAGGAAGGACGCAGGAACCTGAAGACCTATCCGGAGGTGCTCAAGAAGACCCGCCAGATATTTGCGCAGAAAATCAAGGACTTCATTCTCTACCGTAGTGACGAGATACTGGTGGGTGCCTTTGTCTCTGTAGTACAAGTGGCCTACTACGGAAACTATATGATTATTGTCAACAAGCTCAACTTCCTGACAAACATCCTCAGCACGGGCATGAATGCCGGTATAGGCAATCTCGTTGCTGAAGGCAACATGCAGAACACCATGAAAGTGTTTTGGGAGCTCACGGCAGTCCGTTTCCTGATTACAGGCATCATCATCTTCGGCCTACTCATGTTTTTCCAGCCCTTCATCGCCTGCTGGCTCGGAGAAGAGTATCTGTTGGATGAGCTCATCGTCTATCTGCTCATTTTCAACATTTTCATCTACCTTTCCCGTGGCGTGGTGGAGATATACCGCTCTGCCTGCGGCCTGTTCCAGGACGTATGGACAGCATGGACAGAACTGGTGCTCAACATCTCTGTCACACTATGTCTGGCCCCCTTCTACGGCATCGTCGGCATGCTATTGGGCAAGATTATCAGCGTTTTCTTCATCGCTATTTTCTGGCGTCCTTATTTCGTCTTTACGAAGGGACTCGACCAGAAAGTGTCCTCCTATTGGCGCGGCATGCTGCCCTACTATCTCATCTTCGCCGTGTTTGCAGCATTAGCCATCCTGCTCCGCTACTTTGTCGTAGAGCCTCTTTCCACCAATCTATTCTACCTCATGGGCTGGGCTCTTCTCATCTTCCCATTGCTGATTGTCGTTTATTTGCTGGTGATGTTCGTTCTGACCAGAGGCATGAAGTATTTCATTGCGCGGAAGCCGGCAATATATAAGGTTCTGACTTGCTATAAAAGAAAAACAACTTGATACTCAAGCCCTGAGGCTCTTTCCTAATAACAAGAAAGCGCAAATCCGGTTCTTTTCTATCAACCTGACAGCTAAATAAATAACGATTATCGTAATAACTGTCTCCACCATTGTCAGCAGATAGGCATAGTTCGAAGAGATGGGCAGCAACAGCATCAGATCGTAGGTGTAATGATTGATGACATAGATGCCTAACGACATCTTTCCCAGCTCTACCAGGTATTTACAGGCCACAGACTCCTTGAAGAGAGGCAGCACCAAATCAATAAGAATCATGACCGCCGAAACACCCAGGAAGCCGTAAACGTATCTCGCCAAGTCTATCAACAGCTGCCCCGTCATGGAGTCACGTCCCAGCAGACAAGTCCCGTTCAGATAAATGGACCTCTCAGGAGCATCATAGAAGAAATAAAAGAGGAGGAAACCCATAAAAGAAATGCCCCCAACGGCTCCCTTCGTCCTACAGGAAAGCCGATTGTAGCGGTCCTGCATGCCGTAACGGTTCCAGTAATAGCCTGCCGCAAAATACGGGAACATAAACACGTGCAAGCTGCTGAGTTGCTGTTCCGGGACAAACAGCAGGAGCACCCATACCAGCAGGCAGAAAAAGATGGAATCCTTGAACAATACACGGCCCGTTAACACAATCAGACTACAGATGAGCACACTCCACAAGAACCATAATCCACCGCGATAAGTATATACAAGATCTGCCGACAACTGTATCTGACCCATTAGAAACAGAATGAGGAGATAAAGCGTCTGCCAGACGACAATAGGCACGAGCAATGACCGCAGCCGCGAGGAAGCCACCTCTCCTGCAGTATGCCTGTCAACCGAGCTACAGAACAGATAGCCGCTCACAGCGATGAACAGCGGCATGTGGAAGCCATAGATGAACGAAAAGACGGCATCACCGAAATACTGCTGCGTAGCATGGAACACCTCACCGCTTCCGAACTGGATGCAATGGGCAAACACCACCAGAATAATGGCCACTCCCTTCACCACATCAAGATATACACTTCGTTTTCCCATCTTCATTTACAGAATTGCTTCCATATTTTCCTTTCTGACGGCAAAGATACGAATAAGTGAGCACAATACAAAACAAAAAGTTTTTTTTGTTTTATTGTCGAGTGAAAGTATTTTCGACCGCCAGGTCAGAGATACAAAAAAAATATGATACTGATGACAGTTATGTGAAGATGACAGTTTCTTTTTTTCGAAATTTCTTCTATGAGGTAACTATAGAATATAGTAATAATATATAATATATAATATATAATATATAAATATATGCATAAATATGTATATAAATGTTAATTCAAATTAACCCTTTTTCTGGTTTAGACGCACGAAAACGGCGCATTTCGAAACTGTCATCTGTCATCTGTCACGTCCTGACTTTTCCCGTAATGAAACGCACCTTTTCATGCCATGAAACTATACGATTCATGCCATGAAAAGTGCAGCATCTCGGAAATACTCAAATAATCTTCGATTAATTTGGTTTTTCGCTCGATTTGCACTACCTTTGCAGTCGTATGAGCGCAGCTTCCCGCACACATAGAACCATACAGAACTCCAGAATGTCGTTGTTCCTCTTTCTGGTGCAGATTTTTATTGGTTTCTTCTCGCGCAAGGTCTTTCTCGACCACCTGGGTACGGAAGTCATCGGACTGAACACTACGCTGGGTAACATTCTGAGTTTCCTCAACTTAGCGGAGCTCGGCATAGGTATCGCGATGGCCACGTCGCTGTATAAGCCGCTCCACGACCAGGACCAGACGCGGATGTGTGAGATACTCACCGTGCAGGGCATTCTCTATCGCAGGATAGCGTGGCTGCTCTGCGGACTGAGCGTCCCCGTGCTAGTGGCGCTGCCGTTCCTCTTCCCAAACACCGAGTGCGGCATTGTGTATGTCTATGTGGCGTATCTGGTGTTCCTGAGCGGCTCCATCTTCAGCTATCTGTGGAACTACCGCGAGGTGCTGGTGCAGGCCGACCAGAAGAACTACAAGCTCATGCCCTGGATTCACGGCATCCGCTACGGCAAGATCGTGCTGCAGATTTGCTTCCTGATGCTGACTCCCTGGGGCATCTGGGGATGGATTCTGCTGGAGTTCCTGTCGAATGTCCTGACGGTATTTGCCATTAACCACGTGGTACGTAAGGAGTTCCCCTGGCTGACCAAGAGCAAGGAATCGGCCTCTACCCTACTCCACAAGTACAAGGACCTGATGGTGAAGACGAAGCAGATGTTCGTCCACAAGATAGGCTCGTTCGTACTGGAACAGACGGCACCACTCATCATCTACGCGTATGTCTCGCTGAGCATGGTGGCCTACTACGGCAACTACATGATGCTCATCGGCTACACCGTCACGCTGATGAACGTCATCTTCGAGGGCATGGGCGCCAGCATCGGAAACCTGGTTGCCGAGAACAACAAGGAGCACACGCTGGAAGTGTTCTGGGAGCTGTTCACGTCGCGTCTCTGGATTGCAGGCATCGCCTGTTTCGGGCTGTACCTCTTCATCGGACCGTTCATCACGCTGTGGCTGGGCGAAGAGTACCTGCTGGGCGAGACCACGCTGCTACTGATGATTCTGGGCATGTTTATCAGGATGACACGCTCGGTGGTCGATTCGTTCAAGAATGCCTACCAGCTATTTGCCGACGTGTGGTCGCCCATAGCCGAAGCCGGCATCAACCTCGGCTGCTCCATCCTGTTCGGTTACTGGTGGGGGCTGAACGGCATCCTGCTGGGCAGCAACCTCAGCCTGATACTGATTGTCCTGCTGTGGAAACCCTACTACACCTTCCGCGAGGGACTGAAAGCCCCGTCGTTCGTCTATTACATGCAGTACATCCTGCATTGCGGCATACTGGTGGCGGGTGCGCTGCTGAGCAAGCTGTTCTTCACGTCGCTCTACAGCGCCGACGGCGAGCTTCACCTGGTGTCGCTCATCCTCTGTCTGGTGGGCGCCCTCCTGCTCTACATTGCCAGCACCTATGCAGCATTCTACGTCTTAACCTCAGGCATGCGCAGGTTTACCCAACGCATCATCAACATCATTAAGCACCGCATATGAAAGTAAGCATCATCATCCCCGTATATAACGTCCAGGAGTACATTACGCGCTGCATGGACTCCGTCTGCCAGCAGACCTTCCAGGACATTGAGTGCATCCTTGTTGATGATTGCGGAAAGGACGACAGCGTCAAGCTGGCGGAGGACTATATCCAGAAATATACCGGTGCTGTGCGGTTCGTCATGCTCCATCATGAGCACAACAAGGGACTCTCAGGTGCCAGGAATACAGGCATCAAGGCTGCAACAGGCGATTTCCTCTACTTCCTTGACAGCGATGACCTTATCACGCCCGACTGCATTGAGACGCTCTTGCGGCTGGCCGAGAAATATCCTAAGGCCGACTTCGTGCAGGGAAACATCCTGGGCAACGACGACCAGATGAGCTCATACGCTTTCGAGGACACGGTGCCCGAGTATTGTGACAACAAGGAGGAACTGATGCACCTCATGCTTCACGAAGTCATCACCTCGGCATGGAACAGGCTCATCAGACGCTCGTTCCTACTGGAGCACGAGCTGTTCTTCCCTGAGGGCATCATCCACGAAGATATGTATTGGACGTATTTCCTGACGAAATACACAAAAGCCGCAGCCTACTGCACAAAGGGCGTCTATCACTACTTCATCCACGAAGGAAGCATTATGACCTCAGTCTCCAAGGAGATGATGAAAAAGCGGCTCTCCTCGCGCCTGTGGTCGAACGAGCGTTTCCTGGAAGACGCCAAGCGTAACGGTGCCAGCCAGTTCCAGCGCCAGTACATCACGCTCAACCTGCTGTGCTGCCTAGTGGAGCTGAACGCACTGAAATCACTTTCCGAGTGGCTGCCGTTCTGGGCAAAGGTGGTGAGCTTCGGCTTCAGCCACATCACGCACTTCACGCTGTCCAGATATATCATCTACTGCTGCCTGCTGCCCCCTGCCTGCTTCTTTGCTGGCAAGGACAACTTCCGCTGGCGCATACAGCAGGAATTCGTCTGTAACGTATAATATAATTGTAAGTTTAGTTTGCGCCTATCTGCTGCAGTTGCTGCTTCAGGTAGTGCGAATAGCGACGCTGTCCATCAGGTTCCAGGTGTTCGCCGTCGTTGGTCAGGTATCGGGTGGTGTCGTTGGGCAGATAGACGTACTTGTCGCGCGGAAAGAGCCGTGCAATGACCTGTCTCGTCTGCTCGTTACTTGCAACATGCTTCAGTTTCTCGTTCAGCGGCATCTCGAAAAGAATAATCTTCGTGCCACGCTTCTCCAGCTCCCGCACCAGGGGCATGAGGACCTGCAAGCGCTCTTCCACCTCACTATCGGTCAGCAGGTGCGTATCGTCATCAGAGATGCGGTTGGCAATGTTTTCCTCCAGTCGCTTCATGTCAACCTCTTCCTTGGGAGCCAGCGCACCCTGCATGCAGCAGTAGCCCATCAGGGACGCGGGGGCATTCTGTTCGCGAAGCATGGGAATGTACTTCCTGAGCAGGGGCATGATGCCCTGTGTATTCACCTTGACCAGCACGCCGTGCGAGGGGCGCAGGAAGTAGTTGGTCTCTAAGAGCACGTAGCGGGGGGCCTTCTCTTTCGTCAAAACGAGACCGAGACCGTCCTCAGCTACACAAGCCGAGAACGCGCAGAAGCTCACCGTCGGCAGGCTGTCCGCCAGCAGTCGTGCAGAGAGCGATGTGCCCACAATGACCGTGTCTGTCGTCTGCTCATACAAGAACTGGTGCGCCCTGATCTGATTCTCCTGCCACTGGTGCGTACCAATGCCACGATTGGGGAAGACGGCTATGAGCACAGCGTAGGCGAGCGCAAATACCAGGAAACTTATGACAGACTTCTTTATCATCGGCTCAACACATTAGAATTGGAAATACACGAACTGGCTGACGCTACCGCTGTTGGTGAGAATCAGGAAGAGCATCAGACCGTAATACACATAGCTGTAACGCAGCACGTACTGCTGAACCCACCGTCTGTCGCGCAGCAGATAGACGATGTGGTAGGCAAAGACGGGCAGCATGTAGATGAGGACGGGGAAGAAGCGCATCTCGAAGAACGGCATCTTGCCGAAGTTCAGCCCAAAGGCCAGCACCAGATGCACCGTCTCGCCCAACGTCAGCGTGAACAGCAGCCATCCGAACGACACCATAACGAAGACGAGGAGGATGGAAAGCACACGCGACACCTTGAGCGCTGCGTCGCTGGAGCCAAGGCTCAGACAATGCTCGCGCCGTCCGCAGAGTGCGCGCTCAATGACCAGACAGAGGCCGTGATAGGTGCCCCACATCAGGAAGTTCCACGCAGCGCCGTGCCACAGTCCGCCCAGCATCATCGTCAGCAAAAGGTTCACGTAGGTGCGCGTCTTTCCCTTGCGGTTGCCTCCCAGCGAGATGTAGAGGTACTCCATGAGGAACTGCGACAGGGTGATGTGCCAACGTTTCCAGAACTCGCGGAACGACTTGGAGATATAGGGGAAATTGAAGTTGTCGGGCAGGCGGTAGCCGAACAGCGCCGCTATGCCGATGGCAATGAGCGAATAGCCGGCAAAGTCGGCAAACATCTGTATGGAGTAGCCAAACACGAGCGTGAGCAGCGAGCCGGTACCCATGTAGCACGAGTAACGGAAGGGCAGCCAGAAGGTAAAGTCCTTCAGGTTGTCGGCAATGACCATCTTCAGGAAATAGCCTACCACGAGCGACTTGAAGACGAACTGCCAGTCAATCCTGCTCATCACCTTCTCGTTGATGTCGGCAAAGAAGTCCCTCGACTTCGCAATGGGACCTGCCAACAACTTGGGGAAAAAGCAGAAGTAGAGCAGCGTGTCGCGCAGGTAGCGCCAGAAGACGGGGCGTGCGTCCTGATTTGTCTCTGGTTTCAGGCGGTCCTTGTAGGCATCGACCACGAGGCTGATTCCGCTGAACGTATAGAACGAGATACCCAGCGGCAGGGGAATGGTGCAGAGGAAGTGGCCCAGCCCTGTTTCCGGGTCAAGAAATGACATCGATATCAGTCCTGCATACTTGAAGAACGCTAGCAGTAGCAGGTTCACGACGACGCCCAGCGTGGCAAACAGCCGCGGACGGCTGCAATAGCGCGCCTCGTAGCTGGAGACGGCGTTTACCAGTCCTGAAGCGAGCAGCAACAGCAACAGCCAGAAGCTGTCAAAGGCATAGAACACGAAGCTCGCTGCCAGCAGCACATAAATCTGCCAGCGTCTCACCCACGGCAGGTAATAGACCATGAACGTCAGCAAGACCAGCACCACGAACTCCCAGGAATTGAACAGCATATTCTTTTCTCTCTCTTTACTTTTTTATTTCGTACCCATCAACACCATTCGCAACCAGCGGAACTGCTTGCACCACGTGCACAGCCACTGCATCAGCCAATAGACCACAAGCGAGACCACGAGCCCCACCGCGTGCTCAGCCACATGAGCCGGCCAGCCTTCGCCGAAGAAGAGGTAAGGCTGCACGTAGGGACGGTACAGGATGACCAGCACCAGCACGTGCGAACAGTAGATGAACAGCGTGTCAACACCCGCCTGCGCCAGCCGGTTTACCAGCCGGTTCTCCTTATATCGCGCGTAAAACCATAGCAGACCGTAGATGACCGACGTCGTGGCAGCAATGTACAGGACGTACCTGCTGACGATGAAGCCGACGGACGACTCACTCACTACGTTGCTCTCGTAGTAGAACGTGTGCTGCGGCTCGTAACCTACGCCGATGATGGTAATCACCACAAACGCCACCAGCGCCAGCCAGCCCCACACGGGACTGCTGCTGCGACGCACGTGCCTGAACAGCATGCCCATGACGTAGAACAGCCAGATGAACGAGAAATGGTACTTCTCCATCACGGGCTGCGACACAAGGCAGAAGCACAAGGGGCTCAACGCCGTCAGCACAAGACCAGTTGGCTTATGCTTGGAGACGGCCCACGACAACAGCGAACCCACGACGATACACATGAGCAGCGCCGTCAGGAACCAGAAGATGCCAGCAACGTAGAACGGCGAGTATTTCAGGAACTGCACAGCCCCACGCACGTCGGTAATCTCTCCGTTGAAGTACATTTGCACCACGTTCGCCAACACGTAGAGCAAGCCCCACACCGCCATCGGCACAACAATACGCAGCAGCGTCTTGCGTAGCTTTCCCACGAAGTCGGCACCACTCGTTATCCGCGACTGGAAATAGCCGCTGACAAAGAAGAAACCGGGAATGGCGCACAGCCCCACAATACGCGTCACGGGCGTCCACCCCTCACCTGCTGGACAGAAGTGTCCGAACACAATGAGAAACATCAGCACCAGCTTCACGAAGTCCCAGCTCAAGTCCCGTTCTTTCATCTGTTTTGTCACCATATTCACGTACGACCCTGCAAAGATACGAATAAACGAGCACAATACAAAACAAAAATCCTTTTTTGTTTTTATTGTCGAGTGAAAGTATCTTCGACCAAAGGTCAAAGATACGAATAAGTGAGGAGAATGCCAAACTTTATTTGAGCATTTTCGATACTGATGACAGTAATGACAGATGACAGTTTCTTTTTTTCATTTTACCGCTATGCGGTTTTTTGTCCTCGTATGAAAGAAAAATGGCGAATTATTTGCGTTTTTCCTGAGTTTCCATTATCTTTGCAGTCGTATGAGAGTAATTTGTGACGCACCCGGACAGACGTGCAATCGTCTGTGGACTTATCTGGCATCGGTCGCTCAGTGTGTGGCCGAGCATAGGCGCATGGTCATCATCTTCTACGACTGGACCATCGAGGACTTCCCTAACCTGCTGCATGCCAAGTTCATATACTTCCCGCTGTGGCAGAAGTGGTATCTGGAGCGGGGCAACGGATGGAATAATTACAAGGGCCTGACGTGGAAGGTGACGCACAACGAGACGTGGGACAAGATTTTCAAGTTCCTCGGTTTCACAAAGGGTTGGCAGACACGTACCGACACGCGTTACCTGAAGCAGACCATGCCCGAGCTGAAGCGCATCTTCCGCCCGCGCGAGGAGATTATGCAGAAAGCTGAGAAGATGGTCAGCACCCTGCGCGAAGGCAACGACATGGTGGTGGGCGTGCACATACGCCGCGGCGACTATGCCACGTGGAACGAGGGACGATTCTTCTACGAGCTCGAGGAGTACCACCAGTTCATGCTGCGCGTACGCGACCTCTACGCCAAGGAGGGCAAGCGCGTCAGCTTCTTCATCAGCAGCAACGAGGACTTCGACATGAGCCTGTTCGAAGGATGCCAGTGCCAGCGCTTCGGACGTGAGCCCTCAGGCGCCATCCTCGACCTCTACACGCTCTCCGTCTGCGACCGCATCATGGGGCCCTTCAGCAGCTACTCACGCTGGGCATCGTTCATCGGCGAGAAGCCGCTGTGCTTCTTAGAGACTAAGGACCAGCAGTTTACGGACGCGAGTTTCTCAAAGATTGTGGACTTCTTCCACTTCGAGAACGGGAAGGACATCCTCGACTGGTAAATACTATGAAAATAGCCATACTGACATCGGGCATACTGCCTGTTCCTGCCGTACAGGGAGGAGCAGTGGAGAACCTTACCGACTTCTACCTGGACTACAACAACCGCCACCGACTGCACGACATCACCGTCTATAGCGTAGCACATCCCGACACGCAACAGCACCCTGCCCTGCAGTCAGACGTCAACCACTACTGCTTCATCGACACGACAAGCACGCTGGCCAAGGTGCGTAAACGCCTGTACCACTGGACGCACCGCCATCAGGACTACTACCACTACAGCATCGAGTACTTCCTGCACCAGGCCATCAAGCACATACGCCGACAGCACTACGACCTCATCATCATTGAGAACCGGCCAGGCTATGCACTGAAACTCAAGGAGATAACCCAGGTACGGCTCATCTACCACCTGCACAACGAAAAGCTCGACAGCAACAGCAGGGCCGCCCAACAAATCTACGACGCAGCAACGCGCATACTCACCGTCTCCGACTACATAGCACGACGCATCGGAACCATTGCTACCGGAAAGTGTATTACCGTACACAACGGCATTGACCTGCAGGCATTTAGCGCAGGCCAAGAGAAACCTGACAGCAACAAATTCACACTCGTATTCAGCGGACGTGTCAACCGTGAGAAAGGCGTCATGCAACTCATAGAGGCCATGAACATGCTCAAGCAGCACGCTGACATAAGGCTGCTCGTCATCGGCAGCTCGTTTTACGGCAACGAGAAAGGTGAGGACAACTTCCAAAGGGAACTCAAGGAAAAAGCCGCTGAACTGCAGGAGCGCATCACCTTCACAGGATTTATCCCCTACAGCTTGATGCCTAAATACTTAGCACAGGCAGACGTGGCCGTCATACCCTCCGTATGGGACGATCCCTTCCCCACCACCGTGCTCGAGGCACAAGCAATGGGACTGCCCGTCATCGCCACACGACGAGGAGGAATACCCGAAGAAGTGACGCCCGAGACAGCCATCCTACTCGACACCGACGAACGCTTCGTAAACCGTCTTGCAGAGGCCATTCTCGACCTCTACCAGCACCCCGAGAAGCGACAGGCAATGAGCAAAGCCGCCCTACAGCACGCTGCCTACTTCGACAAGGAGCGCTACGCCAAGGACTTCTTCAAGGCCATAGAAACTCCGTAAATCCGCCATTCCGTAAATCCATAAATCCGTATAATCATGACAGAAATCATACGACTGCTCAGACCCCTGCAATGGTTCAAGAACGTCTTTGTACTCGCACCGCTGTTCTTCAGCAACAACCTGCTGAACAAGGAGTTACTATACCCCACCCTCCTGGTCTTCGCAGCCTTCTGCCTCGTCTCGAGCAGCATCTACTGCTTCAACGACATCCACGACGTAGAGGCCGACCGGCAGCACCCCCGCAAGTGCAACCGCCCCATAGCATCAGGAGCAGTTTCCATTCGCACGGGTTACATCGTCATGATTACCTGCCTACTCCTGGCAATACTGCTTCTGATACTCAGCGACTACAGCGGCAGCAAGTTCTTCACGCTACAAGCCCCACTCTTCACGCAAGACGCTTCACGCTTCACGTTAAACACCTCAATCTTCACACTGGCAGGACTACTCGCATACTGGCTCGCTAACATCGCATACTGCGTTAAACTCAAGCAGTACGCCATCATTGACGTATTCCTCATCGCAGCAGGATTCGTACTGCGCGTACTCATAGGAGGATGGGCGGCAGGCATCTTCGTATCAGAATGGCTCGTGCTCATGACATTCCTACTCGCACTCTTCCTCGCATTCGCCAAACGCAAGGATGACTACCGCATCTTCGAACAGACAGGCATCATGCCACGAAAAAGCATCGTGGGATACAACGCACAGTTCATCGACCTCTCAGTAACCATCGTCGCAACCATCACCATCGTCTGCTACATCATGTACACTATGAGCGATAGCGTCATACAGCGCATGGGAAGCCGATACCTCTATCTCACAAGCATTTGGGTCATAGCAGGTCTGCTACGACACCTGCAGAACATGCTCGTCTATCAGCGAAGCGGAAGCCCCACAAAAGCACTCATCAAAGACCACTTCATACAGCTCTGCATACTCGGCTGGATTGCATCATTCGTAGCAATACTCTACCTATAATCCAGCCCCGCACCAATTGGCTTCCCCAATCGCACCACACAAAAAGAAGCCCTGCTATCGCTGTGATAACAGGGCTTCGCACTTTATAAAGGAGGCGGCTTCCTACTCTCCCGCATTGCATTGCAGT